>JAFWOX010000030.1 GCA_017545325.1 Oscillospiraceae bacterium | reverse complement strand
CTCGTCCTTTTTCAAACCGAAGCAGCCGCTTCGGTTTGAGGAGGAGAAGCAATCGAGCGTCTGCAAGCTTTCGCGGCTCCCTCGCAAACCGCGGAAGCAAAGCCCGCGAGATTTGCGACGACGCAGGCGCGCAGCGGCGATATAATCCTTCTCAAATCGGAGCCCAGCGTAGCGGGTCCGATTTGAAGCGTGTCGGCTTTGTCGACACGCTCACCTGCCGGAAGCCGGCAGGTCCGACGCCCGTATGCCCTTACTTTACCCGCTCATAAGCGCCCTGATAGATCTCAAGATACTCGTTCAGGCCGATCTCCTCCAGCCCCTGCACATAGGCATCCCATTCCGTCAGGGGCTTGGAGCCGTCCACAAACGCCAGATAGTTTTCGGAAATATAGGTTCCCAGCTCGGCGCCCAGGGTAGAGGAGGCGGAGCGTTCGTCGTCCGTCAGCTTCAGGCTTCTGGGGAGGAGGAAGGCGCCGTCGAATCCCGCCTTCTTGTAGGACGCGAAGAGATCATAGGTTTCAATGATGCGGTCGCCGCCGTCATACCAGTAATGCTGATAGTTCTTATCCAGGCCGGGATCCGTCATACTGTTCAGCGCGTACAGCAGAATATGCATGGAATACACATAGAGCGGATTGCTGCGCACAAAATCGCTGACCCGCTTTTCGCCCTTTTCGTTGTACTCAAAGGCATACCCCTCAACGCCCATGGTGCAGAAATCGGAGCCCTCCTCGGAGTAACGCCAGTCGATCCAGGTGAGCGCCAGCGGGATATTCTTGCATTTTGCGCTGATGGCTGCGGAGCCGTAGTACAGGCGGCTGTCATTGGTCCCCACATGGAGGATCTGTCCTTCGTACAGGACCGGGTCCGGCATGGGGAGCATCTGCGCCCCGGGCGTATCCAGGATGATCTCCTGCTCGATGCCGGTGCTGGTGGACTGCACGGAGTAGCCGATCTGGTCGCCGACCCAGCGGTCCATGTACCCCGCCGCAGTCATGGTATCGAAGCTCATCCACATGGGATCGAATATCCCGTCCATAAACCAGCGGTTGATCTCCGTCATCAGCTCCTTATCCCGATAGGTCGTGTTGGCGCCGAAGACCTTCCCGTTTTCATCCGCCAGCATCATCATGCTTGAGCCGGTATAGCAATAGGTATCGAAACAGTTCCAATGAAAACCGCCGGATTCCAGGGTGGTGAACAGGATGCAGGGATAGGTCGCGGTGGGGATCTGGGTCTTGAACGCCATCAGGCCATCGTAAATGCCCTGCCAGGTTTTGAACATATCCGGGTCCAGGTCCAGCTGATCGACCCAGTCGCCGCGGACGAAAACGCCGTTCTGCACATAGGCCCGGTCCCGGAGGCAGTAGAAGCAGCCGATCAGGTCATCCTGCAGATAAACGGAATTCTGCAGGCCCTCGTCCTCGGGACTCCTGTTCACCTCATAGAGGTAATTGGGGATATACTCCCGCCAGTCGTACAGGTTGACAAAGTAGTTTTCCTCCGTGATCCCCTTGCGGAAATCGCCGCTGTAGAAGTAGTTCGCCTGGCTCATGATGTCCGGCAGCTCGTCGGCGGCCAGCATGACGGAGAAGTTATCCGACCGGGTGGCGGAGCTGACGACATTATAGGCGATGTGGACGCCGGTGACCTTCTCCAATTCGATGGGATAGGGGCTTTCCGCATACTCCGTCTCCAGCCATTGGGGGGTGTACAGCGTCGTCCAGCAGGAGAGCTCCTCGTCCGTGGTGGTCAGGGGCAGCTCGTATGTGTACTTCTCCAGCGGCATCCCGTCGGCGTCCGCCCTGTAGTTGCCCTTGGCAAAGTGATAGGGGGAATCCGGCTCGGGTTCGGGGGTGGCTGTCGGGGCCTCCGTAACCACCGGAGCTTTGGTCGCCGGAGCCTGGGAAGGCGGCGCTACGGTTATTTCCGGCCCGGCGGTGTTTCCCGGATTTCCCGTCGGACCGCTGCAGCCGGCGAACATGGCGGCAAGGAACAGCGCCGCACAGATCAACGCAATCGCTCTTTTCATACTGTCCCTCCTTACAAATATTTTAATTTATTATTTCATTTATTTTTCATTTTGTCAAGTTTTTGAGTTCCCTATCCCGGTTGTGCCCCCAGCCCGGCTATGGTATAATGCCCCTGCAGGCTTCTTTCCGCGCAGGCCGCGGGGAAGCGCGAAAAAAAGGCAGAAAAAGGAGCGGTGCCCGATGCTGGAGCCAGGAAGCAAAGCCCCCGCCATTTCCCTGGCGGATCAGGACGGCAGGATCGTCAGCCTGGAGGATTTTCCGGGAAAGAAGATCATTCTCTATTTTTATCCCAGGGACAATACCCCGGGCTGCACCCGTCAGGCCCAGGCCTTCGCCGCCCTGAACGGGGAATTTGCCGCGAAGAACGCCGTGGTCATCGGCGTCAGCAGGGACAGCGTCGCCTCCCACCGGAAATTCGCGGATAAGTACGCCCTGTCCTTCCCCCTTCTCTCCGATCCGGATCGGAAGGCCATTGAGGCCTACAGCGTCTGGCAGGAGAAGAAGATCTACGGGAAGACGACCATGGGCGTGGTGCGCAGCACCTATGTGATCGACGAAAGCGGAACCATCGTGAAGGTCCAGACCAAGGTGAAGCCGGATACCAATGCGGCCGAGCTCCTGGCCTGGCTGGGCTGAGCCATGGACCAGGCAGAGCTGGCGTCGTACGCCCGGAAGACCTACGGCACGGAGCCGGAGCGCCTCTTTCCCGAAACGCCGGAGACCTATATCCTCCGGCATCGGGAAAACCGAAAGTGGTACGCCGTGGTGATGCGCGTTCCCCGGAGCAAGTTGGGCCTGTCCGGAGACGAGGCGGTCTTCCTGCTGGATGTGAAATGCGGCCCCCTGCTCAGCGGCTCCTATCTGGGCAAGCCCGGGGTGGTCCCCGCCTGGCACATGAACAAGACCCATTGGCTGGGGGTGCTCCTGGATGGTTCGGCGGAGGAGGAAACGGTGCGGGAGCTGCTGGACATCAGCTATCGCCTCACCGCGGGAAGCAGAAAGGAGCGGGACGGAAAATGAGCGCATCAGACCTTATTCTGTACCCGGCGGAAAGGGAACGGGAGACTGCTCCGGTCTTCCTCCTGCCCGGGGAGGAGGAGCCGGGCCGGATCCGGGACTGTCTCCGGGAACTGACGGATTCGCCCTTCGCCCTGGCCGCCTTCCCGGTATCGGATTGGGACCGGGAGCTCTCCCCCTGGCCCGGGAAGGCGGTGTTCAAGGGCGGGGAGGATTTCGGCGGCGGCGGAAACGCCACCCTGGAACGGGTGGAGAAGGCGCTTCTTCCCAAGGCGCGGGCAGCCCTCGGGGCTTCGGCGGCGCCGGTATATCTGGCGGGGTATTCCCTGGCGGGGCTGCTGGCGGCGTATGCCCTGTTCCGGCTCCCCTGGCTGACAGGGGCGGTGTGCTGCTCCGGGTCCCTGTGGTTCCCGGGCTTTTCGGAATATGCGGAGGCCCATCCCCTTGCCGGCCGCCCGGAGCGGGTGTACCTCTCTCTGGGGGATAAGGAGAAAAAAAGCCGGAATCCGGTACTGAGCCGGGTAGAGGACTGTACCCTGGCTTTCCGAGATCTGCTTCTGGCCCGGGGGACGGACTGCGCCTTTGTGTCGAATCCCGGGAACCATTTTCAGGAGCCGGACAGACGCATGGCCCTGGGCATCGCCTGGTGCCTGGAGCGGACTTAGGGGAGGGCGCATGCTGCTGGAGCTGGATTTTTCCATCCTGTACTGGATACAGGCTCATCTCCGCTGTCCGTTTCTGGACCGGACCATGCCGGCCCTCTCCCGCCTGGGCGATTATGGGTTTATCTGGATCCTTGCCGCCCTGGTCCTGCTCCTGCTGAAGCGGCATCGGCGGTGCGGGATCACCCTGGCAGCCGGACTGATCTGCAGCCTCCTGATCGGCAATCTGCTGCTGAAGCCTCTGGCCGCCCGACCCCGGCCCTGCTGGCTGGATGAGACCGTTGTCCTGCTGACGGCGCTGCCCCGGGATTACTCCTTTCCCTCGGGCCATAGTCTCTCCGGCTTTATCGCCGCGGCGATCCTGCTGCGGTATGACCGGCGCATGGGCGTTCCCGCTCTGATCCTGGCGAGCCTCATCGCCTTCTCCCGGCTGTATCTCTTCCTCCATTTTCCCACAGATGTGCTGGCGGGGGTCCTTCTTGGCCTGGGCGTCGGCCTGGGCTTAAGTCTTCTGGCAGAACGGCATCTGCATCGGAAGGAGGAATGGGTATGATCGTCCTGCGCCATGGAAATCCCGGGGATCTGGAGGCGGTTTCCGCCCTGGAGGCCCTGTGCTTTCCTCCGGCGGAGGCGGCGGATCGGGCAACCCTGGCGGGCAGACTGGCGGTGTACCCGGAGCACTTTCTCCTGCTCTGGGAGGAGGGGAAGCTCCTGGCCTTTCTGGACGGCTTCTGCACCCCGGAGCCGGACCTGCGGGATGAGATGTACGCCGACCCCTCCCTCCACCGGGAGGACGGGGCCTGGCAGATGATCTTCGGGGTGGACACCCATCCGGACCATCGCCGCCGGGGCTATGCCACCCGGCTGCTGGAGCGGCTGATCCGGGAGGCCCGGGAGGCGGGACGGCTGGGGCTGGTGCTCACCTGCAAGGAGGCGCTGCTCCCCTTTTACGCCCGTCTGGGCTTCCGGGACGAGGGGGTAACGGAGAAATCCGTCCACGGCGGAACGCGCTGGCATCAGATGCGTCTGCGTTTCCGGGAAGGCGCCGGAGAGCGTCAATAGAAGGAAAAAGAGAGGTCCCGTTCCCCCGGGTCCCCTCTTTTTTGCGTTTTTTCTGATCCCGAGGCAATATCCGGCGGGAAAACGGTACTGCTCCAGTGAAGGACCAGGCATAAGGAAAGGAGGCGGGCCATGGAGGACGCGGGTATCGTCGCCCTGTATTGGGCGCGAAACGAGCAGGCCATCCAGGAGACCAGGGAGAAATACGGCGGCTACTGCTACGGCATCGCCGTGAACCTGCTGGGCAGTCCGGAGGACGCGGAGGAGACCGTCAGCGACACCTGGCAAGCCGCATGGAACGCCATGCCCCCGGAGCGGCCCGTTAGCCTCCGGGCCTGGCTGGGACGGGTGGTGCGGAACCTCTCCCTCAGCCGGTGGAACCGGGAGCATCGGAAGAAGCGGGATCCCGGCATGACGGCGCTGCTCAGCGAGCTGGAGGACTGCCTCCCCTCCCCCGTTACGGTGGAGGGGACCCTGGAGACCAGGGAGTTGGGCCGGGCGCTGGACGCCTGGCTGGGGAAGCTGAGTCCGGAGGACCGGCGGCTCTTCCTGCGCCGGTATTGGTACGGCATGCCCCTGCAGGACCTGGCAAAGGAACGGGGCCTCAGTCCCGCCCGCCTGGCCCAGAAAATGCTGCGGCTGCGCCGAAGCCTGAGGACCGCCCTGGAAAAGGAGGGGATCAGCCTGTGAACGAGGAAAGAACGCTGGTTTTGTATGACGCCGTCACGGCGGTGCGGGAGGAGTATATCGAAGAAGCCGCCCGGCCTCTCCGCCGCCCCGCCCTGAGAAGGCTCAGCCTGGCGGCCGCCTGCCTCTGTTTCCTGGTCGGAGGCTGGTTCCTCCTTCAGTCCCTGGGGGTGTATATCGCCCTTCCCTTCCCCATCGGCGGCTCCGGCACCGGCGGCAGAGGCGGCCAGAACCTGGCCGCATACCACTTCTATGCCGGCCCGGTGCTTCCCCTCACCGCAGAAGAGGAGGGGCTGACGGCGGACCGCCGGGTGGATTTCGACTTTTCTCTTTTCGATCCGGACCGGGGGGATGCCGGGGAGTACGCCGACCCGCTGCGCCGGCAGTCCTGCCTGGTGACGGACAGCTACCGGCTCACCGCCGGAGAGGCCGGGACCCGCACCCTGTATTACCCCTTCATCTCCACCCTCACGGACTCGGCGGACTTGCTCCCCGGGATCACGGTGAACGGGGAGGCGGCGGAGACGGAGCTGCTCATCGGCCCCGGCAGCCCTTCCTTCTTCTCCTGGGCGGATGCGGAGGCCCAGGTGGGGACGGATCCTCTGGACCGCGCCCTGGCGCCTCTGCCCAGGCCGGAGGAGAAGGTCACGGTGTACGCCCTCTCCGACCTCCATGGGGAGAGGGGGGAGTCGGCCGGGTATCCCACGGTTGCCTTTGAATACACGCTGGATATGAGCAGCTCCGCCGTGGTCACCTACGGCTTCAACGGCGGGAGCAACGACCTGCAGAACAGCGCGGGCACCCGGATCGTGGCCGTGGAAGCCGGACGGAGGCACACGGCATACCTCCTGGTTCTGGGGGAAGATCTGGAGACCTGGTCCATCCGGGGCTATGCCGACGGGCGCTGCGAGACCCCCATGGAGAGCGCCGGCGCCACGGTGACCCGGTATGAGAGCACCTTCGGGGAAATGCTGACCCTCTTCTGGGGAAGCTATCGCAGGCCCTTCCTTGAGGATAAGCTGGCGGGCCGGGTGAGTACGGAAACCCTCGTCGGCCTGACCTTTCAGCTCCTGCTGGAGCGGTCTGCCGACCTCCGCAGCGCCGTCCGGACCCTGGTCTGGGACCTGGAGGGCGCCTTCGACCAGGTCCTCGGACAGACCCGGGTAACGTATCTCCGCTTCACCGCGCACATCCCGGCCGGGGAACCCGGGGAGGTGGAGGTCCGGCTGGTGAAACTCCCCAGCTTCGACCATGGCGGCCGGGACCGGTACCGGCAGGGTTTCGACCTGGCCGGAAAGTTGGGGAGCCGGATCCGCTGCACCGGACTGACGGCAAGCATCACCGGGGGGGAGTATATCCGCATCCTGCGTCAGGACTTCGGCTTTGAAACGGAAAAGGGCGCGCTGAAGACGACCGAGGTCGCCCTGGACCCGGCGGGAAAGCACTGGTTCATGGATGTGTGCGCGGCGCCGAAGGGAAAATAGGCGCACGGCAGAACGAGGAGCACCGTTACCGGCGCTCCTCGTCGTTTTTCTCTTGATTCATCCCGGCAGTCAGCGTACAGCCGGGACAGTTTTTTCCTCCGCTGCAGCCGCTGCAATTCCCCGAGCCGCAGGAACAGCCTCCCCGGTTCTTCCGGAGACGCAGGATCCCCCGGACCAGGACGACGGCCAGCAGAACAATGATTAGGATATCCCAGATATTCATGCTCCTATACTCCCAGCAAAATGAGGACGCCTCGGACCACCAGAGTCGCCAGCCAGGCAAAGACGCACTGCCATACCACCACCCCCAGGGACCAGCGCCGCCCCAGCTCCCGCCGGATGGCGGCCACCGCCGCCACGCAGGGGGTATACAGCAGGGAGAACACCAGCATACAGGCGGCGCTGAGGGCGGTCATGGCCCCCTCCACGCTGCCGCCGAAGAGCAGCTCCATGGTGGAAACCACGCTCTCCTTGGCGGTGAAGCCGCAGATCAGAGAGGTGCAGATGCGCCAGTCCCCCAGGCCCAGGGGCTTCATCAGGGGGGTGAGCACCCCTGCGATCATGGCCAGGATGCTTTTCTGGGAATCCTGCACCAAGTCGAAGCGGGGATCAAAGCTGTTCAGGAACCAGATGATCACCGTGGCGATCAGGATGACGGTGAAGGCCCGCCGGATGAAATCCCCCGCCTTCTCCCACAGGAGGCGCAGCACGTTTTTCGCCCCGGGAAGCCGGTAGTTGGGCAGCTCCATCACGAAGGGCACGGCTTCCCCCCGGAAGAGGGTCCCCTTATACAGGAATGCCGCCAGCACGCCCAGGAGGATGGCCAGGAAGTACAGCCCCACCATGATGAGCCCTCCCCGGCCGGGGAAGAAGGCGCTGACGAAGAAGCCATAGATGGGCACCTTGGCGGAGCAGCTCATGAAGGGGGTGAGGAGGATGGTCATCTTCCGGTCCCGCTCGCTGGGGAGGGTGCGGGTGGACATGACCGCGGGCACGGTGCAGCCGAAGCCGATGAGCAGGGGGACGATGCTCCGGCCGGAGAGGCCGATGCGCCGCAGGAGCTTATCCATCACGAAGGCCACCCGGGCGATATAGCCGCTGTCCTCCAGCAGGGAAAGGAAGAAGAACAGGGTCACGATGATGGGCAGGAAGCTGAGAACGCTGCCTACCCCGGTGAAGATCCCGTCGATGATGAGACCGTGGAGGGCCTCGTTGACGTGACCGGCGGTCAGGAGACGATCCGTCGCCGCCGCCAGCGCGCCGATCCCCAGATCCATCAGCTCCTGGAGCCTGGCCCCGATGACGTTGAAGGTGAGCCAGAATACCAGGGCCATGATGAGGACAAAGGTGGGGATGGCGGTATATTTCCCCGTGAGGATCCGGTCTATCCGCTCGCTGCGGACCTTTTCCCGGGACTGTCTGGGCTTGATCACGGTCTCCCGGCAGGTCTCCCCGATGAAGCGGAAGCGCATATCCGCAATGGCGGCGCTCCGGTCCAGACCCCGCTCCGCCTCCATCTGGAGGATGATGTGCTCCATCATGTCCCGCTCGTTCTCGTCCAGCTCCAGCTGCTGCAGGATGAGAGAATCCCCTTCGATCACCTTGGAGGCGGCGAAGCGCACGGGCAGCCCCGCCCGGCGGGCATGGTCCTCGATGAGATGCCCGATGCCGTGGAGGCAGCGGTGCACCGCGCCCCCGTTATCGTCCTCCCCGCAGAAGTCCTGGCGCAGGGGCTTCTCCTGATAATGGGCGATGTGGATGGCATGGTCCACCAGCTCATCCACGCCGGAATTCTTCGCGGCGGAAATGGCCACCACCGGCACCCCCAGGAGCTGCTCCATGCGGTTGATATCGATGCTGCCCCCGTTTGCGGCCACCTCGTCCATCATATTCAGGGCCACAACCATGGGCACGTCCATCTCCAGGAGCTGCATGGTCAGGTACAGGTTCCGCTCGATATTGGTGGCGTCCAGGATATTGATGATGGCCCTGGGCTTCTCCCGGATGACGAAATTCCGGGAGACGATCTCCTCGCTGCTGTAGGGGGACATGGAATAGATCCCGGGCAGGTCCGTCACCAGGGTATCCGGATGGCCCTTGATCTGCCCATCCTTCCGATCCACCGTCACCCCGGGGAAGTTGCCCACATGCTGGTTAGCCCCGGTAAGCTGGTTGAACAGGGTGGTCTTGCCGCAGTTCTGATTCCCCACCAGGGCGAAGGTAAGCAGCGTCCCCTCCGGCAGAGGATCCCCGCTGCCCTTGGGGTGGAACTCGCCGCCCTCCCCCAGGCCGGGGTGGGCGGTGCTCTCCCGCCGCTCCCAGGGCTCCGGCTCCTGCCCTTCCCCCTGGACGGGCTCCACCGTGATCCGCTCCGCATCCGCCAGACGCAGGGTGAGGGAATAGCCGTGGATCATCAGCTCCATGGGATCTCCCATGGGCGCATACTTGACCACCATGACTTCCGCCCCCGGGAGCACGCCCATATCCAAAAAGTGCTGCCGCAGAGCGCCTTCCCCGCCGATGGCGGAGACGACGGCGCGTTTTCCGATTTCCAGATCCCGTAAGGTCATAGCTTCTCTTCCCCGTTCGGTTTACAGATCAAGATAGGCGGCCAGCAGGTCGTGGGTGGCCTTGAGTCCCTCCAGATGGGTGCGCTCATAGCCATGGCTGTTGGCGGTACCGGGGCCGATCGCCCCGTGGCGCACATCGTAGCCCGCGGTGATCACCGGGTCGCAGTCCGTGCCGTAATGGGGGGTGAAGATATCCATCACAAAGGGGATCCCCGCCCGGATCGCCGCCCCCCGGAGCTCATTGGTCAGTCCCCAGTGATAGGGGAAGCGGGAATCCTTGGCGAAGACGGAGACCTTCCGCTCGTCGGAATTCTGGTCCGGCCCGGTGGGGGCGATGTCGATGGCGATCATATCCTCCACGTCCCGGGGCAGCACCACGGCGCCGTGGCCGATCTCCTCATACATGGCGAAATAGGCGTACACCCTCCGCCCCAGGCTCTTCCCGCTCTCCCTTATCCCCTTCATGAGGGCGAGGAGCAGGGCTGCGCAGGCCTTGTCATCGATGAAACGGCTCTTGATATACCCTCCGGAGACGGTCATGCGGGGGTCGAGAGCGATGATATCCCCCGTATCCACCCCCAGGGCTTTCGTCTCCTCCGCGGTGCCGGTGTCCGCATCCAGCACCACGCATACGTTGGTGCGGAAGTCCGGCAGCGCGCTGCGCAGCTCCTCCTCCGTCACATGGATGGAGTTGGGGGTCCGGCAGACGGTTCCGGTGTACACCGTCCCATCCCGGGTGTACACCCGGACGTTTTCCGTCACGCAGTAGAAGGGATACAAGCCCCCTACGGGGCAGACGTTCAGGGTGCCGTCCCGGTTCACATGGCGCACCATGAGACCGATATCATCCAGATGGGCGGTGAGACAGAGGGCGTTCCCCTCGCCCCCCAGGTCCGCGATGACGCCGCCCTTCCGCACCGCGGTGCAGGGATAACCCAGCTCCTCCAGGATTGTGCACAGGAGCTTCTGGATCTCCTCATACTGGCCGGTGGTGCTGTCCACCGCCAGCAGACGCCGGAAGGTATCCAGGCAGTACGCCTCGTCAAAAGGGATCATGGCACGCACTCCTTTGTAAGCCTATGCTAATTTAAGGGTATTTTACACCCCTTGCAGAGGTCCTGCAAGGGGCAATATGCAAAGGAGGGCATAGGGGGCTCAGATCTTGCTCATGAGGCCGTTCAGCACCTGCTCGATGAGGAACAGGGCCCCCTGCACCCCCAGGTGGGTCTTGGGGATCAGGTCTGTATAGCCCATACCCGGCATCCGGGCCTCAATGCCGCAGAAGCGCTTGTTTTTCAGCATCAGCTCCGCGATGACGTTGGCGTCGGAGAACACCAGCTCCGCCTCCTCCGCCTCCGCCGGCTCCATAGCCAGGTAATCCCGAAGGAAGGCGGTATAGGCCTTGTCCGCGCTGGGGCCGATATCCACATGGAACTTCACCCCCCGGGGCCTGCCGTAGCTCTGCTCGATATCCCGGATCTTGTACCAGGCCAGAGCCCTGGCCCTGCGGCTCTCCTCCAGGGCGGGGGCGGGATCCGTCCCCAGGCGGCGGCACAGCTCCTCCAGCAGCGCCTCCGTCGCCCGGAAGCCCACGGGCAGGGTCGGGCTGACGAGGAAGGGCATTCCCCAGGTCTCCTCCAGATACCTGGCGCAGTCCAGCCCCAGCTCCGGGTAGACCACCAGATTCAGGTCTGCCTCCGGCAGCCTTTCCAGCTCCTCCAGGGAGCAGTCCGCGCAGAGGATGGCGTTCACCCCGATCCCGCAGAGCTTCAGGAGACGCTTCAGCTCCAGGATATCCCCCTCCTGATACCGCTGCCAGAGGTTGAAGCCCAGGAGGTTCACCCGCTTCTCCCCGGCTCCCTTCCCGCTGCGGCGGAGGCGCAGCCCCTTCCGCAGCAGCTCCAGGGCGGCATAGGAGGCCCCCTCCTCGAAGGAGGCGGACCAGCCCGGGGACTCCAGTAGCAGGACCCTGTCCCCCAGTATGCCCCGGGCGGGCTCCAGCAGGGCGTCCCCGATGAGGGAGGCACCGGGAGAATCCACGATGGCCAGGAGGTCAAGGGCTACATGATCCCGGATATACGCCAGGGCCTCCAGCACCTTGTCCTTCGTCCCATAGACGTAATCCCGGCCGTCCAGCCAGGTGCAGGGGACCCGTTCCTGGCGGAAAAACCAGTTGTTCAGCGTGTTGTAGTCCACCGGCCGGGCCTCTCTCCCCTCCTCCTCCGGCAGACGGAGCAGGGGACGGATGGTGAGGAAGCGGGAGGTGGTGCTGTGGTAGAAGCGGCACCCCATGGGGCCGTTCAGCAGCACCACGGCGTTCCGGATCCCCTCTACGGTGAAAATGGCGCCCGTGGTGCAGTCAGGCATAATACTTTTCAAACCAGATCCGGTCATGCTCCCACTCCCCCTCTCTTTCGTCCTTGTTCAGCTGGGCCCAGCGGCGGAGGACCGTCAGTCCTGAGCCGAAGCCGATGGGCTGGGTCATGGGCAGGGTATCCGTCACATACTCTCCCCTGTCTGCCCGGGCGGTATAGTTCCCCAGGACCATATCGGGCCGGAGCTCCCGGATGCGCTGCTCCACGATTTCCCCGCCGGTGATCTCCTGGATGACGGCGTTCCGCTCCTGCCGGTCCGTGATCCGCAGCTCCCGGCGCAGGTAGTTCAGCACCCCGATCCACACGAATTCCATGCCGCAGTCCTCCGCCGCATCCAGAAGCCAGTCCAGATTGGCGTTGATGGTGGTCATGAGCACCCGTTTCCCCTGCAGCAGCGGGCGCAGGGTCTCGATCTCCCGCCGGTAGTCCGCCTCCTCCCGGGCGACGAGGGCCTCCGCCTCCGGACGGCAACGGAAGAAATCCCCCAGCTCCAGGAGAAAATCCCGGGTGGCTCGAAACCCGATGGGCAGGCAGCCGGGACGGAAACGGCAGCCGTATTCCGCCTCCAGCCAGGCCTTCAGCTCCAGGTTATCCTGGCTGTCCGTGGCCAGCAGGTTCAGGGGCGCGCTCAGCAGGTTCCTCAGTTCCTGTGCCGTGCAATCCCCCAGGAAGCGGCAGCCGATGGAGATCCCCATGCCTCCCAGGAGGCGCCGCAGGGTCTGATAATCCACCTCCGTATTGTTGCTCACCCCCACCTCGCCGATGAGGTTTACGGTCCTGGGCCGGGGCGGCGCATCCCGCCGCACCAGCTTTTCCGCCAGGGTGTGGAGGCAGAGGCGGATCCCCTCCATATAATCCCCGCCGATCACCCCGTCCGCCGGGACGGCGATGACCGGAGTCTCCGGGGTGGAAAGGCGTTCCAGGCTCAGCAGATCATCCCCGATGATCCCGCTGACGCAGGAGCTGATCACGATCACCGCTCCGGGCTTCCGCTCCAGGGCCCGCTCCACCTGGGCCCGGAGCTTTTCCACGCCGCCGAATACCGCCTCGGCATGGCCGATCTCCGTGGTCTCAAAGCCGGGGCTGATGGCAGAGGGCATGAGGATGCCCCGGTTGAACAGGTTCCGCCGCCCGGGAGAGCTGATATTCTGCCAGGTATAGAAGGCGCAGGACCGGGGGGAATGGGCGATCACCACGGCGTCCGTCAGGTGCACCGCCGTGGTGGCGGCGCCGTTGAAGGCGCAGCCGTACAGGGGCATCCGGGGCTCAGCCGCCTTCGGCGGCGGGAGGGCGGCCGGTTTTTCCGCCGTCGTTTCCTCCGGCGGCTCCGGCATGCGCGCCGGGACTGCGGCGCTGCCGCCCCGGAGCACCGCCTCCTCCAGCATTTCGTCCTCCAGAGGCCGGGCTTCATACAGGGTCAGGCCGCCGCGGATCTTTTCCGCCAGGCTGGCAAACACAGCCTTTTCCTCCCCGTAGCCCTCCAGGGCCAAAAGGGGCTTCCCCGCCTCCTCCCCCCGGGCAAAGGCCTCGCTCCGGGGCACCCGGGCCACGATGGGCAGCCCCGTCGCCCGGGCAAAGCGCTCCACCCGCTCCGTCTCCCCATCCAGGTTCCGCGCGTTGAAAATGATCCCCGCTGCCCGGCGGCATTCTCCGCCGTCAAAATTCCGGATGCCCCGGAGGATGTTGTTGGCGGCGTACAGCGCCATGAATTCCCCGCTGGTCACCAGGAACACCGCGTCCGCATACTCCCGGCGGATGGGTACGGCGAAGCCGCCGCAGACCACGTCCCCCAGCACGTCGTAGATCAGAATATCATAGTCGGCCTTGGCCCGGTGCCGCTCCAGAAACTCAAAGGCGGTGATGATGCCCCGGCCGGCGCAGCCCACCCCGGGCTTCGGTCCCCCCGCCTCCACGCAGCCGATCCCGCCCCAGCCCTTATGCAGCACGGCATCCAGCCTTTCCTCCTCCTTGGGCACGGTGCGCAGATAGTCCAGCACCGTGGGGAGGCTGCCGCCCCCCAGGAGCAGACGGGTGGAATCATGCTTGGGATCGCAGCCTACCTGCAGCACCCGGCTGCCCGCCGCCGCCAGGGCGGCGGAAAGGTTCGCGCTGACGGTGGATTTCCCG
>JAFWOX010000029.1 GCA_017545325.1 Oscillospiraceae bacterium | reverse complement strand
ACAGCAGCTGCAAAACCGGGAGGGGCTGGAGACCCTGCTGCGCTCGGCGGCTGCCCAGGCCGGCGGCGCCAGTCCCACCCTCCGGGCCGCCGCCCAGCGGGCCGCGGAGACCATTCTCCGGCTGCGGGAGAAGCTGGCCGCGCTGCGGCAGCAGAGGCGGCAGAAGCGCCGCTTCCAGGAAGGCCAGGCGGTGGCCAGGATGCAGGCCCAGGAGATGGCCGCGGCCCTGCAGACGGGCTACGCCCTGGGAAGCGCATCGAAGGCCGCCGACAAAGCCCCCCCGGCGGCGGCAGAGGAGGCCCTCAAGGGGGCGCCGGAAGCTCCCCAGGCGGCGCCGGTCCCGGAAAAGGCGGCTCCCGCTCCGGTTTTGGAGGCCCCGGCTCCGGAGCCCAGGAAGGAGCCCAAGCCCCTGCGGCATCAGGAGGAGCGGCTGGCGGTGCTGCTGGCCGGAAAGCTCCGGGAGAATCCCGCCCTCTTTGCCGGCATCTATCCCCCGGAGCGGCAGCCGGGACCCAACTTTGCCGACGACCGGGAGGCGGAGGCCCATTTCCGGGCAGTCCACGATCTGAAGCGCCGGATGGTGAATCTGGAGCTCCACTTGAAGGGCATCGGAGACGCCGCGGCAGCGGGGCAGCCGGTGTTCCCCCTGGTTCGGGGCGCTGCCCGGGAGATCCGGGAGTTCCGCCGGGATCTGGCGGCCGCCAAGCAGGCCCGTCCCGGTCTGGCGGAGGAATATGACCGGATCTTCGGAGGCTGCGCGGCCCTGTTTGACCAGGAGCTTCCCCATCGGGGGGGCCCGGTTTGGGATCAGTACCGGGCGGAAAAGCGGATTCACAGCACCCTGGGCAAGCTGAACCCGCCCCGGGCTGCCGCGGGTTGGGGAGATTATGTCAACAACTGCACCGGCGACGGGGTGGTGCCCCGGCGGGAGCGGGAGTGTCTGGCCCTGGCCATGGTGGCCAAGCAGCTGGAGGCGGCGGGACAGGCCTTTGATCCCCAGCTGGCGGAGCGGAACGCGGCCCGGCTGCTGGTGTCCCCTGCCTTCCGCTCCATGGCGGAGGATCCGGAATTTGTGAAGCGCTGCCTGACCCAGAACAAGCTGGCCCAGGCCTTCACAGCCATCCGGGCCCGGGGCGGCGCCCCCCAGCCCGAGCTGGTCCCGGGGCTTCAGCCCCAGCCTCTCCAGGCGGAAGGGCCTGTGCTGGTGCTGCGCCGGGAGGACAACAACGAATAAACGCGTCAAAACCGCCCGGAGGCGGCTCCCCATGGGGAGCCGCCTCCGGGCGGTTTGTCGTATTTACAGGCTTCTGGGGCTTGGCGCCGCCTGGGCTGTGTGCTGCGGCCCGTGCTGGGGCACCCGCAGGGGACGCTGCACCGCTTCCCCTCTGGGCTCATAGAAAAAGCCCTGGGCTCTGGCGGAGCGCACGGCTCCCTGGACGGAGTCCCGCACCTGCTGGAAGTAGCTGCCCTGCCGGCTGAGGCTGTCCAGAGACAGCTCCCCAAAGTGATCGTCCGGCACGATGACCAGCCCTTCTCTGCGGCTGCCGGCGGTCTTGGCGCCGCGGGAGGCCGCCTTGATCTGCTCCTGCAGACTGTGGAGCCGCTCCCCGGCGTCGCTCATGGCCTGCTCCGACAGGCCCCAGCCCTTCATGGTCTGTTTCATCTGCTCCGGCTTCAGGCTTTTCAGCCGGTCCGCCATGGATTTGGACACCACAAGCATCTTCTCCGGGCTGAGCAGGTTGTCCTTCCCGGCGCTTCCGGTGAAGGCCTCGCCGTTTTCCACGCCCTGGATTCCCACCACCTGGCCCCGCTCATCCAGCCGGTAGGCCAGGCTGGACTGCTGGCGGCTGGGGTGGCCGCAGAGATAATCCAACACCTGCAGATCCGCCAGCTGCCGCAGCAGCTTGCCGCTGCCCTGGCGCTCCGGGCCGAAGGGCTGGTCCGCCACCCGGGAGCAGCTCTCGGGGCTGCCGAACAGGTCCGCCCCCTCGGGGCTGGCGGTGAAGACGCCGTCCTGGTTCCCCTGCGCGCCATTGACAAAGCGCAGGCCCCGGACCCGGACTGCCAGCTCCGGGACTCCCAGCAGCTCCGCCACGGCGGAGACACAGCCGTTCCGCCGCACCGATTCCTGGGGCCCCTTGGGGTCCTGCCGGATGAACACGCCCCGGATCTTCTGGCCCCTGATATTGGTCAATGTCATGGGAACTCCCTTGGCGTCCACCCCTTCTGCAGCGGGGATTTGACGCCCCCGCAGATCGATGGTCAAGGTATTCAGGTCTTCCCTTGGCATCGCTGATTCCTCCTCTGGACTGTTGATCAGACCCCAAGCCTATCGGGAGGCTGTGGGGGCTTGGATTTGGGCGGAGCTGTTGACCCGCCGATACTCCTCCATGAGCCGTTTGCCGCCGTCACCGTCGGAGATGCCCCGATTGATGCCGTTGCGGAAGGCCGGCTCCTGCCGGTAGCGAGCCGCCAGCTTGGCGAACTCCGGGCTGCTGCGAATCTGCTGGGCCCGGCCCTGGAAGGCCTTGTTGGTGATCTGCTGGCCCGGGTCGGACTCCGCGGCCAAGGCGCGGGCCGCCAGGATGCCGGCCAGATGGCCCTCGGCCTGGGAACCGCCCGCCGCCAGGCCCTTGACAGACTGGTTGATCTGCCACTGGGCGGCCCGCAGGGAATGGTTCTTGGAGGCCCGCAGAATGGAGCTGCCCAGCTTGGCGGCCTGGCCCTGGGAAGCCAGGGCGGCAAAGCTGCTCCGACTGGCCCCGTCCTCCATGGCCCGCAGGAAGGCGGAGCCCGGAGACTTCATGCGGCCGATCTCTGTCTGGAGCCGCTCCTGGCTGATGGGGGTGTTGGGGTTGCCCCCGGAGAGCTTCTGAATGGCCGCGGCGGCGGCGCAGCCCTCCAGGGTCATGCCCTTGGTCAGCTGCTGCCGGGCGGCCGCCATCAGCTCCTTGGCGGGCCGGGCGCTGCCCCGCAGCACCTCCTGGCTGTAGGCCCGAGGGTCCGCGTAGCGTGGATGGGAGGGCTGCTTCTCCAGACCCCGGGCGGCGTTGATGTCGGCGCAGTAGCTGTTGAACTCCTGCTCCGGCAGATAGTGCTTCAGCACGCACATGGCGGCTCTGGAGGCCGCCGCCTCCTTTTTGCCCCCGGGGATTTTCCTGCCCCCATCGTTGTAGTTCCGGACGGCGGCGGTGAGCTCCCGGGCGGTCTTCCCGTCCAGGGCGATGCCCTTATCCGCCAGGCTCTGGGCGTATTCCATCCGGCGGATCATCTCCTGGAAGCGGAGGCTTTCCCGCTCTTTCATGGGAGCGCCCTTGGCGGCGGCCCCCTCCTTCATGGCCTGGAGGGCCGTTTGCAGGAACTCCGCCTCGGCGGGGGCCTGCTGGGCGCTGCGGCCCATGCGGTTCATGGCCTGCCGCCGCAGCTGCTGTTTTTCCGCCAGCAGGGGCAGCAGCTCCGCCCCACGGCCCTCCGCCGCCAGCTGTTGGGCCTTGGGGTCCCGGATCAGCAGGGCAAAGGAGGGGTTTCGCAGCAGCCGCTCCGACAGGGGCTCCAGCAGCTTGCCGTTGGCGGGGGCCTCCGGGGTATTGCGCATCAGGGTCATGGCGGAGAGGATTCCCGCCATGTGGGGACCGTCCATGGGCCCGGACCGGAGCCGGTCCACATACTGGCCCCAGGACTCTCCGGGCCGCACCGGCAGGGGCTGCCGGGCGGGATCCTGTCCCCGCTGGGTGTCGTTGGGCATGGTGCCGTCTCCTTTCCGGATCAGCGCCGCAGATTCTTCACCACGGTGAGGAGATTCTGGTTCTTCTCCCGGGTGTAGCGGACCTCATCCATGGTTTTTTTCACCAGCAGGATTCCCAGGCCCCCCTCCCGGTTCAGCGTGGCCTCCGGGGAGGTGTCGGCGTTGGGCTTGGCCAGGGGATCAAAGGGCGCGCCGCTGTCCCGGAAGGACAGCTCCAGGCGCTGGGGGGCGGGAAGGATCTGGGCCTTCAGCTCCACCGTTCCCCCGCTGCCCCCATAGGCATAGCTGGCGATGTTGACAAACAGCTCCTCCACGGCCAGCTCCACCCGGAACTGGATCTCCATGGGGCAGTCTGCTTCCTCCAGGATTCCGTCCACAAAGGCGGTGACCCGGTCCAGTTCCCTCGTGTCCGCAGGCACGGTCAGAGTCTTCATGACATTCACCTCGATCAGATAAACTGGAGCAGACCCGCAAAGCCGGTGACCTCAAAGACTTCCATCACCATTTTGTTGACGTTTTTCAGCTTCAGGGTTCCGCCCTTGCGGCGCATGGCCATGTAGCAGCGTTTCAAAATCCGAAGGCCGGCGCTGGAGATGTATTCCAGCTCCTCCATATTCAGGATCAGGTCTGTGAAGCGCTCCGTGAGGCTGTCAAACACCTGTTCCGCCTCCACGGCGGTGGTGCTGTCCAGGCGGCCGGAGAGCAGCAGCTCTCCCTGGGCGCCGCGATTGATCAGATTCAGATTCAGGCTCATGATTGCTGCTCCTTTCCCGCCTTTGGCGAAGAGGACTCGGCGGCCTTGGCTGCCGCCTGCTCCCGGGCGGCGAGCTTTTCCGCTTTCCGCTCCCGCCGGGACTTTTTCTGTTTTTTCTCTTTGGGTGGCTCCACCGCCGGGGCCTGCTTTTCGGAGATCTTGATGGACTCCGGCAGCCGGGCGCGGAAGGCCCGCAGGGCCCTGCGGCGGGAAATCCAGCCGGTGAGACCCCGGCCGGCCCAGGCGGTCAGCACCGGGACGCCCTCCATGTATCGGAAGGTCAGCAGCGCCGGGCGGGTCAGCACATAGCGGATCAGGCAGGCCACGGTATCAGGCTGCTCCCGCAGATCCAGACCCCGGCCGATGTCCTTCATGATCTCCGCCGCCTTGTTTTTGACGGCGGGCTCCCGGAGCTTGGTTTCCAGGCGGCGGGACTTGCCCCCCACCCCCAGGAAACGCACCGCGCCGGCGCCGTCTCCGATTCCCAGGGGCAGGCGACGGTCCCCGGGGCCCATGGAGGTCAGACGGCCATTCTCCTGGAGCAGGGTTTTGCCCAGGAGCACCCTGCGGATCTCCCGCTTTTCCTCCTTGGTCATCATAGACTCTCATCTCCGTTCTCACTGTTCTCGCCCAGCACCTTGGCGTTTCGCACCGCCAGGTCATAGAAGACCTCGTCGGCCCGGAACACGTTGCTGCGGATCTCCGTGAGATCCATGGGTCCGAACTTGTAGTAGGGGCACTTGTAGGAGGGCGTATACTTGGTTTTCAGGGGGAAGGAGTTGAAGGACACGATGATGCTGTTGCCGGTGCTCTCCTGGTTGTTGAGCCGCTGCAGCTCGCTGGGGTAGATCAGCGGCCGCACCTGGGTGTTGGTGGAGACGTTGATGTCCCCAGCCTTGCTGCCAAGGCTGGAGGAGGTGGAGCTGGTGCGGACGGTCATGTTGCCGCACATCTCCGAGAACATCTTGCAGGTATCGGTGTCGTTGGAGCCGATGAACATCTTGACGCCGCAGTT
>JAFWOX010000028.1 GCA_017545325.1 Oscillospiraceae bacterium | reverse complement strand
CACTCCAGCGTAGGTAGCAGCTCCGTGGGGTCCACGCAGTCGTACTCGATGGCGTAGGCGGGCCGCATCATCTCCGCCCGCTCCAGTCCAGGCACGGAGCGGAGCATTTCCAGCTGCACGTCCTCCGGCAGGGAGGAGGAGAAGCCCTGGAGGTACAGTTCCTCCGTGTTCAGCCCCGTGGGCTCCACAAAGAGCTGGTGCCGGGGCTTGTCGGCAAAGCGGACGATCTTGGTCTCAATGGAGGGGCAGTAGCGGGGCCCCACTCCCGTGACGGTGCCGTTGTAGAGGGGGCTGCGGTCCAGGTTGGCCCGGATGATCTCGTGGGTGTTCTCGTTGGTATAGGTGAGCCAGCAGACCGCCTGGTTTTCCGGAGCAAGTTCCGTGGAGAAGGAAAAGGGCTCGATTTTCTCGTCCCCCGGCTGGAGCTCCATTTGGGAGAAGTCCACGGAGCGGGCGTTGATCCGGGGCGGGGTGCCGGTTTTGAAGCGCCGCAGGGAAAGGCCCAGAGCCCGCAGGCAGTCGGAGAGGCCCCGGGCGGCGTGCATCCCGTCGGGGCCGGAGGAGATGATGTTCTCTCCGATGATGATGTCAGATTCCAGGAAGGTACCCGTGGCCAGGATCACGGCCTTGGCCTTGTAATACGCGCCAAGCCGGGTGGTGACGCCCCGGACGGCCCCGTCCTCCGTCTCCACGGAGACCACCTCGCCCTGCTTCAGATCCAGGTTCTCCTGGGTCTCCAGGGTGTGCTTCATGTATTCCTGGTAGCGGCGGCGGTCCGCCTGGGCCCGGAGGGAGTGGACGGCGGGCCCTTTGCCCCGGTTCAGCATCCGGTACTGGATGCAGCAGTGGTCCGCGGCAATGCCCATCTGGCCTCCCAGGGCGTCCAGCTCCCGGACCAGGTGCCCCTTGCCGGTGCCCCCGATGGCGGGGTTGCAGGGCATGTTGCCCACGGCGTCCAGGTTGATGGTGAAAACCAGGGTTTTGCAGCCCAGTCGGGCAGCGGCCAGGCCCGCCTCGATTCCCGCGTGGCCAGCGCCGATGACGGCCACGTCATAGCTTCCTGCGTAATAGCTCATAAGTTCTGCTTCCTTTTGTATGCGTTATCATCATTATAACGGATTTTTCCCCGCTTGGCAATGGGGAAATCTGTCGGGCGGCGCGGATTCTTTCGTTGACTTTGACGCGGAAACGTGGTAGGATAGGGGAAATTAAGGAACAGCCACAGGAGGAAGCATATGGCACAGGCAATCGCGGAGGAGATCCGCAGCGAAATTTTTCAGGACCCTATGGAGCAGCATTTATGCACCGCCGGCAGCCGCCAGTTGGACCGGTATCTGCAAGGCCGGAAAAGCAAGCGGGGCTTCGCGGTGCTGTCGGATCAGGCCCTGTACTGCAAGGGCAGCTGGTATGTGAGCCGGGACCGCCGCCATTATCGGAAGCAGAAGACCAACTTCCGTCTGGAGCTTTCGGAGTTCCAGGGCATGAAGACCCTGCAGCGGAGAATCCCCCTGCT
>JAFWOX010000027.1 GCA_017545325.1 Oscillospiraceae bacterium | reverse complement strand
CGAATGTAAAACGATGAAGGCGGGCTGACACATTTATCGCCGGGCGTGGTGTCCCAATCGGAGATTACGTCAGGCCAATCACCTTCATCATAAAGAAAGAGCAGAGACTGTAAAAGCCTCTACTCATATATTAAGAATCAGTATTTGAAATATCCATTAGAAAATATATACACAGTTCATGATAATGCAGATGGTCAACATCCGCTGTAAAGAAGGCCTGGTTCAGCCACAGGGGACGCACTATTTCAGAAGTTATGCCCAGTTCTTCCTTTACCTCACGGACAATTGCCTGCTCGGCAGTTTCACCCATACATACCCTGCCGCCCGGAAGAGTGAAACATAGTGACCATTCATCGCGCATTGCCAATATTTTATTTTCAGAGATTATCATGGCGCATACTCTATAATTAAATTTTTCATTTCCGGTTCTGAAGGATATATCCATGTTCAGCTCCTCCTCAACTTAGAATTTGTGCTCCTTGAGCACAGAATAACTCAAGAATGTATTATCACAAAATTCTTCACTTGTCATCGTCGGTTATTATCCCAGCAAACGACGGTGTGACAGCTTCACATTCTCCTGATTGACCATACACAGATTGTTCCTTTTCTTTTGATACGGAGCAAGCAGCTGCGGCGATAAGCATGATTACAGCAAGCAATAACCCGATTGTTTTTTTCATCGCTTTCCTCCTTTAACTCCGGTTAGCCAATCTGATCCCGCCTGGCGGTCCTGCGGGACGCATACCCTGATGTATACATCCCAGGAGAAGGGGCGTCAATGCAGATGAACCGGCGAGCCATATGGAATCAATTCCCAAAAACTTTGCTTGACAACACTAATCTGAATATGCTATAAAGTAATCAGATGATTATGTAAGGAGGTGCCGAAATGAGCAGGAGCGATTCCACCGGGAACGACTCCGCGAAAGCAAAGGAACTGGGCAGGTTTTACCTTCTGTATCGCTGTTCCGGCTGCGGTGAGACCGGGTTGAGCGAGCACACCCTGAGACGGAGGAAAGAAGGACACGGGTTTTTCGACTATCTGGATACCCGGGTAACGATCTCCGGCTCAGGTATGCCCGCAGCCGGGCCCGCCGGGGCGGCGGAACGGGAACAGGTCCTGGCGGCCGCAAAAAAGCGGATCGATGCGGGGGATTTCTCCCTTGTGGAGCAAAAAGTCATCTGCACGCGCTGCGGCAGGGTGCAGCCCTGGTCCGGAATGGGGCAGCCCTGGCTGCGGTCACCTTTGGCGCTGGCTACGGCGGTGGTTGCGTTTCTCACCCTGTTCGCCGTGCGCCTGCTTGCCGGGGATCCTCAGACGGAACCTTATCTGCTTCCGGCTCTGATCCCCATCGGGATTATGGTGCTTCTGAATGCAGGACGTGCCATCCGCCGCCATACCCGTCTGGCCGCCATGCGGAAGGACAGGACAGACTGGCCCGCCTTCTTCGCCCCCGAAGACCTTCGGGTCCTGTCCACAGGACCGCACGCCAATCTGGCAAAGCGCTATCTGCGCAGGGATTAAGAAGCTGTTTTTGGCGTTTTGCCGCGCGGCAGATTGGAATGCGCATCGCGCAAACGGCCGCGGGTTCAAGTCCCAATCAATGGAAAACTCCCCCGGGGAACGGTGCCCCCCGGAGGAGTTTTGGTCGGAGTGGCGGGACTTGAACCGCGCAGCCCGCCGCGGGCGGGCATGTGCGGCGCGGCAGATTGAACGGCGCTTCGCGCCTGACGGCCGCGGGTTCAAATCCCAATCAAGAGAAAACTCCTTCGGAGGAACTGCGTCCCCCGAAGGAGTTTTGGCAAATCACGCTAATAATGATACCAATGCATCCCATGCGTCGCGCGGGGTGCATTCTGCGCTGCCCGGGGTGCATTTGGTCAGCCCCGGGGTGCATTTTCGAGGGGTGGGGTGCATCTGCGTCTACACGGATATCATTTCCGCATATGCAACTTTATGAGACACATACCTGTTGGTGTAAGGGATTCCGTTTTCTATGCAGAGAATAACATCAATTACTCCACCATGAGTTACCAAAAGGACGTTCCCGTTCAATGAATCGGCTTTGTTTTTGAAGATCTCCCAGGCTTCTCTAACTCGGCAATAGAACTGATGTGGGCTTTCACCATTTGGATATCGTTGATCCCAATCCAAGGAACTATAATACAAACTAGGGTATTCAGCTTGAAATCTTTCTTTTGATATGCCTGCCAAATCACCATTATTCGTCTCTCTGAATTCCCTGAGAAAGGTAACACCAATTCCAAGCTTCTCGGCTATAATATCCGCGGTTTCTTTCGCACGAGGTAAATCACTGGAGAAAATATGCCGGATATTATAATTGCCATGGACAATTCTCTCGGCCGCAAGTTTTACCTGTTCGGTACCTGCTAACGAAAGCCCAGCATCGCTCCAGCCGCCCAAACGGGTATTATCATCTTCTCCATGTCGAATAAGAAAAATCATTTTGGCCTCACAAATCTTAATCAGTTGGTATGATTATAACAGACACAGCAAATCATGGGAAGAAAAAAAGGACTCTGATCGTATCAAGATCAGAGTCCTTTTTTGGTCGGAGTGGCGGGACTTGAACCCGCGGCCTCATGGTCCCGAACCATGCGCGATACCAAACTTCGCCACACCCCGAAAGCTTATTCAAAAGCTTTCTCATTATAGAGAGTTTTGCACCCGGTGTCAAGGAAAATCTTTTCCCGCGTCCCCCGCGCCGCACCGGAAAGGGATAAACCTGTCCCCGCGCCGAAGAGCAGCGCGGGGACAGGCGGGAAAAACGACTCAGTCCTATTCGGGAGGCGGCAGAAGCTCCACCTCCAAGGTCTCCACCCGGCGGGCTTCCGCCTCCGTTACGGTGACGGAAAAGCGATCCCAGGTGAAATGGTCCCCCTTCTGGGGGAAGCGGTCCAGCATCTCCACGGCCCAGCCGCCCATGGTGCTGTACTCGCTCTCGAAATGCTCGGGGCGATAGTCGATGGAATCAAAGAAATCCTCGATGGTCGTCCCGCCATCCACGATGAATACATTATCCGACTTCTGCTCCACATCCAGCTCGATATCGTCGCTCTCATCGAAGATATCCCCCACGATCTCCTCCAGGATATCCTCCAGGGTAAGGATGCCCTCGGTGCCGCCGTATTCATCCACCACGATGGCCATCATCAGGTGTTTTCTGCGGAATTCCGAAAGGATGGAGGAAATATTCCGGGTCTTATGGACATACACCGGGGGAGAGAGCAGATCCTCCAGCCGGATCTCGGACAGGGGAGCGGTGATCGCGGCCTTCAGCAGCTTTTTGGTGGAGAGGATGCCCAGGATCGTATCGATGGTGTCCCGATAGACGGGGATGCGGGAATAGCTCAGAAGCTCCTCATCCTTCAGCAGGTCCTCCACGCTGTCCTCCACATCAATGGCGGTGACGTCCACCCGGGGGATAAAGATATCCCCGGCGGTAACATCGCTGAACTCGATGGCGGATTTGATCAGCTCGCTCTCCTGCTCGGTGAAGACGCCCTCATCCTCGATGGTCTCCAGGATGCTCACCAGCTCGTCGTCCGTCACCTCCGGTTCGGCCTCTTCAGAGGTCCAGAGCTTGGAGATCCGGTCCACGATCCGGGTGACCAGGGCGGTCACGGGCTTGAACAGGGTCATGAAAAAGCGCAGGGGATAGGTATAGAGCCGCACCAGGCGGTCCGCCTGGCTGGTTCCGGCGATCTTGGGGATGGTCTCGCCGAAGATGAGCAGGACCAGCGTGCTGGCGATGGGGGCGACGGTTTCTCCGCCTGCCCCGTAGACATGGGCCAGCAAGGCGGTCATGGCGGAGGAGAAGGCGATATTCACCAGATTATTGCCCACCAGGATGGTGGAAAGAAAGCCGGTAAAATGCTCGGAGATCCACACGGCCCTGGCCGCCCGCTTGCTGCCGTTTTCCGCATCGTTCTGCAGACGGAGCTTGTTTGCGGTGGCATAGGCGATCTCAGAGCTGGAGAAAAAGGCGCTGAGGAGGACCAGCAGGATCAGCAGCAGATAGAGAAGGTAGATCATGCGCCCGCCTCCTTCTGCTGAGGCCGGGCGGGCTTATCGTCCTCGTCGTAGATCTCGCCCACCAGCTCCTCCAGGATATCCTCCATGGTGACGAAGCCCAGGGCGATACCGTCACTGTCCACCACCATGGCCATATGGGTGTGCCGCCGGCCAAGCCCCTCGAACAGCGCATTGAGCTTGGTCTCCGGGCTCACATTATAGGTGAGGTTCATCAGGGAGCTGATGTCGATGGGCTCCCCATGGAGGATGCGCCAGAGACAGTCCCGGGTCTGAAGTACGCCCACGATCCGGTCAGGCGTACCGGCATACACCGGAAGGCGGGAGTACTTCTCCTTCAGGATCAGCGCCTTCAGCTTCTCCGGATCCTCGGAGATGGAGACCGCCACCATGCTTTTCAGCGGGGTCATCACCTGCTCCACCGAGGTATCCGAAAAATCGATGGCGGATTTGATCAGAGCCGTCTCCGCAGGCTCCATCAGGCCCTCTTCTCCGATATTGTCGATCATGGTGGAGAATTCGTCCTCTGTGATGCTGGGCAAATCTCCCGTTTCCGGCAGGAGCCGTTTCACCACCCAGCCCAGGCCCGTAAGCAGGGCGGTCAGCGGGGTGAGGAGGAACATCAGGATCGACAGGGGACCGGAGCACGCCAGGGCATAGGCGTCGCTGTTCACCCGGGCGAAGTTCTTGGGGATGGTTTCCGCGAAGAAAAAGATCAGCAGGGTGAGCACAACGGTGGAGACCACCGCGCCGACGGCGCCCATATGTTTGATGAAGAGCAGAGCGGCAAAGGAGGAGGCAAACACATAGCAGACATTGGTGCCGATCAGGATGGTGGAAATCGCCTTGTCGAACCGGTCCAGGATCCGCACCGTGCGCTTCGCCCGACGCTCACCCTCCTCCGCCCGCTTCCGCATGCGCACCTTATTGCAGTAGGAGAGGGCAGTCTCGCTGCCGGCGAAACCGCCGCCCAGCAGGATAAGCGCCAGAACGAGGATACTTCGGGGTATGTCGTCCATAAGGGTAAATCAACTCCCGTGCCCGGCCGGAGGCGACGGCAATGCTCCGGCAGGGAATAATGTATATACATAATCACTATAGCATTATTCTCTCCCCGTTGCAATACAGCGGGACAGATTTCCTCCCGGACAGAAAAAATCGGGAAGAGGAGCACCCCTTCCCGATCATGATCGCGGTTAAATCGTTCTGGCCACCTCAAAGGCCTGGAAGGTGGCGTCCCGGATATCCCCGGACTGTTGGGCGTCCCCGATGATGAAGAAGCTGGTCTCGGGGCAGAGGTGGGCAAAGCCCAGGGCGGTCTGCCTCCGGGGCTTCAGCCCGACGGCCATGAGCACCGTATCCGCAGGGATGGTCTTCCGCTCCCCGGTCCCGACGTTCTCCGCCAGGATGCAGTCGTCCCGCACCTCCAGGAGCTTCCAGCCCAGAAGCCGCTCCACGCCGTATTCCTCGCTCATGCTCAGCAGGTCGGAGGCGGCGCCGGTACGGAACAGATCCACCCGCTCCGCCATCTCCACCACCGTCACCTTTTTGCCTTCCTTGGCCAGGTTGATGGAGGCTTCGGTACCGACGGAGGAGCCGCCGATGATCACCACGTTCTGCCCGCATTCGGCACGGCCGTTTTCCGCATCCGGCGCCCAGTGCACATGGGGCTTGTCCCCGCCGGGGACCCTGGGCAGGATGGGATCCGCGCCGACGGCGGCGATGATGGCGTCGTAGCCCTCCTGAGCCAGAAGCTCGGGAGTGGCTTCGGTATTCATCAGGATCCTGGCGCCGCAGTTGGCCGCAAAATCCTCCATATACCGGACATAGTCCCGCAGGTCGGCCTTGAAATCCGCCTTCACCGCATCCCGCACATGGCCGCCGATCCTGCCGCTTCTTTCGTACAGGGTCACGTCATGCCCCCGCTGGAGCAGCCATTTGACGGACTCCACGCCGGCGGGGCCGCCGCCGACCACCGCCACCTTTTTCTTCACCGGGGCGGGGGGCAGGCAGCCCTGGGGATATTCCTTAAAGCGGCCCCACATAGGGTTCACGCTGCAGAGCTTGTTGGTATGAGGGCTGGCCATCCGGAAGCAGGAGCAGCGCAGGCAGGGCATATGCTGCCATTCCTTCCCTTCGGCATACTTTCTGGGCATATCATAGTCCGCATGGAGGGCGCGGTTCATGGCCACCAGGTCCGCCTGGCCGGAGGAAATGATCTCCTCCGCCTGGCCGGGATCCTTGATGCCGCCCACCACCGCCACCGTCAGATCCGGATAGGCCTGCTTCACGGCGGCGGAGAAATGCACGTTCAGCTTCTGGGGCATGGTGTAGTTGGAGACCAGATAGCGGAGATAGTAGGGCTCGCCGTACAGGTCATGGATACCCGCGGAGACATGAAGGATATCCACCTTATCCTTGATGTACTTGATGAACTCCAGGGTTTCCGGGAAGCGCATCTGGTCCGGGGCGTGCTCATCCGCGCTGAGCCGGTATTCGATCACAAAATCCTGTCCCACCGCGCCCCGGACGGCCTCCAGGATCTCGTTGGCGAAGCGGGCCCGGTTCTGCAGGGAGCCGCCGTACTCGTCCGTGCGTTTGTTGTATTTGGGGCTGGCGAACTGGGCGATCAGGTTGCCGTGGGCGCCGTGGATCATGCAGATCTTCATTCCCGCCTGCTTGCAGAAGCGGGCGGCCCGGGCATATTTCTCCACCGTCTCCCGGATTTTTTCCTTGGACATTTCAATGGTGGGGATGGGATCCCGTCCCAGCATCTTCGACCGGCGTTCCTCCGCTGCGGTGATGAAGGAGGAAGCGCTGAAGGGGGCGTGGCCTACATTCTCATAGGCGGTATCCTTGCCGTTATGGGTGAGCTCAAAGGAGCCGTGAGCCCCGTAGATCTCGCACATTTCGCTGAACTTCCGGGCGGGCAAGACGCAGCCCGGGTCGGAAAGCTGCAGCTGGCCCGCTTCATCGCTGCTCTCGGTAATATCGATGCTGCAGTTGCCCACGTTGCAGACGGCCACGCCGCCCCGGGCATACTGCCGGAAATACTCCACGAACTGATCCGTCACGAAGCCCCGCTCGTCGCCGGAGAAGAAGCAGCCGGGAGGGGCCTGCTCCAGATGGTTTTTGAACAGAACGCCACGGATCTCAAAGGGCTCGAATACATGGGGGTATTTAGAAGCCATGAAGAACAACATCCTTCCATATTAAAACTCATTGCCTCGGGGGGATGCGGGGAAAGCGGATCCGCTTCCGGCCGTCAGGCCCTTTCCTCGGCGGCCCGCTTGCCGGTGAGGTAGCCGAAGGTGAGGCAGGCGCCGTAATTCTGACCGGGAATGCGGAAATTGTAGCAATGGGCGTACATATCGCCCACCATGGAGCCGACGCAGTACAGCCCGGGGATGGGATCATCCTGCTCGTCGCAGATCTGCATTTTCCAGTTGGTGCGGGGTCCGCCCATCACGGAGAAGAAGAAGCGGTCGCTCAGGCTGCAGCCGTAAAAGGGGGCTTCCCGGATCTCCTGCAGATACTTGGGCTTCTTGTGGAAATCCGTATCCTTCCCGTTCCGGCAGAGCTCGTTATACCGGAGAATGGAGGCCATGGCTGCCTCTTCGGGAAGGCCCAGGGCCTGGATCACACCCTCCGGGGTGTCCGCCCGGACCAGCATTCCCCGGTCCGCCATGGCGTTCCAGTTGTCCAGCACCGCTTCCGGCGGGGTATCCGGGCCGTCGCGCTGGCCGCCGTGGGCGCGGAAGCGGATCTCCCGGGCATAGTTTGCGCCCCAGATGGCAAAGGCTTCGCCCTTGGGCTCGCGCAGGGTGGTCAGGGCGGTATAGGCGCCGTTCATATCCTCGTTGCAGTACCGCTCGCCGCGGTTGTTCAGCCGCAGGCCCCGGTGGGAGCCATAGGGGAGGTTGGTGCCCAGACGGCTGCCCTGGATCATCACGGCGCAGGGCCAGGTGCGCTGCCAGGCCGCTCCGGCCCACAGGGCCATCTGATGCCCCTCTCCCTTGAA
This sequence comes from Oscillospiraceae bacterium, assembly GCA_017545325.1. The sequence continues at coordinate 61,433 of JAFWOX010000027.1, read as the reverse complement.
CAGCCCCTTCATGGAAAAGCCCACATCGTAGTTTTCCCCGCCCGCAGTAAAGAAGGGGGCGTACTGCGGACAGTATTTCGCCATCATTTCCGGGTTTGCGGAGAAATCCCCCGTGGCCAGGATGACGGCCCGGGAGGCCTTCACCCGGATATAGGCGCCATCCTTCTGCTGGGCCAGAACAGCGGTGACCCGCTTCCCGGTCTTCTCCAGCCGTCTGGCGGGGCTGGAGCGCAGGACCCGTCCACCCGCGGCCAGGAAGGCCTCCTCCAGGGCGTTCAGGGCCAGGGTGATGCCGGTGCCCGCCCGGGCGATGCCGCTGCCCACAAAGGCGTGGGTCCCGGGAGGCTGATAGGTCGGACTATGATGATCATCCTCGTTGGCGTCCTCTAGCACCACGCCGCAGCCGGCTGCCTGAAGGATATCGATGAGCCAGTTCATGGCTTCCTCGCTCCGATCCAACAGGGTATACCATTTGCGCTGGTCTACCAGGAAGGAGTTGGAGGAGAACTCCTCCAGAAAGAAGTCGTCCAGATTCTGCCGGGGGAGACCCTTGGCCTCCATGACCTTGCTGTAGGCTGCAAAAACACTGCCGCCCCGGCCTACGGGCCGGGCGGAGGCGGAGACGATCAGGGTGTCCGCTCCCGCCTGCCGGGCGGTCAGCGCGGCGCACAGTCCGGCCAGGCCTTCGCCCACCACCACCACATCGGCTTCCAGCGCGCCGGTGATCCGGTCCTCCGGAATGGGAGGGGGCTCGACCTCAAAGGAGGCGGGCGTCCGCGGGTCGGCGTCAGGTATGGTATTCAGCATGTGCTTCCTCCTCCCCAGGCCGATCAGTGGGTCTGATAATAATTCTTGGCGTAGTTTTCGTAAACGTCGTTCACCACGTCCATCTTGCTGTGGCCGTTGGCGTCCGGCCTGCCCATGACGAAGGCGGAGAAAATGAAGCCGCCGTTGGGGGCCAGGTCATCCACATATTGGATGAGGATATCCCGCAGGGTATCGTCGTCCAGCTCGCTGTAGCCCATGGTGCGCTGGGAGTCCCAGCCGCCGGAGATGATGAGCTTCCGGCCGTATTTCTGCTTGATCGCCTTCAGATCATTGGAGGTCTGGGCCGGGTTCCAGGCGGTGACGCCGAAATCCATCCAGTCGTCGATAAAGGCTTCGCAGTGGCCGCAGTCATGCATATCGATGTAGCAGCCGCTGTTCAGAACGATCTCCGCCTCCCGGGCATGGAAGGGCTTGACCAGATCCTTATAGGCCTGGGGAGAGATAAAGGGCGCCCGGGCGGTCGCGGTATCGTCCGGGATGCACACCGCATCCGGCTTATAGTAATGGCAGACGTTCTTCAGCACCTCGCAGTTGTAATCGCAGAGGTATTCGTACAGGGCATAGACCTCCTCCGGCTCCTCGGCAATGGCGCAGAGACCTTCGGTAAAGCCCATGAAGTCCGCCAGGCGCTGGAAGATCTTCCCCCAATAGAAAACGACGCCCGTGGTGCTGCGGTCGATATCCTTCAGATCCTTGGCGGCCAGGGCTTCCCAGTCCACATGGGAGAGATCGGGAGCCTTGATCTTATCCCGCCACCTGGTGATGTCATCCAGGACATAATGGCCGGGGTAGGGGATGGGCGCGCCGCCGAAGACGTCTTCCTTCCCGGTGTATTCCACGCCGAATTCATCCCGGGTGCAGCCGGGCTTTTTCACGTCGATAAAGGCAGAGCACTTGAATTCCCGAAAGCCGCCCCGAGGCAGGTACTCAGGCAGTTCCCCCCTGTACATCCGCAGCAGGTTTTCCTTGGGCGAAAGCATGGTCCGGTTCCTCCTTTGTTCGCATTATACTCTTGCATCTTCCCGGCATTATAACATAAAAGAAACAACTTTCCAATAGGAATCCGCACAGAAGGCGCGGAGGAAAAAGGGCCGGGCTGCCCGAAGACAGCCCGGTCCGATACTGCGTTTTCCTTCGATGCTCCCCGTCTACCGCGCGTTCGTCAGGCGGAAGGCCTGCTCCACCCAATCCATCAGCTTCTCGTCCACGTCCTCAGGGCTGCTCACCAGCACATGATGGGTCCAGCGATGGGGATAGGGCTCTGCCACGCTGACGATGCGGGGATGGTCGATGCGCCTGTCCGCGGCAAAGGAGACGACGATATAGTGCTCCGGCCTTCCCCGCACCTTGAAGGGGGGGATCCAGACAGCGGCGAAGCCGCGGCGGGCCGCAAAGGTGATCTGGCTGCGCCGGAAGCGGGTGATCGCCTGGGGAATCCGTTCCCGGACTGCCGCGGCAAAGACGCCATAGAGGCTCAGCTCCAGGGGTTGGCCATGAAAGAACTTCTCCACAGCCTGTTCAGGATTCGGCATGGATATCGTCCCTCCTTGCGGCTGAAGCCGCCGCGATAGCCTCCGGCCAGCCGGGGCCGCAGGGTCTGAAGCTTATCATTCCCCGATGCGGAACGGCTTCCTGGCCCGGTACTCGGTATGCAGCAGCTCATGGGCCAGATGGGAATTCGGCTCGCCCAGGAACTTCTTGTAGAGCTCCCGGACCTGGGCGTTATTGTGGGACTGGCGCACGACCTGCCGCTCATCCTCGCTGTACAGCGCATTCGCCCGCTTCTGCCGGAAGGTGTCCACGATGTCGTGCTCCTCGTTGGGCAGCAGGGAGGGGCGAATATAGGGCATGCCGCCGCCGTTGATGCAGCCGCCGGGGCAGCACATGATCTCGATGAAGTGATACTTGCTCTTCCCGGCGCGGATATCGTCCAGCAGCACCTTCGCATTCTTCATGCCGCTGGTGACGGCGATGTTCACGGTCATGCCGCCCAGCTCCAGGGACGCCTCCTTCACGCCTTCAAACCCGCGCACGGCGGTAAACTCGATGGGCTCCGCTTCCTTGCCCTCCAGCACATAGTAAGCCGTGCGGAGCGCAGCCTCCATCACGCCGCCGGTGACGCCGAAGATGACGCCGGCGCCGGAATACTCGCCCATGATATCCTGATCGAATTCCTCATCCGGCAGGCGCAGGAAGCGGATGCCGCTGCGTTTGATCATATCGCCCAGCTCCCGGACGGTGAGGACGGCGTCCACATCCTTCAGGCCGTCCTTGTTCCGCAGCTGAGGACGGTCCTTCTCAAACTTTTTGGCGGTGCAGGGCATGATGGATACCACGAAGATATCCTTGGGATCCAGCCCCCGGACCTTGGCATAGTAGCTCTTCAGCACGGCGCCCTGCATCTCATGGGGAGATTTGCAGCTGGAGATATGATCCAGAATATCCCCGTAATAGGTCTCCGCATAGTTGATCCAGCCGGGGGAGCAGGAGGTGATCATGGGGAGCTTGCCGCCGTATTTGATCCGGTTCAGAAGCTCGGTGGCTTCCTCCATGATGGTCAGGTCGGCGGCAAAGTTCGTATCATAAACCCGCTCGAAGCCCAGACGGCGCAGGGCGGCGACCATTTTTCCCGTCACCGGCGTACCCACGGGCATGCCGAATTCTTCCCCCAGACCGGCGCGCACGGCGGGGGCGGTCTGCACGATCACATGCTTGCCCTCCTCGAAGGCCCGGTCTACCAGCTCTTGGTCGGATTTTTCCATCAGGGCGCCGGTGGGGCAGACGCTGACGCACTGGCCGCACATCAGGCAGGGGGAATCCGCCAGGGAGATGTTCCCGGCAGGGCCGACGATGGTCTTGAAGCCCCGGTTCTCAAAGCCCAGGACGCCGTTGCCGTGGGCGGCCTTGCAGCGGGCGATGCAGCGTCCGCAAAGGATGCACTTGGAGGTATCCCGCACAATGGAGGGGGAGACCGCCTCGTAGGTGACGGGAGTCTTGCCGCCCTGGAACACGCCCTCTCTCGCCCCAACCAGCCGGGAGACGTAGAGCAGCTCGCAGTCGCCGTTCTTCCGGCATTGCTGACAGTTCTGGGAGTGGTTCGAAAGCAGCAGCTCGACGCTGGTGCGCCGGGCTTTGATGGCCTTCTGTGAGGAGATAATGACCTCCATCCCCTCGGAAACGGGATATACGCAGGAGGCAACAAGGCCTTTAGCGCCCTTAACCTCCACAAGACATACGCGGCAGGAGGCCTGATTGCATTCTCCGTGGTTGTAACTGCATAGGGAGGGGATCTCATAGCCGCATTCTCTCGCAGCCTCAAGGACGGTCAGGCTGTCCTCAACGGTATAGTCGCAGCCCTCGATCTTGATGTTTACCTTTGCCATATTCCCGCCTCCTTACTTCCGAATGATTGCGTCGAACTTGCAGGTGGCGATACACATCCCGCATTTCACGCACCGCGCTTGATCGATGACGAAGGGTTCCTTGCCGGGAATGCCGCTGATGGCTTCCACAGGGCAGGCCCTGGAGCAGAGGGAGCACTTCCGGCATTTTTCCGGATCGATGGAGAAGGAGATCAGGTCCTTGCAGACGCCCGCGGGACATTCTTTATCCTCAATATGGGCCAGATACTCATTCCGGAAATGACGGAGGGTGGAATTAATGGGGTTTGCCGCGGTCTGGCCCAGCGCGCAGAGGGAGTTGTTCTTGCAGGCGTCGCTGATTTCCTCCAGCTCGTCCAGATCCTTCAAGGAGCCCTTGCCGGAGGTGATGCGCTCCAGGATCTCCAGCATGCGCTTGGTGCCGATGCGGCAGGGGGAACACTTGCCGCAGCTCTCGTCGCAGATGAAGCCCATATAGAACTTCGCCACGTCCACCATGCAGTTGTCCTCATCCATGACGATGGCGCCGCCGGAGCCCATCATTGAACCCAGCCGGACCATATTGTCGAAGTCGATGGGTTCATCCAGGTATTCCTCGGTAAGGCAGCCGCCGGAGGGGCCGCCGGTCTGGATGGCTTTGAATTTCTTGCCGTTCTGGATCCCGCCGCCGATATCGAAGATCAGCTCCCGCAGCGTGAGGCCCATGGGGATCTCCACCAGGCCGACATTGTTCACCTTGCCGCCCAGGCAGAATACCTTCGTGCCCTTGCTTTTCTCGGTGCCATAGCAGGTGAAGGCCTCCAGCCCCTCCCGCAGGATATAGGGAACGGTGGCCAGGGTCTCCACATTGTTTACGATGGTGGGCTTGTCCCAAAGGCCCTTGACGGCCGGATAGGGAGGCCGGGACCTGGGCATGCCCCGCAGGCCCATGATGGAATTCAGCAGAGCCGTCTCCTCGCCGCATACGAATGCCCCGGCGCCCAGGCGGACATGGGCATGGAAGCTGAACCCGGTGCCCAGGATATTGTCCCCCAGAAGCCCCAGCTCCTCCGCCTTGGCGATGGTGGCCCTGACTCTGGCCACGGCGGTGGGATACTCGGCACGAATATAGAAATAACCTTCGCTTGCGCCGATGGCGTAGCCGGCTATGGCCATGCCTTCAATAACGGCTAAGGGATTATCTTCCAATACGCTGCGGTCCATAAAGGCGCCGGGGTCGCCTTCATCCCCATTGCAGACCACATACTTCCGGTCGCTCTGAGAGGCCAAAGCGAACTGCCATTTGGTTCCGGTGGAAAAACCGCCGCCGCCTCTGCCCCGGAGGCCGGAGGCCTTGATCAGGTCGATGACCTCCTGCCGGGACATGGTCAGGGCCTTCATCAGCCCCTGATATCCGCCGCAGCCCAGCGCTTCCTCGATCCGGTTGGGATCGATCACGCCGCAGCCGTGCAGGGCGATGCGCTTTTGCTTGCGGTAGAAGGGGATCTCGTCCTTCTTCGGGTATTTTTTTCCGGTGCGGGGATCCTCGTAGATCAGCCTTTCGACGATCTCCCCATCCCGGATGCCCTGGATGATCGCCTCCGCATCCTCGGGCGTGACCGTTCGGTAAAGCACGTCGTCCGGGAATACGCGGACAAAGGGCCCTTCCGAGCAGAGGCCGAAGCAGCCCACGACCCGGATGGCGATCTTGTCCTCCATATGGTGCGCCGCGATGGATTTCTCCAGCTCGCCGCGGATATCCATCGTGCCGCCGGCGATGCAGCCGGTTCCGCCGCAGAGCATGAGATAGGTCTTGCCGTCGCCGCCGCTGAACTTTTCCTCCAGCTCCGCGGTGTATGTAGAAATGGCGCGGCGAAGCTCTTCGCAGGTTTTATACATGCGCGCCGACCTCCTTATCCCTGTATTCCGCGATGATCATGGAAACATCGGAGGGTTTGACCCTGGCATAGATCTTGCCGTTGATGGTGACGGCGGGAGCAGCAGCGCAGGCGCCGATGCAGCGCAGCGCGTCAATGGAGAAGAGACCATCCTCAGTGGTCTGGCCGGGCTGTATGCCCAGCAGGTCGCAGAACTGATCGATGATTTTCTGTGAACCCTTGACGTAGCACGCGGTGCCCAGGCAGCAGCCAATCACATACTTGCCGTGGGGCTCCAGGGAGAAGAAGGAATAGAATGTCACTACGCCGAAGATTTCCGCGACGGAAATGCCCGTCTTGGCAGACACGATCTCCTGCACCTCGATGGGGATGCATCCAAACTCATTTTGGATATCGCTGAGGATCATAATGAGAGGAGTGTTTTCCTTGCTGTGGCTGTCGCAGATCTCCTCGATTCTCCGAACAGCCGCGTCATTGAGATGGCCCAATACAGTACCCTCCTTTTTCTGCCTAAATCCTCTGACCGTACAAAGCTGGATAATAATCCAATTCCTAGAATACTCCTCCCGGACGCAACAATCAAGTGCCAATTGCTGTATATTGAAACAAAATCATTATAATTAATCAAAATTTTGCGGGACGCCGGGCCGCCCTATTCTTCCCCGGCGGCCTGCAGCAGCCGTGCGTAGAGCTCCGGGCAGACCTCCTGCATATTGCAGCTCCGGTTATCCCTTCCCGTCCAGATATGGAATGTCCGCCCTTCGCTCAGGGTCCTGCCCGCTTCATCCCGAAGGGTATACAGCAGCTCCAGCTTTTTGGGAGCAACCAGGCCGGGGCAGGTCTCGATCAGGATGGTCTGGGGATAGGTGGCAGGGGCAAGGTAGCGGATATTCAGCTCCACCATGGCGGGGTTCAGGCCCAGGGACTGGCTCAGGGCAAAGGGAATGCCCGCCCGGTTGAGCCAATCCATACGGGCGGCCTCGATCCATACAGGATAGACCGCATGATGCACAATGCCCATGCGGTCACAGTCCGGATACCGGGATTCCATTCGGGTAAGGGTGGTCAGCATTCCATCAGCCTCCTGCCCATCCACACCCCCATGGCGGAGGCCATCATCAGCCCCCGGGTCCAGCCGCTGGAATCCCCGAGGCAATGGAGATTTCTGATGCTGGTGTTCAGATCCGCATCCATCTCCACCCGATTGGAGTAGAATTTCAGCTCCGGGGCGTAGAGCAGGGTCTCATAGGCTGCAAAGCCGGGGACCACCTGGTCCATGGCCTGAATAAAGCTCAGAATGCTGGTCATGGAACGATAGGGCATGGCGGCGGTGATATCCCCGGGTACGGCATCCGGGATGGTGGGCTGCACGTTGGAGCGGGAGAGCTCCTTTTCCCAGGTCCGCTTGCCATCCAGGATATCCCCGAACCGCTGCACCAGCAGTCGGCCGTCCGCCAGCATGTTGGTGAGCTCTCCCACCTTCCTGGCGTACTCGATGGGCTGGTTGAAGGGTACGCTGAAATTATGGGAGCAGAGGATGGCCACGTTGGTATTGGGGGATTTGCGGTCTTTATAGGAATGGCCGTTGACCACTGCAAGCCCGCCGTCATAGTTTTCCTGGCTCACATAGCCGCCGGGATTCTGGCAGAAGGTGCGGACCTTATTCTTGAAGGGCTTGGGATAGCCGATGAGCTTCGATTCATAGAGAACCCGGTTGATGGTCTCCATGATCTCGCTGCGCACCTCCACCCGAACGCCGATATCCACGGTGCCGGGCTGATGGGCGATGCCCTGCCTGACGCATACCTCCTCCAGCCACTCCGCTCCCCGGCGGCCGGTGGCCACGATGACCTCATTGGCGGTGATGGTTTCCTGCTGCCCGGAGCACATCAGCTCCGCCCCGAGACAGACGCCGTCTCTGATGACAAGGTTCAGGCATTCCGTCTCCATGAGCAGCTCCACATCCTGCTCCCTGAGCCAGTTTTCGATGTTCAGATACAGCTCCTGGGCCTTTTCCGTGCCCAGATGACGGATAGGGCAGAGCACCAGCTTCAGCCCGGCAGAGATCGCCCGGCGGCGGATCTCCTTGACCTCCTCCGTCTCCTCCTTTCCCTCCACCCGGGTATCCGCGCCGAAATCCAGATAGATGGTATCCGTATAATCAATGACGGACTGGGCGGCCTCCGCACCCACGAGGGAGGGAAATTCGCCCCCCACCTCATAGCTCAGGGAAAGCTTCCCGTCCGAAAAGGCGCCGGCTCCGGAGAAGCCGGTGGTGATGCTGCAGTACGGCTTGCAGTTGACGCATTTCCGGGTCTCGGCCTTGGGGCAGCGGCGATCCTCCACCGCCTTTCCCTTTTCGGCGATGGTGATCTTCCGGCGGCAGCCCAGCCGCCTCAGCTCGATGGCGGTGAAAATGCCCGCGGGACCCGCCCCGATAATGAGGATATCGGTTGTCATAACGACACCTCCTTAAACCATAGGATGACTGCATAATCATACTCTAATTCCGGATGAAAATCAATCCGCGCCCTCGGTATGGACTTTTCCTGGCCGAGGGGATATAATCCCCATATGTTTGGATATATTCTGGCTGATACCGGCGCCCTGACGCCGGAACAGCGCGACCGTTACAAGGGCTGCTACTGCGGACTTTGCCGCTGCATCGGCAGCCGCTGCGGCCAGCTGTGCCGCATGAGCCTGACCTATGACATGGTTTTCCTCACCCTGCTGCTGGGGAGCCTTTACGAGCCCCCGGAGGAGGAGCAGAACGGCCCCTGTCCGATCCACCCTCTTCGGAAGCGCCGCAGCTGGCAGTCCGAGGCGACGGGGTATGCTGCAGATCTGAGCGTGATCCTCGCCCGGCAGAATTGCCTGGATGACTGGGCGGACGAGAGAAGGCTGCTGCGGCTGGGGGAGGCTGCGCTGCTGCGCCGGGGAGCGGAGGAAGCGGCCGGCCGTCTTCCAAAAAAGGCGGCCGCCGTGCAGGCCTGTCTCCGGGAGCTGGGGGAGATAGAGGCCCGGGGGGAGAAGAGCCCGGATCCCGGCGCTTCGGCCTTCGGCCGGCTCATGGGGGAGCTTTTCCTCTGGCGGGAGGATCGGTGGGCGGATACCCTCCGGGAGGCGGGGGAGCACATGGGGCGGTTCCTGTATCTCCTGGACGCCCTGGAGGACCTGGACCGGGACCGGCGGAGGGGCTGCTATAACCCCCTGGCCGGCGTCGTCGGAGAAGGGGCGACCCGGGAGGATATCCTGGATATCCTGGTGAACCAGGCGGCCTCCTGCGCGGCCCTGATCGACCGCCTTCCCCTGGTGCAGGATGCGGAGCTCCTGCGGAATATCCTGTATACCGGCATATGGTCATCTTTGAGGCGTAAAGGGGACACATCGGCATGAGTCTTCTGGAACTCATCCTTCTGGCCGTGGGACTGAGCATGGATGCCTTTGCGGTTTCCGTGTGCAAGGGCCTGGCTTTGGGGGAGATAAAAAGGGAGCATACTCTGATCATAGGGGCCTGGTTCGGCGGATTTCAGGCGTTGATGCCCCTGATCGGTTTTTTCCTGGGCAGCCGTTTTGAGCAGTACATCCGCTCCTTCGACCACTGGGTGGCCTTCATCCTGCTGGCTGCCATCGGAGCCAATATGCTCCGGGAGGCCCTGCAGGGCGGGGAGGAGCCGGCGGACGCCTCTCTTTCCTTCAAAACCATGCTCCTCCTGGCCGTAGCCACCAGCATCGACGCGCTGGCGGTGGGCATCACCTTCGCCTTCCTCCGGGTGCGCATCCTCCCGGCGGTGCTGCTCATCGGCTGCATCACCTTCCTGCTGAGCATGCTGGGGGTGAAGGCCGGGAGCCTTTTCGGAGAAAAATACCAAAAGAAGGCGGAGATCGCCGGCGGGATCATCCTGATCCTGCTGGGCATCAAGATCCTGTTGGAGCATCTGGGCCTCATCGCCCTCTGAGTCTGCCGGGATCCCGGAGAAAGGAGATCCGGTCATGGATACCGTGAGCAAACGCAGACGATTTCTCATCAATCTCCTGTACTGGGCCGCAATACTGGCCATTGTCTATCTGTGCTTCCGCTACCTGCTCAAGCTGCTCATGCCCTTTGTCATCGCCATGCTGGTGGCCTGGCTCCTGCGTCCGATCTGCCGGTGGTACCGGAAGAAAAACCTGCGGGGACAGCTCTATACCGCTCTGGTCGTGGCAACGGTGCTGCTGTTCTACCTGATCATCGGCGGACTGGTCATCCTGATCCTGATCAACGTCGGGGCGAATATCGCCCAGCGGCTTTCCGGCCTGCCCGCCCTGTATACCCAGACCATCGAGCCGGGGCTCAGCGGGCTGTATGCCTCGGCGGAGGAGCTGGTGAGCCGGATCGACCCGCGGCTGGAGGCTGTGGTGAACCGGGTCATGCCGGAGCTCATCTCCTCCCTGGGCAGCGCCGTTTCCCGCTTCTCCGTCACTGCGGTGACCAGGCTGACCAGCCTGGCCACCTCCATCCCCAGCGCGCTGCTCAGCGCGGCTATCTGCATCATCTCCACCATCTTTATGGCCACCACCTTTGAGTCCATCATCCGCTTCATGAAAAAGAACCTGCCGGAGAAGGTGACGGAGACCACCGGCTATGTGGTCAAGAGCTTCCGGAACGTGATCATGAAATACGGCATCTCCTATCTGATCATCATGCTCATGACCTTCGGGGAGATCGCCGTCGGGCTGCTGATCATCGGCAAGCCCCGCGCCCTGCTCATTGCCGCGCTGATCGCCATATTCGATATTTTCCCCATCGTGGGCGCCGGACTGATCCTGCTGCCCTGGACGGTGATCACCTTTATCCAGGGCAAGGTGCTCCAGGGGATCGGCATGGCCATCCTGTATGTGGTGATCATCATCGTGCGGCAGATCATGGAGCCCCGTATCGTGGGCAGACAGGTGGGGCTGCCGCCCCTGATCACCCTGGCCTGCATGTTCGTGGGTACCAGCCTTTTCGGCGGCCTGGGCCTGTTCGGCCTGCCCATCCTGGCCGCCATCCTTACCAACCTGAACGACGATCCGGACGTCCCCATCCGGCTGTATCGCAGGCCCGGATCGGAGGAGGGAGAGGAGGAGACGGCGGAGGAGCCGGGGAAGATCGTCTACCGGTTTGCCGGAATTAGGCAGGAGCGAGCCAAAGGGAGCGGGAAAAAGAGAGACAAAAAGGGCGAAGAAAAGCCTTGACAGGCCTTCGCGCCGATGGTATACTTCTTAAGCCGCTTTGAATGGGCAAAGAAAAGCCGGCTTGCGCCGCGCCCCCGACAGCGAGCCTTTTTATGAGGGAGAGAGATATTTTGCAGTATGCGATCATCGTGACCGGCGGCAAGCAGTACCGCGTGAAGAGCGGCGACGTTCTGTTCGTGGAAAAGCTGCCGGTGGAAGCCGGGGATACCGTGACCTTCGATCAGGTCCTGGCCGTCCTGGATGATGAAAAGGAAGCCGTCATCGGCGCGCCCCTGGTGGAGGGCGCCGCGGTCACCGCCAACGTGATCAAGAACGGCAAGGCCAAGAAGATCCATGTTTTCAAGTACAAGGCGAAGAAGAATTACCGCCGGCGTCAGGGTCATCGTCAGCCCTATACCCAGGTCCAGATCGACGCCATCACGGTCGGCTGAGAAGGAGGAGATACCATGGCACATAAAAAAGGAATGGGCTCCACCAAGAACGGGCGGGACAGCAAGTCCAAGCGTCTTGGAGCAAAGCGGGCCGATGGGCAGTTCGTTCTGGCCGGCAACATCCTGTACACCCAGTGCGGCACGAAGATTCATCCCGGCACCAATGTGGGCTGCGGCAGCAACTACAACCTCTTCGCGCTGAAGGACGGCATCGTCCGTTACGAGCGTCTGGGCCGGAACCGCAAGAAGGTCTCCGTTTACGAAGTGACCGAGGCGGCCGAATAACGAGCCGATGAACAAGGCCAGCTGCGTTGCAGCTGGCCTTTTCCGTAGGAGAAGAATTATGCCGATGTTTGTGGATCAGGCGGCGATCACCGTGATCGCCGGGAAGGGCGGCAACGGCGCCGTAGCCTTTCACCGGGAAAAATATGTGGCGGCCGGCGGACCGGACGGGGGAGACGGGGGCCGGGGCGGCAGCATTATCCTGCAGGCGGACGACAGCATGTCCACCCTCATGGATTTCCGCTACAAGCGCAAGTATTCCGCCCAGCCCGGGGCGGACGGACAGGGCGGCCTCCGCTCCGGCAAGGATGGGGCGGATCTGGTGATCCGGGTCCCCCGGGGCACCCTGGTGCGGGATAAGGAGACCGGGGCGGTGATCGTGGATATGTCCGGCTCCGAGCCCTTCATCCTGGCCAAGGGCGGCCGGGGGGGCTGGGGCAACAAGCATTTCGCCACCCCCACCCGTCAGGCGCCCCGTTTCGCCAAGCCGGGCATGGCCGGGCAGAAGCGGGAGGTGTTGCTGGAGCTGAAGCTCCTGGCCGACGTTGGCCTGGTGGGCTTCCCCAATGTGGGCAAATCCACTCTCCTCAGCATGGTGAGCAAGGCCCATCCCAAGATCGCGGATTATCATTTCACCACCCTCTATCCCAACCTGGGCGTCGTGTGGGCGGGGGAGGGCAGCTCCTTTGTCCTGGCCGATATCCCCGGCATCATCGAGGGCGCGGCGGAGGGCGCGGGACTGGGCCATGATTTTCTCCGCCATATCGAGCGGTGCCGTCTGCTCATCCATGTGGTGGATGTTTCCGGCAGGGAGGGCCGGGACCCGGTGGAGGATTTCAAGGCTATCCGGGAGGAACTGCGGCAGTACAGCGTCGATCTGGCGGACCGCCCCCAGATCGTGGCGGCCAATAAATGCGACATCGCCCAGGATCAGGAGACCCTGGAGCGGTTCATGGCGTATATCGCGGAGCAGGGTCTGCCCCTGTTCATGATCTCCGCCGCCACGGGCCAGGGTCTGCGGGAGCTGGTGAAGGCGGCGGCGGGGGAGCTGGCCCATCTGCCCCCGATCCCCGTGTTCCAGGCGGAATATGTGGAGCCGGAGGCCGCGCCGGGCACCGTGGAGGAGCTGAAGATCTCCCAGCCCGAGAAGGGCCTATGGTCCGTGGAGGGACCCTGGCTGGAGCGGCTCCTGGAGCGGGTGAATCTGTCGGATATCGAGAGCAGGATGTATTTCGAACGTTCCCTGCGCCAGGGCGGCGTCTATGAACGGCTGGAGGATCTGGGTATCCGGGAGGGAGATACGGTCTCCATCTACGATCTGGAGTTTGAATACAGAAAATAGAGGGAAAACCATACCGGCTGCGGCATCTGCCGCAGCCGGTTTTTGCTGGGGAGGAAGGATCATTCCTCGTAGTCCATAACAGCGTTTTTCAGCTCGTCGATGATGCGGATCTTCTGGGGGCAGGCCCGCTCGCATTGGCCGCAGGCCACGCAGCCGGAGGGCCTACCGCCCTGCATCAGCGCGAGACGGTAAGCCATCTTCGCGCCCCTGGAGTCGCCGTACACCAGCTCCGTATTCCGGGCGGCGAAGACCTGGGATATGGCGATGTTCTGGGGGCAGCCCTTTTCGCAGTACTTGCAGGCGGTACAGGGTATGCCCGGCCTGGCTTTCAGCGCCTCCAGCGCCTGGGCGATCAGGCCCCGCTCCCGATCGTCAAGAGGACGGAAGGGCTTCATGAAGCGCAGGTTCTGTTCCATCTGCTCCAGGGTGGACATGCCGCTGAGGACGGTGATGACCCCATCCAGCGAGGCGGCGAAGCGGAGCGCCGCCTCCACGGGCTCCAGCCCGCCTTCCCGGAAGGGCTTTTGTACCTCCTCCGGCAGGTTGGCCAGGGTGCCGCCCTTCACCGGCTCCATGATCACCACGGGCTTGCCGTGCTTCCTGGCAGTCTCCCAGCAGAGACGGGACTGAACGGAATTATCCTCCCAGTCCGCATAGTTGATCTGGAGCTGGATGAAATCCACCTCGGGATGCTCGGTAAGGACCTTGTCCAGCACCTCAGCCGTATCATGGAAGGAAAAGCCCGCGTGCCGGATGAGGCCTTCCTTCTTCCGCTCCTGCACAAAATCCCAGATGCCGTATTCATCGAAAACCGGCTTGCGGGAGGCGCTGACGTTATGCAGGAGATAGAAATCGAAGTAACCCGCTCCGGTGCGCTCCAGAGATGTCCAGAACATCTGCTTGGCCTCCTCCGCCGTCTTGGGGCCGGCCCAGGCGGGGAGCTTGGTGGCGATGGTGAAGCTGTCCCTGGGATGCCGCTTGATCACAGCCTCCTTGAAGGCAGCCTCGGACTGTCCGTTGATATAGCCGTAGGCGGTATCGAAATAGGTGAAGCCCGCCTCCAGAAACCGGTCCGCCATGATCTTGAACTGCTCGATATCCACTTTGTCTCCCAGCATGGGCAGGCGCATCAGGCCGAAGCCCAGCTTGGGTACGTATTTCCAGCTGTGTTCCATGAGAAATCCTCCTTTTCGTCTGTTCCGATCTGATGCTGAGATTATATCGGACTTCCGCGCCAAAAGCAAGCGGGAGGAGCGTATCCCCGTCCGGCAGTCTTCCGCGGCCCCGGGGCGGCGAAAAGAAAGAGGCGCGCCGCATTTGCAGCACGCCCGATCCTCCGACCGCCGTTATTCGATCACATAGGGGACCGCATCCCGGGGAATGGGGCAGATATAGCCGCGCTGCGCCGTGCGCCTGCGGAAATCCGCCCTTGCCGCCTCCAGGATGGCGGGATCGGAGAAAAGGTCCGCCGCAGCGCCGCAGAGCACCTGAGCTGCCCAAAGCAGGCCCTTGTCCCCGATGGAGCTGCCGCCGCAGCTCACGTTCTGCCAGCTGTGGCCGGGAGCGCCTGCCGGGAAGCAGAGGGCGGTGAACTGCGCCGTAGGGGTGAGCCAGCTCACATCCCCCACATCCGTAGAGCCGGGGGAGAAATCCTCCCCGCTGTAATAGGGGAGAAGAAAGTCGTTCAGGGGTTTTGTCCCATTCCCGCTCAGGGCCCGGACCTCCTCCGCGATGGCCGGGTCATGCTGCGCGCCCAAACCGGGAAGACCCTCGGCGGCGTATGTCTTCCGCAAAGCGACGGCAAATTCCCTTTCCGACTCCGAATATCCCGGCAGGGGAACCGCCTGCATGTTGGCGTACAGACAGGCCTCCAGGGGGGGATTGGGCAGGGTATTGGCGGTGCCGTCCACGAAGATGCGGTCAAAGCTCGTCTCCGTCATCAGGGCCGCCCCCTCTGCGATCCGGTCCACCCGCTCCTGCAGGGCCAGGGTATCCGGCACATCGCGGCTCCGCACCATGTAAAGAACGGAGGCGGTGGGCTGCACCACGTTGGGGGAGACGCCGCCCCCATCGATGATGGCATAGTGGATGCGGGCGTCGCTCTTCATATGCTCCCGCAGGAACTGTACGCCGATGTTCATCAGCTCCACCGCGTCCAGGGCGCTGCGCCCGTGCTCCGGATCCCCCGCGGCGTGGGCGGCGATCCCCTTGAACCGGTAGAGCACCTGGGTGCAGGAATTGTTTGTGCCGGTGGTGATCTCATTGGTGTCCCCCGGATGCCAGCACAGGGCCGCGTCAAGCTCCTTCCAAACGCCCTCCCGGGCCAGATAAGCCTTGGCTGCGCCGCCCTCTTCCCCGGGACAGCCGTAGAAGATCACGGTGCCCGGCAGACCGCTCCGCTCCAGGAAGCGCTTGACGCCGCAGGCTGCGGCGAAGGAGGCGGCGCCCAGCATATTGTGCCCGCAGCCGTGGCCGGGACCGCCGGGGACCAGCGGGCGGTGCGCCGCCTCTCCCGCGGCCTGGCTGAGGCCGGAGAGGGCGTCGAATTCTCCCAGAATGCCGATGACCGGTTTTCCGCTGCCGAAGGAGCCGGAGAAGGCCGTGGGGATGCCCCCCAGCGACTCCGTTATGGCGAAGCCTTCTTCCCGCAGCTTTTCCTTATACCGCTCCGCGGAGCGGTATTCCCGGAGGCTCAACTCCGCATATTCCCAAATCTCATGGGAAAGGGCGGCGAATTCACCGCCCCGATTTCCGATCCATGCCTGGGCTTCTGTTTTCCAATCCATATCAGTACAGCACCTTGCTCAGAAATTCCTTCGTCCTGGGGTTCTGGGGATTGTTCATGATGGCTTCAGGCCTGCCGCTTTCCGCGATAATGCCTCCGTCCATGAACAGGATCCGGTCGGAGACCTCCCGGGCGAAGCCCATCTCATGGGTGACGATGACGCTGGTCATGCCGCTTTTCACCAGGGCCTTGATGACGTCCAGCACCTCGCCCACCATCTCCGGGTCAAGCGCTGAGGTGGGCTCATCGAACAGCATGACGTCCGGCTCCATGGCCAGGGCCCGGACGATAGCCAGCCGCTGCTTCTGCCCACCGGAAAGGCGGCTGGGATGCTCGTCCTTCTTGTCCAGCAGACCGACCCGGTTCAGAAGGGACTCCGCCTGCTCATCCGCCTCCGCCTGGGTCCGCTTGCCCAGAAGCACCGGGGCAAGGGTGATGTTTTTCATCACGGAGAGGTGAGGGAAGACGTTGAAATGCTGGAAGACCATGCCCATTTTCTGCCTGTGGAGGTTGATATCCACCTTCTCGTTGGTAATCTCCACGCCCTCAAAAAAGATCTGCCCCGTTTCCGGCCGCTCCAGCAGGTTCAGGCAGCGGAGGAAGGTGCTCTTGCCGCCGCCGCTGGGGCCGATGATGGACACCACCTCGCCCTTGGCGATGTGTTCCGAGACGCCCCTGAGGACATGAAGCGTTTCCTTGCCCTTGATGACAAAGCTCTTGTGGAGGTCGACGGTTTCGATGAGATTCTCAGTCATTGGCCTTCATCCTCCTTTCAAAGGAGCTCAGCAGCTTGCTCAGGATAAAGGTGAGCACAAAATAGATCACGCCGACGATGGTCATGCACTCCATGGCAAGGAAGGTGTTGCCCCGGACCTTCAGGCAGGCGGTCATCAGCTCGCCCACGAAGAAGGTGGAGGCCAGGGAGGTGTCCTTAATGATCATGATGAACTCGTTCCCCAGGGCGGGGAGGATGTTCTTGATGGCCTGGGGGAGAATGATGCGGAACATGGTCTGCCGCCCGTTCAGTCCCAGGCTGCGGGCCGCCTCGGTCTGGCCCTTGTCCACCGCCTGGATGCCGCTGCGGAAGATCTCCGATACATAACAGCCGGAGTTGATGCAAAGGGCTACCGCCACGCTGGTGAATTCCGTTACTTCGAAGGGAAGGATCTTCGGCACGATGAAATAGCCAACGTAGAGCTGGAGCAGCATAGGCGTACCCCGGATGATCTCCACAATGGCGACGCAGATCCAGTTCAGCGGTTTGAAACGCACGGTGCGTCCCAGGTACAGGAGCAGGCCCAGCACGGCGCCGAAGGCCACGGTGAGCAGACTGAGGAGCAGGGTATAGCTGATTCCTTCCACCAGAAACACATGCCAGTATTTCTGCATGATTTTGATGATATTGCTGAAGAAGTCCAAGGTATCGACCTCCGGAGCTCAGATTTGCCGGGATATGGATTTCCCCGGCGGGCCGATGAGGGCCCGACGGGGAGAGTGTTTCTAGGCAGGGATCATTCGGCCACCTGGCCCTGATCGTCGTAGCCGATCTCGGCGGCGGTTTCAATGCCGGCCAGCTTCTTGGCTTCCTCGTACCAGGGGCCGTAGAGCCCGGCGGCGAGAGCCTTGGCCAGGATCTCGTTTACCTGCTTGGTGAGCTCGTCGTTGCCCTTCTTCAGAAGGATAACGTTGTTCTCGGCTTCCTCGGAGACCTCGAACTCAAAGCCGGTGAAGGCCAGCGCGTCATTGTTGGCCAGGATGGCGTCGCCATTGCCCTTGGCCACGGCCAGGGCATCGATATTGCCGTTCCGCAGGGCTTCCACGGCGGTGCCGATATCGGAGAACTCCTTGATGGTGACGGTGTCCGGAAGCTGCTCCTTGCAGAGATTCATCTGCAGGGAGGCGGTCTGCGCGCCGACGGTGAGACCGGCAAAGGAATCCGCTGTGGTGAGCTTGCCGCCGTTTTCCTTCGTGGTGATGATGGCCTGCTCAGTCTCATTCTCTCCGGCATAGTAGTAATCGGAGAGGTTGTAGTTTTCCGCCCGCTCCGCGGTGACGGAAAAGCCGGAGATGGACATATCCACATTGCCGGTCTGGACGGCGGCCTGGCAGGCGTCGAAGCTCATGGGCTTGATGACCAGGGTGCGGCCCATCTCCTGGGCGATGTACTTGGCCAGCATCACGTCAAAGCCGATGTACTGATCCTGACCGGTCTTGGAGGTGTCCACAAACTCCATGGGGGCGAAGTCAGGAGAAATCGCAACGGTCAGGGTGGCGGCCTCCTTCTTGGCGCAGCCGCCGAAGCAGCACGCCACCAGCAGAAGGGCCAGCAGCAGAGCAAAGATCTTCTTCATTTTTAGTATCCTTCTTCCTTACATGATCGATCTGATCCCGGTTTACCGGGCTGAAACCCAGTATAAGCGCATAATTATACAATGTCAAGAGAAAATTATGAATAATTTCTCAAAAACATGAATACCTGCTCAGCGCGCCAGGGAATACCCGCCGTCGATGGTGAGCACGGCGCCGGTCATGATATCGCTGGCGTCGGAGGCCAGGTACACCGCCAGCGCACCGATCTCGATGGGCTCCCCGTAGCGGCCGTAGGGGATGCGCTCCGTGAGCATTTCCTCCACCTCCTTGGGGGCTCCGGAGGAGAGATTGGAATGGGTATAGCCGGGGGCGATGGCGTTGACGTTGATATGGTAGGGACCCCATTCCCAGGCCAGGCACTTGGTGAGCCGGTTCAGGCCCGCCTTGGCCACGTTGTACGGTGTGAAGGAGGGGATGTTGCACATCTCGCCGCTGTTGGAGGTGACGTTGATCACCTTGCCCTTGCCCTGATCCCGCATATGCTTTCCCACCAGGTAGCAGAGACGGAAGGCGCCGTTCAGGTCCACGTCGATGCAGCGAAACCACTCGGTCAGATCCTCGGGATAATCCAGAACTCCGCCCATGGCGGCGACGCCGCCGTTGTTGACCAGGATGTCGATCTTTCCGTAGTCTGCCAGAACCGCATCCACGGAAGCCTTGCAGTTTTCAAAATCGGTGATGTCCGTACGGTAGAAACGCGCTTTTCCCTCATACTTGGCCAGCTTCTCCAGCGCCTCGGCCGCGCGCTTCTCGTTCCGGCAGAAGATGGCGATATTGGCGCCCTTCTGCGCCAGCGCCTCCGAGATGCCGAAGCCGATGCCGGTATCCCCGCCGGTGACGATGGCGGTCCGCCCCTTCAGGCAAAAAGCCGTATCCATGGAAGTGATCATAATCGGTCTCCCTTCATCATGATTTAGATGGTTGAATGAATTTTAACACCCTTTTTCGGAAAAGGCAATGCATCAGGAAAAAAGCAGTAGAAAAAGAGACGGAGATTTGCTATAATCGGAGAAGCAACGGTCGTTCCCCGGGTTCCGGTTTTTCGGAACGGTCGGAACGAGAATGAAGGAGGTCTGCGCTATGCCGGATTATGCGGGTGTAAACGGATTGCGTGAGGAGTTTAAAGTCGTCGGAAAGCCCAATCTGCCCGGGGTGCTTTCCTATGCGGTGGCCACCGGCGTCGCCAAGTTCGGGGCGGACTATGTAAAGCCGGATATGCTCCATGCCAAGTTCCTGCACAGCCCCTATGCCAACGCGAAGATCACGAAGCTGGATACGGCCAGAGCCCGGGCGATCCCCGGCGTGGTGGATATCCTCACCTGGGAAGACCCGGATATCGCGAATTTTGTGGGCAATGGGGAGCACTGGGGTTCTCCCCGCCCCTGGCTGGATAATATCGCGGATATGGAAGGGGCGGAGGTCGGCTGCATCGTGGTCTGCGAGACCGAGGATATCTGCGACGAAGCCCTTCGGGCGCTGGATATCGAATGGGAAGTCCTTCCCCATGTGGTGAACATCAAAAAGGGCGCGGATCCGGAAGCCTTTGCCATCTTCCCGAACAACGCCACCCCCACCACCTTCGGCCGCCGCGGAGGCGGCGGGCCGGAGCTGCCTCCCAAGCAGGGGAACGTCTCCCATGCCGGGCTGGACGAGGGAGACGCGGAAAAGGCCATGGCGGAGAGCGAGTTCACCCTGGAGTTTGATATGAATATGCCCTCCTATGGCTCCGTGATGCCCAATATTCCCGGCTCCCTGGGCTGGTGGGAGGACGATCCCTACCACGGCACCGGCCCCAGCCTCCATATCGAAGGGGCGGTGCGCAACCGGGAGCCCATTGCCCGCTCTTACCACATGCCTTTGGAGAAGACGATTCAGGAAGGCCTGTTCATGGGCGGGCGGTACTGCGACTGGGGCCTGCGCCGCAGCCAGGAGATCACCCCGCTGCTGGCCAAGCGGACCGGGCGTCCCGTGCGCTGCATGAACACCCGGGAGGAATCCTTTGATTTCCTCATGAACCAGCGTTTCTGCCATGTGAAGATCGGCTTCGACCACACCGGCCTGATTACCGCCATCATCGACAATTCCCTGGCGGACGGCGGCGTGCGGGGCAGCTCCTCCTTCGGCACCGCCGGAGACCTGACCTACGGCCCCTATACCTCCATCAAGTGCACCAATGTAAAGCAGCGGATGGATATCGTGGATTCCAACCGGGGCATGATGTACGTATCCGGCCAGCACTGCCCCTTCAACTGGGACATCATCAGCATGGCGGAGTATCTTGTGGCGGAAAAGCTGGGCATGGATCCCATCGACGTTGCCCGGGTCAATCTGCACGGCCCTAAGGAGAAGGATGACAGCGACCCCGTGCCCTCCTTCGAAGCCTGCATCGAGGAAGGCCGGAAATTCATGAACTGGACCTGGCATAAGGACGGGGCGAAGCGTCTTCCGGACGGGCGGCTCCACGGAGCCAGCTTCCGGTATCAGCAGTGCCCCCGGCACTCCGGCATGAATTATTCCGTCAAGCTGGAGCTGCGGGACGGCGTGGTGCATTTTCCCACCCAGGGCCCCCATGTGGGCATCTACGGCGTGGAGTGCAACGCCATGGTGGCGGCGGAGGAGCTGGGCCTGAAGTATGAAGATATTGCGGTGGATTTCGATTATCGCGAGGCCTTCACCCCCCAGGGCGGCGGATCCGACGGCGTAACCGCCTCTTCCTGGGTCACCAAGGAATGCGCCAACATGCTGAAGAAGCAGATCCTGGAATCCGCCGTCCGGCAGGCGGATAATCCGCCTCCTCCCAGCATGTTCGATTTCGGCAGACCGAAAAAGGAGAATCCCCTGAAGGGACATAAGCCCGAAGAGCTGGATATCGTGGACGGTCTGGTCTGCCTGAAAGAGGACCACAGCGTCGGTCTGCCCCTGAAGGAGGCTACCAGCGAAAACCTGTTCGCCACCTATACCGGAAAGCCGCCCCTGTCCGTATGGAGCGTCGGCCCCGGAGCCAGGCAGATGGACGCCATGAACACGGCTTACTGCGAAGTGGCGGTGGACGAGGAGACCGGCGAAGTGGAGATCCTCCGCTTCGGCGTGGTGGCGGACCCGGGGAAGGTCATCCGCCTCACCTCCCTGGAGAGCCAGGTGGACCAGGTCATGTACATGAGCCAGGGCTGCCAGCTCCTTGAGGACTTCATCTATGATGAGCATACCGGCGTTCGTCTGAACACCAACATGATCGATTATCATAAGCCCACCATGGCGGATATTCCTCCGGTGGACAAAACCTTCCTGGAGACCCGGGCCAGCAACGGCGCCTACGGCGGCAGCGGCATCAGCCACAGTCTGGCCAACACCCACCTGGTGATCATGGCCATCCACAACGCCATTGGCGTATGGGTAGATCCTCCCGCGACCCCGGATAAGATCCTCCAGGCTTTGGGAAAAGGCTGATCAGCCCTTAAAGAGACAGAACGATACCGGGGCGCGGCTCAGGAAGCCGCGCCCCGGGGTATATCCCCCGCCGATTACCGCCGCAAGGCGTTCCTGTCAGGAGTGTGTGTCCATGAAAGCTTACGCCCAGCTCCCGCCGGATCGGGATCCCAAATACCTGGGCCTGTTCACCCGGGACAAGACCTTTTACCGGACCTTCTTCCCCCTGCTGCTGGTCATCGCGCTGCAGCAGCTGGCCGCCCTGACGGTGAACCTGGTGGACAACCTCATGCTCGGCACCTACTCCGAGCTGGCTCTCTCCGGGGCCACGCTGGTCAACCAGCTCCAGTTCGTCCTGCAGCAGATCGCCGCCGGGATCGGTATGGGCATCGTGGTGCTGGCCTCCCAGTATTGGGGACAGCTGCGCACGGGACCGATCAAAAAGATCATCTCCATCGGCATGAAATTCGGCATTGCGGCCGGGCTCGTTTTCTTCCTGCTTTCCACCTTCATCCCCAGGAGTCTGCTCTCCCTGTTTACCCGGGAGGAAGCGGTGATCGAAGAAGGACTTCGGTATTTGCGCATCATGCGCTGGACATACCTGCTCTTCTCCGTGTCCAATACCCTGATGTACGCGCTGCAGAGCGTGGAGACCGCCATAATCGGTACGGTCATGTCCCTCAGCACCATCGCGATCAATGCCTGCCTCAATTACTGCCTGATCTACGGAAATCTGGGCGCCCCGGAGCTGGGGGTCACGGGAGCGGCGCTGGCGACGCTGACCAGCCGAACGGTGGAGCTGCTGATCATCCTGATCTATACCCTGTATATGGACAAAAAGCTGCGGATGAAGCTTCGGGAGATCTTCTCCCTGGACGGGACTTATCTCCGGGATTACGTCAAGGTTGCCGCGCCGGTCATCATCAGCGGTCTGCTCTGGGGCATCGCCCAGGCGGCCCAGACCGCGGTCCTGGGCCATATCAGCGCCCAGGTCATCGCCGCCAACAGCATCGCGGTCACCATCTCCCAGGTCTTCGCCGTATTCGGCATGGCCTGCGCCAACGTGGCCTCTGTGGTCACCGGGAAGACCGTGGGGGAGGGGCGGCTGGATATGGTCCGCTCCTATGCAAAAACCATGCAGGGGATCTTCCTGACCCTGGGGGTGCTCCTGGGCGGCCTGCTGTTCCTGTGCATGAGACCCATCGTGGC
Source organism: Oscillospiraceae bacterium (assembly GCA_017545325.1). Next base: position 38,286 of record JAFWOX010000027.1, on the reverse strand, counting down.
CGTTTACCGGATCTCGCCGGAAACCCGGGCCCTATCCTTGCAGTTTTTGACGATACTCAGCGTGACGACCGCCGGTTCCTGCTACGAATACCCGGTGGAGGGCGGGATCATCGGAGGCGGAGGGAGCACGAAGTACGCCGCCATCACCGATAATCTGTTTATGTGGCTGTTCACCATTCCCTCCGCCGTGCTCAGCGCCTTCGTCTTTCACTTTCCCCCAGCGGTCACCTATTGCTGTCTGAAGGCTGACCAGCTGCTGAAGTGCATCCCCAACGGGATCGTCTGCAACCGCTTCCGCTGGGTGAAGATCCTCACCCGCTGAGTCCGGGGGCAAGCGGGGAGAAAAGAAAAGGGCATCGAGGCGGAAGCCCTGCTGCCCTTCGAAACGCCCGTTCAGAACTCTGCGTCCTCCCGGAAGCCCAGGTCGGAGATCGCGCGGATGGGTTTTGGAGCCGGAGCATGTTCCCCCAGGACCTTGTCCATCCAGACCATATGATACCAGCGGCCGAACTTGCTGCCGATGCTGGGGAAGCGGGCGATCTCCCGGAAGCCCAGCGCGGCGTGAAACCGTACGCTGTCCAAGGTCAGATATTCGTCCTCCGGCTCCGGGACCGCGATGCTGGCCAGCATATCCAGGATCCCCTGAGCCCGGAGCAGCTCCTCCAGCACGGCATAGAGCCGTTTGCCCAGCCCCCGCCGATGCTGATCCCTGCGGATATAAATGGAGGTCTCCGCCGCCCAGTCGTACGCGGCGCGGCCCTTGAAGGGAGAAGCGTAGCAATAGCCCAGCAGCTGCCCATCCTCCTCCGCCGCCAGATAGGGATAACGCTGCCGGATCCCTTCGATCCGCCGGCGGAATTCCTCCGGAGACGGAGGTTCATATTCAAAGGTGATGGCTGTCTGCCGGACATAGGGGGCATAGATCTCCGCCAGGGCCTCCGCATCCTCGGGCCGGACAAAGCGAATGCGCGCCGCCATAATGGAACAACTCCCTTCCTCCCGGAATGCTCTGCATTATACGTTTTCCGACGGGAGAATGCAATCCCCGAAGCGGCAATTTCCTTCGGTTGCAGAAGCAGGGAAAGCTGTTATATAATGAGTCAGACAGACCAAGGAGGACCTGGTTATGGAAGAAAAACTGAAGGCGCTGCTGAGCGCCATTGCGCCTCTGGACGACCGGGCGATGGAAAAGGCCCGGGAACGTCAGGCGGAGCTGGCGAAACCGCCCGGCAGCCTGGGCAGACTGGAGGATATCTCCATCCGCCTTTCGGGGATCACCGGGCAGCTGCACAATACAGTGGAAAAGCGGAGGATCATCGTCCTCTGCGCGGATAACGGCGTGGCGGAGGAGGGAGTCGCTTCCGCGCCCCAGACCGTCACCGCCGCTCAGGCGGTGAATATGACCCGGCGGCTCACCGGCATGTCCACCTTAGCCAAGCATTTCGGGGATGACGTTCAGGTGGTGGATATGGGCATCGCCTGTCCCTATACCTGCCCCGGGATCCTGGATCGAAGCCTGGGAAAGGGGACAAGGAACCTGTACCGCGAGCCGGCCATGACCAGGACGCAGGCCCTCCAGGCCATCCTCACCGGAGCGGAGCTGGCGGGCCAGGCCAAGGCGGAGGGGATCCGGGTGATCGGCGTGGGAGAGATGGGGATCGGCAATACCACCACCTCCGCCGCCGTCCTGGCCGCCCTCACCGGCCTCGCCGTGGAGCAGGTCACCGGCCGGGGCGGCGGGATCACAGACGAGAGCTTCCGGAAGAAAAAGCAGGTCATCGCCCATGCGCTGGAGCTCCACAGGCCGGATCGGAATGACCCGGTAGATGTGCTGAGCAAGGTGGGAGGCTTCGACCTGGCCGCCATGTGCGGGGTATTCCTGGGCGCCGCGGCGAATCGGCTTCCCGTGGTGGCGGATGGCTTTATCTCCATTGTGGCGGCGCTGTGCGCGGGGCGGCTCTGCCCCCGGGCGGCGGAGTATATCTTCCCCAGCCATGCCTCCTACGAGATCGGCTATATGCAGGCGGCGAAGGAGCTGGGACTGGAGCCCTGGCTGCTGCTGAACATGCGGCTGGGGGAGGGGAGCGGCTGTCCTCTCGCCTTCCAGGTGATGGACGCCGCCTGCGCCATCATGAACGAGATGGCCACCTTTGCGGAGGCCAGCATCAACGATGATTACCTGGAGGAGATCCGGGCGGGGGAGAGCTTTAAGGTATGACGATCTTTCTTTCCGGCGGGTGCAAGAACGGCAAATCCACCCTGGCCCAGCATGCCGCCAAAAAGCTGGCGGGGGACGGCCCCCTGTACTACATCGCCACCATGATCCCCCATGACGAGGAGGACCGGGCCCGCATCCGCCGCCACCTGGCTGAGCGGGAGGGCTGGGGCTTCGAGACCCTGGAGCTGGGAAGCCATATCTCCTCCTGCCTGGAGACGACCGGAGGCCGCGGGAGCTACCTGCTGGACAGCGTTACCGCCCTGCTGGCGAATGAGATGTTCGGCGCGGACGGCAGCTTTGATCCCACCTCTCCGGCCCGGGTGGCGGAGGATCTGAAAAACTTTGCCCGCTATGCGGAGAACGCGGTTTTCGTCAGCGACTTCCTCTATGCAGACGCCGGCCGCTACGATGAATGGACGGAGGCCTATCGCCGAGGGCTCGCCTATGTTGACCGGGCGCTGGCCCATGCCTGCGACACGGTGGCGGAGATCGTTTCCGGCACGCGGAACCTGTTCAAGGGGGAGCTGCCGGTATGAAGCGCACGATCCCGTTCTTCATGGCCTGGGGCATGTTCTGCGCCATTCCCTGCCCCTATCCCCGGTGGGACAATGGAAGGCGTCCGGCCATGCTGGCCTGCTTCCCCCTCATCGGGCTGCTCATCGGGGGGATCTGGAGCCTGCTTGCCTGGCTGCTGGGCCTGGCCGGCGGACTTGGCCTTTTCGGCCCCCTCCTTCTGGCCTTCCTGCCCTACCTGCTCACCGGCTTCATCCACCTGGACGGGTTTATGGACTGCTGCGACGCCATCCTTTCCCGGCGGGATCTGCCGGAGCGTCAGCGGATCCTGAAGGACAGTCATGTGGGCTCCTTCGCCGTGATCTGCGCCGCGATGCTGCTGATCGGCTCCTTTGCCCTGATGGCCTCTGCGGATCTTTCCGGCAGCCGGGTCCTTCTGCTCCTGCTCCTGCCCCTGGCCTCCCGCTGTCCCTCCGCCCTGGCGGTGATGACCCTGGAGCCCATGGGTACCAGCGGCTATGCGGGAGATTTCCGGAAAGGGGTCGCCCCGGTCCATAAGGCGGCCGTCTGCGTCATGCTGGTGGCGGCTCTGGCGCTGCCGCTGATCTTCTGGGGCTTATCCGGCGTCTGCTCCGCCGCCGCCGCGGCCGGGGCGGCCCTGTGCATCCTCCATGGCAGAAAACAGCTGGGAGGCATGTCCGGGGATATTTCCGGGCTGGCTGTGACCGTGGGCGAGTTCTGCGGCCTGCTGGTCCTGGCACTCATCTGATAACGGGAGGAAGAACATGGTTCTGATCATCGGCGGCGCGTACCAGGGCAAGCTCACCTATGCCCGGGAGAAATACGGCTTGAAGGATACGGATATCTTTACCTGCGGGGAGGATGGGGAGCTGGACGCCTCCAAACGCTGCATCCGGCACCTGGAGGAGTATGTGCTGGGCTGCCTCCGGAAGGGAGAGGAGCCCACGCAGAAATTCCGGAAGAACGCGGTGCTCATCTGCCGGGACATCAGCTGCGGCATCGTGCCCATCGATGCGGAGCAGCGGGCCTGGCGGGAGGCGGTGGGCCGCTACCTCAGCGCCCTTGCGGCGAAGGCGGATACGGTGACCCGTATCTTCTGCGGCCTTTCCCAGCAGCTGAAATGATCCGCTGCATGCTCATCCGCCATGGGCGGACGGAAGCCAATGAGAGATGGCTCTACTGCGGCAGCACGGATCTGCCCCTGATGGAAGCGGGGAGAGAAGAGCTGCTGGCCCTGCGCCGGGATGCGCGGTATCCCTCCGCGGCGGGGCTGCGCTTTGCCACCAGCGGCATGCGTCGGACGGACGAGACCCTGTCCCTGCTTTTCGGGGCGGGGAAGCATACGGCGCTCCCCGGCTTCCGGGAGATGGACTTCGGCGTCTTTGAGATGCGCAGCTATGAGGCGATGAAGGAAGACCCGGAGTATCTGGCCTGGATTACCGGGGACAATACGGCGAACGTCTGCCCGGGAGGAGAGAGCGGCGCCATCATGGAAGCCCGGGTGCTGCAGGCCTGGCGGGAACTGGAGCGGGGGCCGGATACCCTGCTGGTGACCCACGGGGGTCCCATCGCCGCCATCATGGCCCATCTGTTCCCGGAGGAGGGAAAAAACCGCTACGAATGGCAGCCGAAAAACGGACGGGGATTCCTGCTGGAGCGGCGGGATGAGACCTCCCCCTGGCGCTATGAGGCGATACCGGAGGAAAGAAAATGAACCGGCCGGTGATCGGGCGCTTTGCCCCCACCCCCAGCGGAAGGATGCATCTGGGCAACGCTTTTGCTTATCTCCTGGCCTGGCTTTCCGTCAGAAGCCGGGGCGGGGAGATCCAGCTTCGGATGGAAGACCTGGATACCCTGCGCTGCACGGAAGAAAATGGCGAATCCATCCGCAGCGATCTTCGATGGCTGGGGCTGGAATGGGATCGGGAAACCCCGCCCCAGCGCAGCCGTACGCAGGCCTATGAACAGGCGCTGGAGACGCTGCGAAGCCGGGGCAACGTCTTTCCCTGCTGGTGCACCCGGGGCAGCCTGAATCTGGTGAACGCTCCCCATGCTTCCGACGGCCATCCCATCCATCCCGCCTCCTGCCGGGAGGCGAGCGAGGAGGAGCGGGCCAAGCATAAAACGCCCCCGGCCTGGCGGCTGGAGGCGCCTGATCTCTCCATCGGGTTTACAGACGGAGTTTATGGCTGCTATACGGAGAATTTGAAGGAGGCCTGCGGCGACTTTGTCCTGCGCCGGGCGGACGGAGTGTTCGTCTATCAGCTTGCCGTGGTGGTGGATGACGGGGAATTCGGCGTCACGGAGGTGGTCCGGGGATGCGATCTGCTCAGCTCAACTCCCCGGCAGATCTATCTCCAGCGGCTTTTGGGCTATCCCCAACCGGAATACTGCCATGTGCCCATGCTCACGGACCGGGAGGGGCGAAAGCTCTCCAAGCGGGACGCGGACCTGGACCTGGGTTATCTGCAGCAGCGGCACAGACCCGAGACGGTCATCGGCATCCTGGCCCATGCCTGCGGCCTCCTGGACCGGTATGAGCCGATCCGGGCGGAGGAGCTGATCCCCCTGTTCTCCTGGGAAGCCGTGGGAAAGCGGGATATCATCCCGGATACGGAAGAGCTCGGCAGGCTGTGAAGCGCCGTTTATCGGTCCTTCACAGCCTTTTTGTATCCTCCGGTTTCCCAAAAGCTCCGGATGTTCGGAAAAACGGAGAATATGGGGCTTGCGGTTTGCCGGCAGCCTATGGTAAACTGAACAGAGACCATATATCCACAGCGGCAATACAGCGGATTTGAAAAATATTCAATAAAAGGAGAGACTGAACTATGAGCATGGAAGTCCGTTTGAATACCCACGGCCCCGGAAAGCTGCAGACCCTCGCCATGACCTCCGATGAGGCCGGCTTCAATGTGGTCAGCACCCTGATCTTCGGCGAAAAGGACGCCGTCCTGGTGGACTGCCAGTGGACCCGGTCCAACGCCTACCGGGTCATCGCGGAGATCTGCGAGCGGAACCTGAACCTGGTGGCCTGCTTCGCCACCCATGCCCATCCCGACCATTACTGGGGCATCGGCCATGTGAAGGAAGCCTTCCCGGACTGCGTCTGCTACGCCATGCCGGAGGACATCCCCACCATCGATGCGCAGTTCGGCGATAAGGTGGAGCATTGGGAGAGCATCATCGGCAAGGTGAATCTCTGCCGCAAGGACCGCTATCCCGCCCTGACCCCCCTGCCCGCGGACAACAAGATCATGCTGGAGGGGGAGGAGATCATCGTATTCCCCCAGGTCTGGGGCGATCTCCAGTACAATACCATCGTATATGTCCCCTCCATTTCCACCGTTATCGGCTCCGACGTGCTCTTCTCCAACGCCCATCCTTTCACCTGCGAGGTGAGCGCCAACGGCCGGAAGAAGTGGATCGACGCCATCAACAAGCTGGAAGCCCTGGGCGCCCAGGTGGTCATTCCCGGCCACGCCAAGCACAATGAGCCCTATGACGGCCGCGCCTACACCTTCACCCGGGATTACCTCATCGAGACGGATAAGGAGCTGGACAAGCTCTGCAAGAAATACGGCATCAAGTCCGGGGATGTGAACGAAATGGCCATGAAGGAGTTCTTCTACGATATGTGCATGAAGTTCCCCGAGGCCATCCTGATCTTCCTCTCCAACGACATGAACTCCAGTGTGTTCCTGGGCGGCCGGGAATGGAACTGGAACAACCTGAACGACGGGCCGGATATGACCGGCATCAACACCTCCATCCATAAATAATCATGTTTTTCCAGAAAGCCATCCTGATGGACGGCGCGGCCATGGACCGTTCCCTCATGCGCATCAGCCATGAGATCCTGGAGCGGAATACGTCTGTGGAGGATGTCTGCCTGGTGGGGATATACCGCCGCGGCTGCAGCCTTGCCCGGCAGATCGGGGAAAACCTGAAAAGCATCACCGGCTCTGCCCCCGCTCTGGGGGAGCTGGATATCCGCCTCTACCGGGATGATCTGGAGGAGATCGGCGACCAGGCCGCCGTGAGCAGCACAAAGATGGATTTCGATGTGAGCGGCAAGGTGGTGGTCCTGGTGGACGATGTGCTGTATACCGGGCGTACCGCCCGGGCGGCCATCGAGGCGGTCATGGACCGGGGAAGGCCCGCCGCCATCCAGCTTGCGGTCCTGGTGGACCGAGGACACCGGGAGCTGCCCATCCGGGCGGACTTCGTGGGGAAGAACGTTCCCACCTCCCGGCGGGAGCTGGTGGAGGTCCGGGTCCCGGAATTCGACGGGGCGCGGGAAGTCGCGCTCCTGGAGGACCGGGGATAGAATAAAAACGCAAACATGGGCACGGCTTTCGGCGGCCGTGCCCATGTTTATATACCCTTATGCATGGTTGTAATACCAAGGCTTCGCGTAGTCCTCATAGAACCTTTTGACCAGCTCGTTTTTTCGCTTCACGTTTTCGTCCCCCTCTGCGCCCAGAACGTTGGCGGTCCAGGCGAAGCCGCCCCCGGGAGCATAGGTATCCACATACTCCGCCAGGGAGTCCAGAAGCAGCTCATCGGAGCTTTCCGACCAGCTGGCGGGGCCCTGGGAATCCCAGCAGCCCAGGAGGGAGAGCCTGCCGCCATATCTGGCCTTGATCCCCAGCAGATCATTATCCACCTGGGCAGGATCCCAGGCGGAGACGCCCATATCGATCCAGTCCGGGATGAAGTCCTCGCAGCGGCCGCAGTCGTGCATCATCACCTTGCAGCCCGCGTCCAGAGCCAGCTCCGCCTGCTCCCGCTGGAAGGGGATCAGCAGCTCCCGGTTCATCTGGGGAGAAATGAAGGGATTCAGCCGGGTGGCATTGTCATCCAGGATATACCAGATATCCGGCTTGTAGTAGTGGAGATAGATCTTCTCCCTGGCGATATTGTATTCATGGAGGTAGGAGAAGAGGGCGGTGACCTCCTCCGGGGACTCGTACATGGCGCAGAGCCCTTCCGTGAAGCCCATGAAGGCCATGAGGTTCTGGAAATAGTCCCCGGCGCTCATGATGGCAGGCTTATTCACCCGGTCAAACTTCTCCAGGTCCTTCTTTGCCGCGGCTTCCCAGTCGATATCCTCTGGGATCCTGGGGTTGCGGATGACATTGGGCCAGTCCTCGATCTCCTTCAGAATGAATTTTCCCGGGGTGGGGAGCGCCGCGCCGCCCGCAGCGGAAACGGAGGTGAACTCCACACCGTAATCGCTGATGAAGCCGCCGCCGAGATCCGGCCCATCGGAGAAGCGCACGGTGCTCCGCAGGCCCCAGCCCATCATGTCGTAATGGGGCACGAATTCCGGCATTTCCCCGGAAAGCATACGGAGAAAATTCTCTTTTTCGGTGAGCTTATATTCCATCTCTTCGCCTCCCGCAGGGATCGGGCCGCGCCGGATGCAGGGCTGTCTGCTCAGCACGTAGAAAATTGCGGCCAGAAACCCGGAAATTTTGTTCATTCTGTTCATATTATACCGGAACGGCCTTCGCTTTACAAGCCATTTGCCCTGTGTTATAAATAAAACAGGAAAAGGAGAATGGGGGTAAGCTTATGGAAGTCATAGACCACGTGCGCCTCAGCGAGGATGGACGAAGCCTGGTGATCCTGGACCAGACGCGCCTGCCCAATGCTCAGATTTATCTGACGCTGAACACCCGGGAGGAATGCTACGAGGCGATCAAGGAGCTGCGGGTGCGCGGCGCCCCGGCGATCGGCATCTTCGCGGGCTTTGCCATGTATATTCTCAGCCTCCGGTATCCCAGAGAGGGTTTCCTGCAGCGGTTCCGGGAGGACGCAGACTACCTGAATTCCTCCCGTCCCACGGCGGTGAACCTGAGCTGGGCGCTGAAGCGCATGTGCCGCACAGCGGAGGAGAGCGGGGGAGACCTGGAGGCTCTCCATCGGGAATGCCAGGCTATCCTGGAGGAGGATATCGCCATGTGCCGGGCCATCTCGGAGTACGGATTAAGCCTGCTGCACGAGGGGGACGGGGTCCTGACCCACTGCAACGCCGGGCCCATCGCCACCTCCCGTTACGGCACCGCCATCGGCCCGCTGCTCCTGGGGCGGGAGCGGGGGATGAGCTTCCGGGCCTTTTGCGATGAGACTCGTCCGCTGCTCCAGGGGGCCCGGCTTACCAGCTGGGAGCTGAGCCGGGCGGGGATCGACACGACCCTGATCTGCGACAATATGGCCTCCATCGTCATGCGGCAAGGCTGGGTTCAGTGCTGCTTCGTAGGCTGCGACCGGGTGGCCATGAACGGGGACGCCGCCAACAAGATCGGCACCTCCAGCGTGGCGATCCTGGCGAAGCATTACGGCATTCCCTTCTATGTTCTGGGGCCGACCTCCACCATCGATCCTGCCTGTCCCGATGGGGACCATATCCCCGTGGAGCTCCGCGACCCGGAGGAGATCCGCAGCAAATGGTATGCGGAGCCCATGGCTCCCGCCGATGTGAAATGTTATAATCCCGCCTTCGATGTGACCGACCACAGCCTGATTGCCGGGATCATTACGGAAAAAGGCATCTGCCGCCCACCCTATACCGAGAGCCTGGCGGCGCTGTTCAGAAAGGAAGAGTGAGTATGGGCAACCTGATTTCGTCCCCCTCCGCCTGCATCGAGGCGGATCCCGACCTGATCGCCAAAGTCGTACTTATGCCCGGCGACCCGCTTCGGGCCCAAAAGGTCGCAGAGACCTATCTGGAAAAGCCGGTATGCTTCAACACCGTGCGGAATATGCTGGGGTTCACCGGAGCATATAAAGGCCGCCGCATCTCCGTGATGGGCAGCGGCATGGGCGTGCCCAGCGCTACCCTGTACGTCCATGAGCTGTTCAGCTTTTACGGCGTGGAGACCGTGCTGCGCATCGGCTCCGCCGGGGGTATCGGCGCGGATGTTCAGCTGCGGGACCTGGTGGTGGCCATGACCGCCTCCACCAACTCCAACTACTGCATCCAGTATCAGTTCCCCGGCCAGCTGAGCCCTCAAGCGGACTACGGGCTTCTCCGGCGGGCCGTGGAGCTGGCGGAGGGACGGGGCATCCATGTGAAGGTGGGCAGCGTATTCACCGCGGATATGTTCTATAACCGGAATGATAAGGCCGCCGCCCAGTATCGGGATATGGGTCTCCTGGCAGTGGAGATGGAGACCGCCGGCATCTACTGGGAGGCCATGGCTTCCCATAAGCGGGCCCTCAGCCTGCTCACCATCTCCGACCATATCTTCACAGGGGAAGGGCTCAGCGCCCAGGACCGGCAGGACTCCTTCACCGAGATGATGGAGGTCGCCCTGGATACGGCCTGGGAAGCGGCGGAGTGACCGTGCCCCGGATCATCGAGGTCCGGGATCTGGCTCTCCCGGAGCTGGAGGTATACGCCAGACTGACGGAAACGCAGCTCCGCAGCCGGGTGGAGCCGGAGAAGGGCGTCTTTATCGCAGAGACGGCAAAGGTGGTGACCCTCGCCTTGGAGGCGGGGTATCAGCCCCTGTCCCTGCTCATGGATCGGAGAAAGCTGGAGGGGCAGGGCAGCGCCATCCTGGAAAAATGCGGAGATATCCCGGTCTATGTGGGGGAGAGGGAGCTGCTGAGCCGGCTTACGGGGTATACCCTGACCCGGGGCATCCTCTGCGCCCTTCGCCGTCCGCAGCCGGCAGTTCCGGAGGCAATCTGCGCCAAAGCCAGGCGGATAGCGGTGCTGGAGGATGTGACGGACAGCACCAATGTTGGCGCGCTCTTTCGCTCCGCAGCGGCCCTGGGGATGGACGCCATGCTTCTCAGCCCCTCCTGCTGCGACCCCCTGTGCCGGCGGGCGGTGCGGGTGAGCATGGGTTCTGTGCTGCTCCTGCCCTGGGCCAGACTGGGGGAGGAGGCAGAGGACTGGCCCGGCGGAGGGATCGCCCGGCTGCGGGCTATGGATTTCCGCATCGCTGCTCTGGCCCTGCGGGAGGACGCCGCAGCCCTGGGGGATCCTCGTCTGGAAAAGGCGGAAAAGCTGGCCCTCCTGCTGGGCACCGAGGGGGACGGCCTGCGCCAGGAGACCATCGACCTTTGCGACGATGCGGTGCGCATACCCATGTGCCGGGGAGTGGATTCGCTGAATGTGGCTGCCGCCGGGGCGGTGGCCTTCTGGCAGCTGGGAAATAAGGAGGTAACCTGATGAAATACGATACGGAAACCAGAACCATCACTACGGAGAACCTGATCCTTCGCCCCTTCCGGGAGGAGGATGTGCCCGCCATCACGGCGGAGCTGAACGACCCGGAGGTGGTCAAGACCACCCACGCCATGAGCTATCCCTTCCCTGAAGAGAATGTGCGGCGATGGATCAGCGGAATGAGCGCCTCCTGGGAAAAGGGTTCCTCCTTCGTCTTTGCCGTGACCGGGCGGGAGACCGGGGAGATGTACGGATTCATCTGCCTGGTGATGGAGCCCCGGGATCACCGGGCCGAGCTGGGCTATGCCTACGGCCGCCGCCATTGGGGCAAGGGCATCGGCACCGAGGCCTGCCGGGCGGTGATCGACTTTGGGTTCCGGATCCTTGATCTGCATAAGATCTATGCCCGGCATTTTGTCTCCAATCCTGCCTCCGGACGGGTGATGCAGAAGAGCGGAATGGAGTATGAAGGCACCCAGAAGTCCCATGACTATAAGGACGGACGCTATGAAGACGTCGCCTCCTACGGGATCCTCCATCCGTAAAGCGGCGGGGATCGCCGCCGGAGTCGGCGCCGCGGCTATGGCCGCGGCGTTGGGCCTGTATCTGCCTTACCGCACCGCATTCCGTTCTCCCCTGCGGGGGCAGAACGATATTTACCGTCTGCCGGAGGGGGATCAATACCTTCCCCGGGCGGCGGAGATGCGGGAGATGATCCGGCGCATGGCCGCGGAGCCCTGCGAGCGGGTCTGCATCCTATCCCGGGATGGGCTGAGGCTCCGGGGCAGGCTCTATCTCCGGGGCGGAAGGGATGCGCCGGTGGATCTGTGCTTCCATGGCTGGCGGGCCGCCGGGCTGCGGGATTTCAGCGGCGGCGGGCTCTTCCTCCTGGGAGAAGGACATAACGTGCTCCTGGTGGATCAGCGGGCCCAGGGGGAGAGCGAAGGCAGGACCATGACCTTCGGCGTTCTGGAGCGGTGGGACTGCCTGGATTGGGTGCGGTATATCCGGACGAGGCCGGAGCTGCGGGGCCCGGTGACGCTGTATGGGGTATCCATGGGCGCCGCGACGGTGCTCCTGGCATCCGCGCTTCCCCTGCCGGAGGAGGTGCGCTGCATCATCGCGGATTCCCCCTATTCCTCTCCGGAGGCGATCCTGGGGAAGGTGAGCCGGGATATGGGCCTGCCGGAGAGACCCGCCTTGGCCCTGCTGCGGGGCGGAGCCGGACTGTACGGCGGCTTTCGCTTCGCCGGGGTCAGCTGTGCGGAGGCGGTAAAGCATGCCCGGGCGCCCATCCTCCTGATCCACGGGGAGGAGGACCGGTTCGTGCCGTTGGAGATGAGCCGGGAGATCGCCGCGGCGAACCCAAAGATGGTTCGGCTCGTGACTTTCCCGGAGGCAGGCCATGGCCTGAGCTATCTGACGGATACGGAGAGGTATCAGCACGAGGTCTCCCAATTCTGCCTCCAGGCGCAAAAAACAGATTCAACCTCTTGACAAACAGATCGCCCTGTGTTAAAGTTCGAGTAATTTCATAGGAAACGCCATGACGGGAAAGAGTACGCTTTTTGCGGCATTCAGAGAAGAGGCGGCCGGTGCGAGCCTCCGTGCCAAGGGAGCCGAAGCCATCCCCGAGCGGCAGGACGTAAAGGAGCTCGCTCCGAGTAAGCCCTGACGGGTACCCTCCGTTATCCAGGGGCCGGTATGACAGTACCGGGCAGAGTGCGGGCCTCCGGCCCGAATTCAGGTGGTAACACGGATATGATTATGTCCGCCCTGAGCATAGGCTCAGGGTGGATTTTTTTGTTTTGGAGGAAGCGATCATGAAACGGGAATTCAACCAGTCCAGCAAACTGAACAATGTGGCCTACGATATCCGGGGTCCCGTGATGGACGAGGCCATGCGGATGGAGGCCAGGGGCGCCCAGATCCTGAAGCTCAATATCGGCAACCCGGCTCCTTTCGGCTTCAGTGCGCCGGACGAGGTCATTTTGGATATGATCTACAATCTTCGAGCCAGCGAAGGCTATTCCGATTCTCAGGGGCTGTTCTCCGCCCGGAAGGCCATCATGCAGTACTGCCAGCTGAAGCATATTCCCAACGTGGAGATTCAGGATATCCTCACCGGAAACGGGGTAAGCGAGCTGATCACCATGACCATGCAGGCGCTGCTGGATAACGGGGATGAGATCCTGGTGCCCAGCCCGGATTATCCCCTCTGGACCGCATCCATCACGCTGGCCGGCGGTAAAGCCGTCCATTATGTATGCGATGAAGCCTCCGACTGGTATCCGGATATCCAGGATCTGCGGAGCAAGGTCACGGACCGGACCAAGGGCATCGTCGTCATCAACCCCAATAACCCGACGGGGGCCCTCTATTCCCGGGAGCTGCTGGAGCAGATCGTGGAGGTGGCCCGGGAGCATGAGCTGATCCTCTTTGCGGATGAGATCTACGACCGCCTGGTGATGCAGGGCGAGGAGGAGCATGTGGCTCTGGCCTCCCTGGCTCCGGATCTGCTCACCCTGTGCTACAATGGCCTCTCCAAGTCCCATCGCGTTGCGGGATACCGCTGCGGCTGGGTCTGTCTCGCGGGGGACAAGAGCCATGCCCGGGGCTATATCGAGGGCCTGAACCTTCTGGCGAAGATGCGCCTCTGCTCCAATGTGCCCGGGCAGAGCATCATTCAGACCTCCTTGGGCGGCTATCAGTCCATGGATGAATACCTCTGTCCGGGAGGCCGGCTGTATGAGCAGCGGGAATTCATCTGGAATGCGCTGAACAGCATCCCGGGGGTCACCGCAGCCAAGCCAAAGGCCGCCTTCTATATCTTCCCCAGAGTGGATACGGAGAGGTTCCGCATTACCAGCGACGCCCGAATGGCCCTGGATCTGCTGAAGCAGACCCATATTCTGGTCACCCCGGGCAGCGGCTTCAACTGGGGCTCGCCGGATCATTTCCGCATCGTATATCTGCCCAATATGGAGACGCTTCATACCGCCATGGAGCGGATGACGGAGTTTTTCGACGGGTATATTCAGGGGCGTGATTAAGGCAGGCGCAGCCCCTCCGAGGCGTCTGCGCCCAGCAGGAGCATGGCGCCCGCCGCCGCCAGCACAGCCTCCGGCTCTGCCGGGGCTTCCAGGGTGATCGGGATCTCCTGGGGCTCCAACAGGGCGCCGTTCAGAGCGGGAATATCTGCCTGGAGCGCCAGCATGGCGCTGTCCGCTCCTATGCTGGAGAGGGTGAGATCATCCCCGTACCGCAGACCGCAGGAGACGGTCCGGGTACCGGGATGAGGGGCCTGCCCCATGGCCAGGACCAGACAATCGCTGTCATCCCGGAGGGAAGCGCCGGGGGGCAGGATCAGCAGGTCTGCCCGGCCGCCGGAACAGATGGCGGCGTTGATCGTCCCCTCCCGGCTGGCCTTTTTCAGGCAGCTCTTCACATAAGGCTGCAGCCTGTGGCTGCCGCCCTTCCCAAAAGAAACGCTGAACATAACGATCACCCGGACATAGTTTGATATGTCCGGGTGATTTTATGCGCTTTTTCGCGGCCGTTATTTCAGCTTCAGCAGACCGGCATGATTGGAAAAATACCGGAAACCGGACCAGAGGGTGGTGATCACCATCAGGGCCACGCACAGCCCATCCACGGAAAAGCCGGGAAACAATTCCCGGGAATGAAGCGAGGTCATCATCACGCAAAGGCAGACCATGGTCACCGCCGTTTTGATTTTGCCGGATATCCCTGCGGCTATGACGATGCCGCTGTCCACCGCCACCAGCCGCAGGGCGGTGACAGCAAATTCCCGGGCGATGATGAGAAAGGCGGCCCAGGAGGGGATCTGCCCCCATTCCACGAAGATCAGGATCGCTGAAGCGACCAGCAGCTTGTCCGCCAGGGGATCCATGAATTTGCCGAAGGTGGTGATCTGGCTGTACTTTCTGGCGATGTACCCGTCTACGCTGTCGGAAATGCTGGCCAGGATGAAGATTCCCAGGGCGATAAGGTTGGAGCCGGGAAACCGCAGGAGCATGAGAACCACGAATACGGGGATCAGAGCGACCCGAAGCATGGTGATCTTATTTGCTGTCGTCATGGAAAAAGAACCCTTCTTTCCGTCGGAGACCGGGGACTCAGTCCGCCAGTTCTCCCACCAGATCCCCGTCCAGCACCTCATTGATGCGGACCCGGACAAAGGAACCGGGCTGTACGTTTTTGCCGGTGAAAAACACCTTCCCGTCCACATCGGGGCTGTCCGCGTAGCTGCGGCCGTACCAGCACTCCGCCACCACGTCGAAGCCCTCCGCCAGCACCTCCTGCACGGTACCCAGACGGCTCTCGTTGAACTCGTCCATGATCCGGGACTGGAGCTCCGTGATGAGGTCGCAGCGCCGTTCAGCCGTCTCCGTATCCGGCCTCTCCATGGAGCAGGCCGGGGTGCCCTCTTCGGGGGAGTAGGGGAATACGCCTGCCCGTTCCAGCTTGGCTCTCCGGAGGAAGTCGCACAGCTGGCCGAATTCCTCAACCCCTTCTCCCGGGAGGCCGGTGATCAGGCTGGTGCGGATCACCAGACCGGGGATGCGCTCACGCAGGCGGGTAAGCAGGGCTTCCAGCTCCGCTCCGCTGCCCCGGCGGTTCATTCGCTTCAGGATGCCGTCGTTGATGTGCTGGATGGGGATATCCAGGTATTTGACCACCTTTTCCTCCTCAGCAACGGTGCGGATCAGCTCGTCGTCGATCAGATCGGGGTAAAGGTAATGGAGGCGGATCCAGTGGATCCCGTCGATCCGGCAGAGCTCCCGCACCAGCTCGGCCAGCCGGGGTCTGCCGTAGAGATCCAGCCCGTAGCGGGTGATATCCTGAGCCACCACCAGGAGCTCCTTCACGCCGCCAGCGGCCAGACCCTTCGCCTCCTCCAGTATGCGTTCCATGGGGCGGGAGCGGTATCTGCCCCGGATGGAGGGGATGACGCAGAAGGCGCAGCGGTTATCGCAGCCCTCCGCGATCTTCAGATAGGCCCAGCCCGGGCCGGTACTGACGATCCGGCCGGCTTCGCTCACCGGAGCGTTCAGATCCCCGAGAAGCAGCGGCTTTTCCCCTGCGTCCGCCTGCTCCAGCGCAGCGACGACCTCATCGAAGGCACCGGTGCCCAGGATGCCGTCCACCTCGGGAAGCTCCCGGAGCAGCTCCTCCTTGTACCGCTGGGGCAGGCAGCCCGCCACCAGCAGGGTCTTCAGCTTCCCGGTTTTTTTCAGCTCGGCACATTCCAGAATGTTGTCGATGGCCTCGGATTTGGCGCTGTCGATGAAGGCGCAGGTGTTGATGATCAGGGCGTCCGCTTCCGCGGGGTCGGACGTGATCCCGTAGCCTGCTTCGCTGAGGAGGCAGAGCATCTGCTCGCTGTTGATCAGGTTCTTTGCGCAGCCCAGGGAGATCAGTCCCACGGTTTTGATCATGGTTTTCCTTCCTTTCTCGTCTGAGAAAATTGGCGCGGACCGGTCAATCCTCGGGCTCCGCCGCCCAACGGCGCAGGGCGGAGCTGATCTCCTCCCAGCTGTAGCCGCGCCGCTGAAGATAGGCGGCCAGCTTTTTGCGCTGCTCCCCATCCGGGACGGTCCCTTTCAGCCGGGCGGCGATGAGGGCGTCCAGCTTGTCCTCCGCCGCGGGAAGCGATTCCAGGGCTTCCGCCCAGTATTCCCGGGGGACCTGATGCCGCATCAGCTCCTGCTCCGCGCGCCGGCGCCCGTAGCCCCTCGTCCCGCAGCGCCGGACGATCATCTCCGCGTAGACCGCCTCATCGATCACGCCCAGCTCGGTCATCCGCCGCACCGCCGCCTCCGCGTGTTCTGGGGAGGCGCCCTTCTCCCGCAGCCTGCGTTCCAGCTCCCGGGCGGACATGGCCCGGCGGCTCAGCTGCTCCGCGGCCTTGACGCGAATCCCGTAAGCCTCGCAGGCATCCCGCAGCTCCGCCAGGGCATCCGGGTCCAGCTCCATGCCCGGGATAAGGTTCAGCTCCATGACCTCCCGGGGCCCGCAGCGCAGCTCTTCGCCGTTCTCCAGGACCAGAAGGAAGCGGGCGCCCTCATCCAGCGGCTTGATATGGAGGAGCCGCACGATCAGTCTTCAAAATCCTCCGCGTCCACGCTCACGGCACGGCTGGCGGGGGTGGCGGCGGCGGGTTTGGGGGCGGGCTGCTGGCGCTTGACCATGGCTTCCTTCACCTGTTCCTCCAGTTCGTCCGCGATATCCGGGTTCTCCTTCAGATAGTTCTTCACGCTGTCCTTGCCCTGGAGCCGTTGATCCCGGAAGGTGAACCAGCTGCCGCTCTTTTCGATGATGCCCAGCTGCAGGGCGATATCCGTGAGTTCGCTGGAACGGGAGATGCCTTCGCCATAGATGATGTCGAACTCCGCTTCCCGGAAGGGGGGAGCGACCTTGTTTTTCGTCACCTTTACCCGGGTATGGCTGCCGATCTTCTGGCCGCCCACGCTGAGGGTTTCGGTGCGCCGCACATCCAGACGGACGCTGGCATAGAACTTCAGGGCCCGGCCGCCTGTGGTGGTTTCCGGGTTGCCGTACATCACGCCGATCTTCTCCCTCAGCTGGTTGATGAAGATCACCACGCAGTTGGTTTTGGAGATGGAGCCGGTGAGCTTCCGCAGGGCCTGGGACATCAGGCGGGCCTGAAGTCCCACAACGCTGTCTCCCATCTCCGCTTCGATCTCGGAGCGCGGGACAAGCGCCGCCACAGAGTCGATCACCACCACGTCGATGGCGCCGGAGCGGACCAGGGCGTCACAGATTTCCAGCGCCTGCTCGCCGGTATCCGGCTGAGAGATGAGCAGGTTGTCGATATCCACGCCGAGCGCCTGGGCATAGGTGGGATCCAGGGCATGCTCAGCATCGATGAAGGCCGCTTCGCCCCCCGCCTTCTGGGCGGAGGCGACAATATGCAGAGCCAGGGTGGTCTTGCCGGAGGATTCGGGGCCGTAGATCTCCACGATCCGCCCCTTGGGCACGCCGCCGATCCCCAGGGCCAGGTCCAGGGCCAGAGAACCGGTGGAAATGGCCTCGATCCCGGTGTTTGCGGCGGAGCCCAGCCGCATGATGGAGCCTGCGCCGAACTGCCTTTCGATCTGGGCCATGGTGGTCTCCAGGGCCTTCTGCTTATCCGCCGCGGGAGCAGCAGGCTCAATGCCTCGTTTCTTCTTGTCGGCCATGGTTCAATCTCTCCTTCTATGATGATCTGTCAGAATCGTTTAATCGGCGTCCTGCGGTCCCGGCTTGCGGAAGACCAGGGTGCGTTCCGTGCCGCGGCCGTCCACCAGGGTATCGGCGGGGGAGATCCCGGTCTCCTCTCCCATGCGGCGGAGTGTCATGCTCTGCCCTTCTCCGCATTCCAATATGAGCAAGCCGCCGGGACGGATGATTCCCGTCCAGCGGGCGAAGATGCTGCGGTAAAAATCCAGCCCATCCTCGCCGCCATCCAGGGCCAGTCGGGGTTCATAGTCCCGCACGGAGGGGTCGAGGGTTTCCAGCTCCGGGGTGGGGATATAGGGGGGATTGCAGACGATCAGGGTGAAATCCCCCAGCCGGGGGGCAGGTCCCTGGTGCACATCCGCCTCCATGCAGAGGACCCGTCCGCTCACATGGGTCAGCATGGCGTTGCGCTTGGCCAGGAGCAGCGCTCTGCGGTCCAGATCCGCAAGTACTGCCCGGCAGGCCGGGATCCGGGCGGCTATGGCGATGCCGATGCAGCCGGAGCCGGTACACAGGTCCAGTACCCGGGGCTCGGGAACATCCCTGAGACGATCCAGGGCGGCGTCCACCATCAGCTCCGAGTCGGCCCGGGGGATGAGCACATTGGGGTTGATCTCCAGGTCCAGACCATAGAAGGACCAGGAGCCGGTGAGATAGGCTGCAGGTTCCCCGGCAAGCCGCCGCCGCACCAGCTCTTCCGCCCGCTGGGTGAAGGTCTCGTCCGGATACATGCGGATATCCCGCAGGAATTCCTCCGGCTTCTTGTCCGCGGCAAAAGCCAGCAGCAGCCTGGCCTCCAGCCCCGCCGCCTCGATGCCCGCGGCCTTCAGTCTGCGCCGGGTATCCAGATAGATTTCGTTATAATCCCGGATCATGGCTGCCTCACCACCGGTCCGCGCCCTTTTCCTCCGGAATGACCAGCTTCAGCGCCTCGATGGCGCATTCGATCATCCCGTCATCCGGCTCATACACCGTCAGACGCTGCAAAGCCTTTCCAGGGGCGGAAAGAATGGAGGAAAGCCAGTTATCGTGCCGCCCCACCCATCGATTCAGCTCATAGCTGAAGGCCACCACCACCGGCAGGAGCAGGAGCCGGAGGAGCAGGGCAGCCAGCTTGTTTTTCCAGCTCACCACGCTGAAGACCAGAATGCTGATGATCATCACCACGAAGAGAAAGCTGGTGCCGCAGCGGGGGTGGGCTCTGGGCTGGGGGCGTACGTTCTCCACCGTGAGCTCCAGCCCCTTTTCATAGCAGTGGATGGATTTGTGCTCCGCCCCATGGTACTCGAAGACCCGGTGGATATCCGGCACCCGGGTCACCAGCCAGAGGTAGAGGAGAAAAATCAGAATGCGCAGAGCGCCGTCAATGAGATTCTTCAGAAAGCTGGACCGGAGAGGACCGGCCAGAAAGGAGGTGAGCAGATAGGGCAGGAGCATGAACAGCCCGATGGCCATCAGGATGCCCAGGGTGACGGAAACGCCGATGATGAGCTTTTTCGCCGTTTCCCCCTGGAAATGCGCGTTGATCCACTTATCCAGCTTGTCCTCCTGGGCGGCCTGCTCCTCCTCGGGCAGCTGCTCGGCGGAGAACATCAGGGCCTTGACCCCGTGGACCAAAGAGTCAAAAAAGGTAACGACCCCCCGGATGAGCGGCAGACCGCAGACCGGGTACCGGTCCTTGATCAGACGCAGCTCCTCCACCTTGCGGATGAGTCCGTCCTGCCCCCGGCAGACGATGGCCCCCTTCTTCGGCCCCCGCATGAGGATGCCCTCCATCAAGGCCTGGCCGCCGATGGTGGTGCGGAAATCGGTTCCCTGTTTTTGTTTATCGGACATGGATGAGATCCCTTCTCAAAAATAGCGTTATTCGGTGGTGGGCAGGAGGATGGTGACCACGGTTCCGCTTTCCTCTTCGGCGTTGGCGATATCCAAAACGCCGTTATGCCGGCGGATGATCTCGTCGCACACCGCAAGGCCGATGCCGCTGCCTCTTGCCTTGCTGCTGCCCTTATAGAATTTCAGCTTTACCCGGGGCAGCTCATCCGGCGGAATGCCGGGGCCGTAATCCCGGATCCGGATGCGCACGCAGTCGCATCCGGTCTCCGGCGCATTCTCCACCAGGTCGCTGGTGACGGTGATGCGCTTGCCGCTGCCGCCATGCTTGGCGGCGTTATCCAGAATGTTCAGGATCACCTGCTTCAGCCGCTCCGGATCGCCGGGGATCAGGGGAAGCGGATCCTCCGGAGGATCGTAGAAGAGTTGGATCCCCTCCTGCTTCAGCAGCTCCCTGTAGGTAAAAATGGCCTCTTCCAGCTCGGCGCCCACATCCAGCATCTCTATGTTCACCGTGAACCGCCCGTCCTCGATGCGGGTGAAGACCAGCAGCTCCTCCACCATATTGGAAAGACGCCTGGCCTCCTTGAGGATGATGTCCAGCCCCTTCCGGCTGTCCTCGCTGAGGGTCTCGTCATACTCCAGGGTCTCACCCCAGCCGGCAATGGCGGTAAGGGGGGTGCGCAGCTCATGGGAAACGGAGGAGATGAACTCAGCCTTCATTTTTTCCGACTGGCTCAGCTGCATGGACATCTCGTTGATGGCGCCGACCATGTCCCCGATCTCATCCTCATACTTGTTCTCGATCTGGGCGCCGAAGCCGCCGTCCGCGATGCGCCGGGTCATCACCGTGACCTTCTGGATGGGGGAGAGGATGGAGCGGATAAAGAACAGGTTGCTGACCAGCACCACCAGGATGACGCCCAGGCCGATCCCGCAGCCCACCAGGATGCTCAGGAACACCTGCCGGTCCACCCTGCGCAGACTGGTGACATATCGGATGACGCCCACCACCTGACCCTGGCCGTAAAGCAGAGGGCTGGAGACCGCCATGATGCGCTCGCCCGTCGCAGGGCTGCGGCCCTGCCATGTGCTCAGGCTGCGGGTGCTGATGGCCTCGGCAATATCCGGCGTGTTGGGGTGGGAGCCGGCGGATAAGCCGGTGGTGGAGACCAGGATGCGTCCGGTGGAATTGACGAACTGCAGCTCCATCTGGTCCCGGCCGTCGAAAATCTCCGTATACTTATAGGCGCTCTGGTAGTATTCCGCATAGGTGCGGGTGACGTAATTCGCAAAGAAGTTCGAGGAGGTCTTGGCCTTGGATTCCAGCGTGGAGCGAATGCCGCTGTAGTAATAGCTGCTGATGGCGAAGGAATAGGCGGCCAGCCCCAAAAGCAGGGCCAGCACCACCAGGAGCATACTGTTCAGCATCCATTTTACCCGGATCCCCCGGAGGTTCAGGCCGCTCCGGCCGCGCTCAATCAGATCCCCCATTTGTAGCCGTATCCCCAGACGGTGGTGATGCAGGTGGGATTCTGCGGATCATCCTCCACCTTGAGCCGAAGACGGCGGATATTCACATCCACGATCTTCAGCTCCCCGTCATAATCCTTCCCCCAGACGGTGGAAAGGATCTCCTCCCGGGAGAGGGCCTTTCCCGGATTATCCATAAAGAGCTTGACAATGGCGTATTCCACCTGGGTCAGGCGGATCCGGCTCCCGTTCTTTTCCAGGGTCCGGTTTCGGGTGCTGAGGCGGAAGGCGCCCCGGACGATCTCCGTCGGGTCCTCATTATCCCCGCCGCCGACACGGCGGTACAGGGCGTCTACCCGGGCGGTGAGCTCCGCTATGGAGGCCAGGGGCTTCGTGACATAGTCGTCCGCGCCGGTCATGAGGCCGGTGACCTTGTCCATCTCCTGGGAGCGGGCGGTGAGCATGATGATGCCCATTTTGCTGCCGGAGGCCCGGATCCTGCGGCAGACCTCGAAGCCGTCCGTATCCGGAAGCATGATATCCAGCAGGGCCAGGTTGATATCCGGATGCAGCTGAAGCTGCCGGAAGGCCTCTTCTCCGGTCTCCGCCTCGATGGGCTCATAGCCGGAGCGCCGCAGATTGATGACCAGGAAGCTGCGGATGCTGGATTCGTCTTCCAGAACCAAAATTTTCTTCATGATCCTACATCCTTTCAGGTGGAGCCGCTGATCCACTCGGAATAGATCAGACCGAAGCTGCGCAGCAGCTGCGCGTCATCCGGAGCGAGGGACCAGTCCTCCTTGGTGAGAAGCAGCTGGGCTGCATAGGTGATCTCCGCGCCGGAGTAGAGGATCAGGCGTCCCTGCCGGGAAGCCAGCTCCTCCCGGCTGGCGCCGGAGATAGTATAGACGATCAGAAAATCCGTTACCGGTTTATCCGCCCCGTTCCACCGGGAGAAGACCACCGCCCGTTCGCCGGTATCCGTATCCTCCCGACGGATGGTGATGCGGTCTCCCCAGTATTCCGACAGGGTTAAATACCAGCTGTCGGAAAAATTATGGTAGGTGCTGAGCTGCAGACGGCGTACGCCGCGGCTGTTGAAGGCGTACCAGTCCAGGACCCGGTATACCGTTTCCCCCTGGGCGGGCAGGGCGCGGGGGATGGGGATCTCGGGGACGCCGTCCCCATTCATGTCCCGCAGTCCGACGGAGGAGCTGCGGAAGGTGCCTTCGCTGAGCTCCTCGCTCCCCAGGGTAATGTTCCGCAGGGCGTCCCCTTCGTACAGGAGGATGTCCGTTACCAGGCCGCCGGAAACGCTGCCCTCGACAAAAAGAGCGGCCTTCCGGTCCAGCAGCGCGCCGCAGGTCAGACGGCTGACGCTTTCCATCCCAAAGGAGAGGCGGGAGGAGGCGTTTATCGTTTCCCCGTCCCGACTGACGCCGATCAACTCCGCTGTTCCGCTCTTGTCCGCGTCTCCCAGGCGGACGAGAAGAAGCTCGCTGCGGTCGTCCTCGTTCAGGTCGCCCACCGTATACTGGGTATAGCCCGCATTGGCGATGGGGGAGACCTGAAAAGCCTTGAGGGAATAGACGGTAAGCATCTTCAGCTCCGCGTCCATGCCCCAGCCGACCACCAGCTCGGTCCAGCCGTCCCCGTCCATATCCGTGTAGGTGACGCTCTCGATGCTCGTGCCGTCCCCCTCCACCACGGCGGCGGTTTCATACCGGCCGCCGCTGCGGATGAAGATATAGATCTTCAGCGGTCTCTCTCCGGCCGTGCGGAAAAACGCCAGGGCTTCCTCCGCCCCGTCCCCGTTGATATCATAGAACTGAACGGATTGGCGGTAGCTGCCGGAGACGGGGGCGGAAAAGGCGGCCCCTTCCGCCTGCAGGCCATCCAGCACCTGCTGGAGCTCCAGATACTCCTGGGGAAGCCTGGGCAAGGCCATGAATTCCTCCATATCCCGTCCCGGACTGCAGGCGCTGAGAAGCAGCAGGATCGCCAGGATGCAGCCGAGGAGGACGCCTCTTTTCACCTGTTTCAACGCCTTTCCTCCTCCCTGCCAGGCAGAAGAATCTGCAGAGCTTCCGCAAGCTCTCGATTCCATGATTATATCACAATCCGGGGCTTATGGATAGCCCAACAGAAGAAATCCCCTCAGGATACCGGCAGCTTGCCGGTGAGCCACCTGCGCAGCAGGTCAAAGGCATGGGTGGCGGCCACGATGCGCCCCCGCTCCCGATCCCCGCCCATCTGAATGGGCCTGCAGAAGAGCCCGTCCGGCGCGGCAAAGCCCACGAAGCCCGTTCCCACGGGCGTGTTACGCTCATCGGTGCCGGGGCCGCAGATGCCGGTGACGCTCACCGCCAGATCCGCTCCGGTGCGCGCGCGCACGCCGGCCGCCATGGCCAGGGCCGTCTCCCGGCTGACTGCGCCGTGCTTTTCCAGCACCTCCGGCGGTACGCCCAGGATGCGCTCCTTCACGCGGCTCGTATAGGAGACCACGCCGCCCAGGAATACGGCGGAGGCGCCGGGGAGCTCGGTGATCCGCTTGGCGATGAGGCCGCCGGTGCAGCTCTCCGCGGCTGCGAAGGTCAAGCCCCGCTCCGTGAGCAGCCGAAGGCATACCGCCTCGATGGAGGGTTCATCCACGGCATAGATCAGGTCCCCCAGCGCCTCCCGGACCTCCCGGATCACCGGAAGGGTCAGGGCCTCCGCTTCCGCTTCGGTGGCGGCCTTGGCGCTGACCCGCAGCCGGACCTCGCCGGTGCCCACGTATGGGGCAAGGGTGGGATTCGTCAGCGCAGCCATCCGGTCATGGAGCATCGCTTCCACCGCGCTTTCTCCCAGGCCGAAGATCCGGATATCGTGGGAGAGAAGGATCCCTTCGCTGAACTGCTTCAGCCAGGGGATCAGCCCGGTCTCTACCATTTTCCGGAGCTCTCTGGGCGGGCCGGGGAGCATCGCCACCCGGATGCCCAGGGCGGTGAAGCCGCAGCCGGGCGCCGTGCCGTTATGGTTGAAAAACGGGGTGCAGCCCTCGGGCAGCCAGGCCTGGCGAAGGTTGTTTTCCGTCATCTCCCGGCCGACGGAGGCAAAATAGCCGCGGATCTTTTCCGCCTCCTAGGGGTGGAACACCAGGGGAAGGCCGAAGCAGGAGGCCAGGGTCTCCTTGGTCAGGTCGTCATAGGTGGGGCCGAGGCCGCCGGTGGTGATCAGGATATCCGCACGGCCCTTGGCGATCTCCACCGCCTCCCGCAGCCGGGCGGGGTTATCCCCCACGACGCTGTGCCAGCATACGTCGATCCCCAGGGCGGATAGGGCATGGGACACCTCCGCGGCGTCGGAATTCACGATATCGCCC
Source organism: Oscillospiraceae bacterium (assembly GCA_017545325.1). Next base: position 13,413 of record JAFWOX010000027.1, on the reverse strand, counting down.
AGGAGGATCTCCGTCCCCACGGCGAGGATTTCCGCTTTATGGCTCATTGATGGGTATCCTTTCCGTATTCTCCAGCGCTTCCCGGCACAGGGCCTCCACATCCAGAATGGCCTCCGCCTCCTCCACCTCCTCCGGCTTCGGCTTCGTCCGGGGGTGGCGGGGGGTGAAGACGGTGCAGCAGTCCTCATAGGGGAGGATAGAGGTTTCAAAGGTATCCAGCTGCCGGGCAATGCCGATGATCTGTTCCTTATCAAAGCCGATGAGGGGCCGGAGCACCGGCAGCTCCAGCGGCGCCTCCGTGCAGCGCAGCGCCTCCATCGTCTGACTGGCCACCTGACCCAGGTTTTCCCCCGTTACCAGGGCGCCGCAGCCGTTGGCCAGCGCCACGGACTGGGCCAGCCGCATCATGAAGCGCCGCATGATGAGGGTAAAGAACTCCTCCGGGCACTTATCCCGGATCTCCTCCTGGATATGGGTGAAGGGGATGACCTCCAGGGTGAGCCTTCCGCACCAGGGCAGCAGCTTCCGGGCCAGCTTGATGACCTTGTCCTTGGCCAGCTCGGAGGTATAGGGAAAGGAGAAAAAGTGCACGGGGATGATCTGCACCCCCCGGCGGGCGATCATGTAGGTGGAAACGGGGCTGTCGATCCCGCCGGAGAGCAGGCTCACCGCCCGGCCGCAGGTTCCCACAGGCAGCCCGCCCGCGCCGGGCACCCCGCCGGCATGAACATAGGCGGCGGTCTCCCGCACCTCCACATGGACCACCAGCTCCGGGTCATGCATATCCGCAGGCAGATCGGGGTAGGCCTCCCCGATCCCCCCGCCCACATATTGGCTGAGCTGGATGGAGGTCATGGGAAAACGCTTGTCGCTGCGCTTGGATTCCACCTTGAAGCTCTTCGCCTTCCGGAGCTCCGGCTCCAGATAGCGCAGGGCGGTGTTCAGGATCGCGTCCTTATCCTTCTCGCAGGCGGCGGCGCGGCAGAGGGAGATGATCCCGAAGACCTGGCTGCAGCGGCGGAAGGCCTCGTCCAGATCGAGGCCGTCCTCCAGCGGTTCCACATAGACGGTCGATTGGACCGAGGTGATCTGAAAGCGGCCGAGGCCTTTCAGCCTCCGGGCGACATTGGACCGCAGGCGATCCTCAAAAAAATGCCGGTTCTGGCCCTTCAGCACCAGCTCCCCGGGTTTGAGCAGCAGAATATCGTTCATTTCGCATCCTCATCATATCCATTGGAATCTAATCTGTATTGTATCTGTTCGGTCATGTCTCTGTCAATCGCAACATAGGATTAAATGCGCCGTGAGGCGCGGGAAGGAGCGATGGGGATGAAGAAACTGCGCAGGGTATGGGCGATGATCCTGATGCTGGCCCTGCTGGCGCTTCCGGCGGGGGCGGAGGACGGGGAGGAGGAAGACTTCGATCCGGAAAACTGGGCTGCTGTGGAGGCGCTGTCCTCCCTGGAGGACGTTTCCGCATCGGTGGGGGCGGCGGTGCTCATGGAGCGGGAGACCCGCACCTGCCTTTACGAGAGCGAGGCCCGCAGGCATCTGCCCATTGCCAGCGTGACCAAGGTGATGACCCTGCTCCTGGTGACGGAGCTGGTGGACAGAGGGGATCTTCAGCTGGAGCAGCGGGTGACCTGTTCGGCCTATGCCGCCTCCATGGGGGGAAGTCAGATCTTTCTGGAGGAAGGGGAGACGATGACCGTAGAGGACCTGATCAAGGCTGTGGCTGTCAGCTCTGCCAACGATGGAGCCGTCGCCCTGGCGGAGGCTGCCGCGGGGAGCGAAGGGGCGTTTGTGGAGCAGATGAATCAGCGGGCGCGGGATCTGGGCATGGCGGATACCGTTTTTGCCAACTGCACCGGCCTTCCCACCCAGGGCGAGCATTACAGCTGCGCCTGGGATATCGCGCTTCTGTCCTGCCGACTGCTGGACTGCGAGTGGATCCGGAACTATACCACGATCTGGATGGATTCCGTGCGGGACGGCGCCTTCGGCCTGAGCAACACCAACAAGCTCATCCGCTTTTATCCCGGGGCCACGGGGCTGAAAACCGGATTCACGCAGGAGGCCATGTACTGCCTCAGCGCCTCCGCCATGCGGGACGGCGCGGAGTATGTGGCGGTGATCCTCCATGCCCCCAGCTCGGATATCCGGTTTGAGAGTGCAAAGCTCCTGCTGAACCATGCCTTCGCCAACTATCAGCTGGTGGAGATCCTTCCGGACGCGGCTCTTGCCCCCGTGCCGGTGCACATGGGGACCTCCCCCTGGGTGCAGCCGGTCCTGTCCGGTCAGACCAAGCTCCTGCTGGAGAAACGGCAGATCTCCGGCCTGCGGAAGGAGATCACCCTTGCGGAGGAGGCGGAGGCCCCGGTGGAGGCGGGACAGGCGCTGGGATATCTGCGCCTTCTGGACGGAGAGGGCAGGGAGCTGGCCCGGGCGGAGCTGACCGCTGGGGAGACGGTTCCCCGGGCCTCCTGGGGCGCTGTGCTGCTGCGGCTGATGCGGATTCTGTTCCTGGGCGAAAAATGAAGAGAAACCCGGATTAACTCCTGAAGATTCCGGTTGAAGAACGGAGGCGGAGATGCTATACTGTAGCCAGGGATAATCAAATACATGCAAAGGAGACGGGTTATGATCAAAGTAATCATGGGCGTTAAGGGCTCCGGCAAGACCAAGCTGCTCATCGATCTGGTACAGAAGGCGCTGGATGAGGAGCAGGGCGACGTGGTAGTTATCGAGAAGGATCGCTCTCTCACCTATGACATTCCCCATCAGGCCAGACTTATCGTGGCATCGGATTATGATTTCGGCAGTACCGAGTACATGAAGGGTTTTCTCAGCGCGCTCCATGCCTGCAATTACGATATTTGCCATGTATTTATCGATAACCTTTACAAGATGTTCGAAGACCGGTCCGTGGAATCCGCCGAGGCTTTTTTGGAATGGTTGGAGGGCTTCAGCACAAAGCACGGCGTTTCCTTCACCCTTACCCTCTCCGCGCCGGTGGAGTCCGCGACCGACAAGATCAAAAAGTTTTTCTGAAAAAAACAAGATTTGGCATCCTGGATCCGGGGCCTGCACAGCATCCTGTGCAGGTCTCCTTTTTTGTCGAATCCGGTCGAACGGTTTTCCTTGTGCCGAACGGTCTGAGATGCTAAATTCGACATGAAAGTTCGTGAACCGGCAATCGGTGATATAAAAACGGACGAATTTGGAAAGCGGAGAGGAATGGACATGGTACATTACACGGTGTTTTCCCGACAGTATTTCACGCGGGAGCTGGGCAGCTATACCGGATGGGGGATCGAGGGCCGGGATGAGAACGGCGGCAGCGCAGGCCGGGTCGAGGATCTGACGGAGGACCGGGAATTTGCGCTGCTGGTTGCGGCCGCCCTGAACCGGGAGGGGGCCGAGCCGGTACATCTTCGGGATATTCTGGAGGACCTGCTGGCGGACCCGATGGCCAGAGAGATGCTGCTGCAATCCCATGACTAGCGCGGGGAGCGGGAAACCCTTCGCGGGACGGATAAGGCGAAAGCTTTGCCCGTCCCGCATTGCTTTTCCGGAAAATATCACAGAAAAAAGCCCTGAAAAAAACCTGAATTTAAGGTACTTGAACAGATTGACATTTCCGAAAAGCGGGTCTATAATAGGGAACAACTCAAGTACCTTAATTTTTGCGGGAGGGATGACGCGGATGGAACCGACTTCTGAGCTGAATGAACAGCTGATGGAGTGTATCTTCCGTTTGTTCGCTCTGCTTCGCCGGGGACCGAAGCTGCCGGCAGGGGAGCCCGGGTCCAAGGTAGGCGGCAGACCCAGCGCCCAGAACCGGATCCTGCTGATGCTGAATGAATCCGATGGGATCAGCCAGCGGGATATGACCACCCTTCTGCAGCTCAGACCACAGTCTGTAAGCGAGACCCTCAGCAAGCTGGAAGCCGGCGGATTGGTGGAACGGCGGCAGAACAGCCGGGATAAACGGGTGTTCAATATTTTCATGACGGAAGAGGGAAAGCTCCGGGCTCAGGAGTTGGTGATCGACCGGCCGGACTTTGCCTCCATGTTTTTATCCGCGCTGTCCACGGAGGAAAAGGAGCGGCTCCTGGAGCTGCTGATGAAGCTGACCGACAGCAATGATCCGGAGGAAGCGGACCTGCTGTAGACCGCCGTGAGGGGCGATTGCTTTTTGTAGAATCATGAGCGCTCCCGAAAAAAAGCAGACCTTCCCGCCAAAAAGGAATGCGGGAGGCGCTCGTTCTAAATTTATGAAACAGCATAGAAGGAGAAGAAAAGAGACTTGAAACTGATCTTCAAGTACATGAAGCCGTTCATCTTCATGGCCCTGGCGGCGGTTGCCCTGCTCTTCTGCCAGACCATCCTGGAGCTGTACCTGCCCAACTACATGAGCAAGATCGTGAACGTGGGTATCGTACAGAGCGGCGTGGAGGTATCAACCCCGGATGTGATCGATAAGGCTTCCTTTGAAAGCATCCTGACCTTCGCCTCCGAGGGCGGCGCGCGCGTCCTTTCGGAGGGGTATGTATGGAAGGAAGCCGGTACGGCGGACGCGGAGCTGGTGAAACAGTATCCCGGTCTGAAGCAAAAGGGCGCGTATGTGCTGACGGAAACGGACAGCGCCAAGCTGAGCGAGGTAAAGCTGGCCTATGAAAAGGCGATGTATGCCCTGTATTATGCGGCGGGCGAACAGGAATACAACGCGATGTCCGTAGAGGAGTTCAATCAGATCGCCGCCTCTGTTCCCGCGAAGGCGCTGGAGGCGGGCAAGGCGGAAGCGGCCAAGGTGGGCGGCGGCATGATCGAGAGCATCGCCATCACCTTCACCAAGCTGTTCTACCGGGAATATGAGGCGCCTCTCCAGCAGACCCAACAGAGCTACATCCTGCGCATCGGCGGCATCATGCTGCTCTTCTCTCTCATGAGCGGCATCGCGGATATCGGCACGAACTTCTTCTCGGCCCGGACCTCCGCGGGCGTCGGCCGGAAGCTGAGGCATGATGTTTACGCCAAGGTCACCCGTTTTTCCAGCGAGGACATCGACCGGTTTTCTACCGCCACCCTCATCACCCGGAGCACCAACGACGTCCAGCAGGTCCAGATGGTCACCATGATGGGCATCCGCATGGTATTCATGGCCCCCATCTACTGCATCGGCGGCATTGTGATGGCGCTGCGGAAGAGCGTGAGCATGAGCTGGATCGTCGCCCTGGCGGTCGTCCTGCTCCTGTCTCTGCAGGTGCTCATGTTCAAGCTGGTGGTTCCGAAATTCCAGATCATGCAGAAGCTGACGGACAAGCTGAACCTGGTGGCCCGGGAAAGCCTTACGGGCATGCTGGTTATCCGCGCCTTCGGCAACGAGAAGCTGGAGGAGAAGCGCTTCAACCAGGCCAACAAGGATATCACCGATACCGGCCTCTATGTGCAGCGCACCATGGCGACCCTGCACCCCATCGAAAACCTGCTGCTCTCCGGCATCACCCTTCTGATCGTCTGGGTGGGCGGCCACCACGTTGCGGGGTTCAGGATGCCCATCGGCGATATGCTGGCCTATATGCAGTATGTGATGCAGATCATCATGTCCTTCCTCATGATCGCCCAGATGTTCATCTTCATCCCCCGGGCTCTGGTCGCGGCGACCCGTATCTCCGAGATCCTGGATACGGAGCCGGTGATCCAGGAGCCGGAGGAGCCCAGGAACATGGGCGAGCACTGGCGGGCTAAAGGCCATATCGAGTTCAAGGACGTCTCCTTCAAGTACGGAGACGCGGAAAACTGCGTGCTTGAGCACATCTCGTTCGATGTGCAGCCGGGACAGACGGTAGCCTTCATCGGCTCCACCGGTTCGGGCAAGTCCACCCTGATTAATCTGGTGCCGCGGTTCTATGATGTGACCGAAGGCCAGATCCTCCTGGATGGGGTGGATATCCGGGACCTGTCTCTCCATGAGCTGCGCCGGAATATCGGCTATGTGCCCCAGAAGGGACTGCTCTTCTCCGGCGACGTAGCCACCAACATGAGCCTGGGCAAGGCCACAGCCACGGATGAGGAGATCTACAACGCCATCCGGATAGCGCAGGCCTCCGACTTCATCAATCCGGAGAATAACGGCCTGGAGATCGCCATCGCCCAGGGCGGCGACAATGTCTCCGGCGGCCAGAAGCAGAGGCTGAGCATCGCCCGGGCCCTGCTGGAAAATCCGCCCATCTTCATTTTTGACGACAGCTTCTCCGCGCTGGACTTCCGGACCGACGCCAATCTGCGCAAGGCCCTGTATGAGTCCACAGAGAACGCCACCGTCCTGATCGTGGCCCAGCGGGTCAGCACCATCATGAACGCAGATCAGATCCTGGTCCTGGAGGAAGGCAGGGTCGTGGGCCATGGGACCCATCAGGAGCTGCTCCAGACCTGCGAGGAATACCGCGAGATCGCGGAGAGCCAGCTTTCAAAGGAGGAATTGGCATGAACAGAGCGGAAGAAAATCGCAGGCCCGCCGGCGCCGATCCCCAGCACATGGGGCCTCCTTCCGGAGAGCCGGCCAGGGATTTCGACCCGAAAAGCTTTGATCCGAAGAAAATGCCCCCTCCTGGCTTCGACCCGAAGAAGGGGCCGCCCAAGGGCTTCGACCCGAAGAAAGGTCCTCCTCCCGGCTTCGATCCGGAGAATTTCGATCCGGAGAAGTTCAAGGAACAGATGGAAAACGGGGAATTCCCGGATATGCCGAAGCCCAAGGGGATCATGAAGCTGTTCATGCCCAAGTTCGATTTCAATACGAATGAGCCCAGTCGAACGGGCATGGAACAGGATAACCCCGGTTATCGCCCCCTGGTCAGACCGGATACCTCCAAGATGAAGAGCGGCCGCAGAGGCGGACCGGGCGGCGGCGGACGCGGTCCGGGCGGCATACGGGGAGAGAAGCCCAAGGATTTCAAGGGCAGCATGAAGCACCTGATCCACTACCTGATGGATTTCAAGTGGCTGATCCTTCTCGTCTCAGTCTGTTCGATCTGCTCCACGGTCCTGGCGACGGTGAACCCCCGCATCCTGGCGAAGATCACGGATGAGATCGCCCGGGGCGTGGCGGCGGTCACCGCTGGCGGCACCAACGGCGTTGATTTCAGCTATATCGGCCGGGTGATGCTGATCCTGCTGATCCTGTATTTTGCCAGCGCCCTTTTCTCCTATGCCCAGGGCTACGCGCTGGCCCACGTCTCCAACAAGATTTCCTATAACCTGCGCAAGGCCATCATCGAGAAGATCAACCGCCTGCCGGTGAACTTCTTCCATACCATGTCCAACGGCGAGGTCATGAGCCGCATCACCAACGATGTGGATACGGTGAGCCACAGCATGAACCAGTGCCTCACCCAGATCATCACCTCCGTGGTCACCCTGATCGGCGTGCTGGTGATGATGCTCAGCATCAGCTGGAAGCTCACCCTCATCGCCATCGCCATGCTGCCCTTCAGCGGCATCTTCACCGCCCTGATGGTGGGCATCTCCCAGAAGCACTTCCGGGCGCGGCAAAAGCTGCTGGGCACCGTGAACGGCTATGTGGAGGAGATGTACTCCGGCCAGCAGATCCTCAAGGCCTTCTGCGCCGAGGACCGGGCTCTGATGGAGTTCGACTATGAGAACGACCGGCTGTACAACGCCTTCTGGAAGGCGGAATTCCTCACCGGTATGATGCGCCCCATCATGAACTTCATCGGCAACGCCGGCTATGTGGCGGTGTGCGTACTTGGCGCCTCCATGTGTGCCAAGGGGCAGCTCTCCATCGGCTCTATTCAGGCCTTCATCACCTATGTGCGTACCTTCAACCAGCCCATCACCCAGGTGGCCAATATCTCCAGCCAGCTTCAGTCCACCGCGGCGGCGGCGGAGCGGGTATTCCAGTTCCTGGATGAGGCGGAGGAGCAGGATCCCCAGGCGCACCTGAACATCGGGGACATGGATATCCGGGGGGACGTGGACTTCGATCACGTACACTTCGGCTACGATCCCGAGGAGATCGTCATCAACGATTTCTCCGCCCATGTGAAGGCGGGCCAGCGGATCGCCATCGTCGGACCCACCGGCGCGGGCAAGACCACCATGGTCAAGCTGCTCATGCGATTCCATGATTTGCTGGGCGGCTCCATCAAGCTGGACGGATTCGATACCCGGGAGTTCACCCGCCATGACCTGCGGGAGGAGATCGGCATGGTCCTGCAGGATACCTGGCTCTTCAACGGTACGATCATGGAGAATATCCGCTATGGCAAGCTGGACGCCACGGATGAGCAGGTGATCGAAGCGGCCAAGGCGGCCCAGGTGGACTTCTTCATCCGCACCCAGGCGGAGGGATACAATATGGTCCTGAACGAGGAGACCAGCAATATCTCCGCCGGTCAGAAGCAGCTCCTTACCATTGCCCGGGCTATCCTGGCGGATACCAGGCTGCTGATCCTGGACGAGGCCACCTCTTCCGTCGATACCCGCACGGAGATCCTGATCCAGCGGGCTATGGACAATCTCATGAAGGGGAGGACCAGCTTCATCATCGCGCACCGGCTGAGCACCATCCGCGGAGCGGATCTGATCCTGTGCATGCGGGACGGAGATATCGTGGAACAGGGGACCCACGAGGAGCTCATGGCCCTGAACGGGTTCTATGCCCAGCTGTACAACAGCCAGTTTGAGAAGGTTTCCTAAAAGAAAAGCAAAATAGAATGGACCGCAGCCCACCTTTTGCGTGGACTGCGGTCTTTTGCGGAAAACCTGCCGGAAAAACGTTTTTCGCCGCCGAGGCTATGGATCAGCCGTCCAGCTCCAGCAACATTTTCACATGGGGGATGCCGTCCTCCGGGAAGGGGTCGGAGATCGCCCGGAAGCCCTGCTTTTCATACAGGCCCTTGGCATAAACCTGAGCCTCCAGGTAGATCTGCCTTGCATCGAAGCGCTCCTGCGCCAGACGGATGCCCTCCGCCAGGATCCGACTGCCCAGTCCCGCCCGGCGGCGCACCGCAATCACCCGACCGATAGAGACATACTCGCTGCTTATACCCTTGTCCATGATCCGCAGATAGGCCTGTATCCCTGTCTCATCCTGCAGCCATACATGAAGCGCAGACTGATCCCGGCCGTCCAGCTCCGGGTAGGGACAGCGCTGCTCCACCACGAATACGTCCACCCGGAGGCGCAGCAGGGCGTACAGCTCCCGGGCGCTGAGTTCATCAAAGGTTTTTATGCACAGCTCCATGCTCAGCCTCCGTCAGATCAGTATCCCGCTGCAGTGATCGATCTCATGCTGGATGATCTGGGCTGTCCAACCGTTGAAGGTCCGGAGCCGAACCTGCAGCTTTTCATTCTGGTACCGCACCTTGATGGAGCGGTACCGCTTCGCTTTTCTGGTGCCGGCGAGGGAGAGACAGCCCTCCTCCGCTTCGAAGGGCCCGGAAAACCGGATGATCTCCGGATTCAGCATAGTCATATACTCCCCGTCGCAGAGAAAGACGATGATGCGGCGGCTCACGCCGATCATGTTCGCCGCCATCCCCACGCAGCTTTCCCGGTGGGCCATCAGGGTATCCAGCAGATCCCTGGCGGTATCCAGATCCTCCGCCCCGGCGGGAGCGGAGCTGCGGGCAAGGAAGATCGGGTCTCTGACGATTTCCCGTACCAGGATCATCACCTCATCTCCGTTAGAAATCCTGCCCGGCGTGCGCCGGGCTGGGATGCGGCGAGCTTCTCACGAAGCGCCGCCCGAAGCCTTTTGGGAAACCTTTTCCGGAAGGGCTTCGCTCACCGCAGTGGAGATCAGCACCAGGGCGGCGCCGATCCAGCCCGGGAGGGACAGGGGCTCATGGAGGAAAGCAACCGAGCAGAGCACGCTGACCACCGGCTCCAGATAGCCCAGGATCGCCACGGTCTGCACCGGCAGACTGCCCATGCCGCTGAAATAAAAGCAGTAGGCGAGGCCGGTATGGACAATGCCCAGCATCAGAATGATCCCCAGGGAGGACAGGCCAAGCTCCGGGAAAGCGCCCCAGTTGCGGATCAGCACATAGGGCAGGATCGTTGCCGCGGAGATCGCCAGCTGGAGCATGGACCGGTCCAGTGCCGGGACTTCCCGCAGCTTCCGGTTGCAGATCACCACGAGCACAAAGAAGACGGCAGCCGCCAACCCCAGCAGGACCCCCGCCGTATCCCCGCCGCCGGTTTCCAGTACGCCGGAGACCAGGAGGATCCCCGCCAGCGCCAGCAGGACGAAGGGGATCTTCCGCAGGTCGAGCCGCTCCCGCAGCACAGCGGGGGCGATGACGATCACCACCGCGGGGGCCAGATAATTGCAGAGACTGGCAATGGCAACGGTGGTTTTCACATAGGCGGCAAAGAGAAAGATCCAATTGAGGCCCAGGCTGACGCCGGAGAGGATCAGCAGGGGGAAGGCCTTTCGGATGGCCTTCCCATCCGGGCGCCGGCCACGGAAACGCTGATACAAAAAGATGAAGGCGGAGCCGAGGACGCCGCGGAACAGAGCGACCACCTCGCTGGGGGCCTGCACATGGCGGAGAAACAGCCCGATCGTTCCGTACAGAACCACGGCAACGATATATTTTCCCCGCTCCGCCGCTGCTTTCATCGCGCTTCGCCTCCCTGTTCCCTTAAGGCTCCCCAGAGCTGAAGCAGGGCTCCGGCCCGGGCAGTCAAAAAGCATATTGCCAATATAGCAGGATTCTCTTCCGCTGGCAAGCGGCTTCTCCCGCTCAGCCGGGAGCAGGCCTGACCTTTCGGTTCCCCCGCACGGCGCTTTACAGGCTGCGGCTGGACGGGTATACTGAGAATGAGGCATTCAGCGAAGGAAAGCCCTTTGGGACAGACAGGAGAAATGGGGGTGAAGAAGATGAACCAACAGGAGGAACGCCTGCAGAAACAGCTGGCCTTTTCTCTGGAGATCGACAAGGAGAAGAATATCTTTCGCCAGACGCACCTCTCCGGTCACGGCAGGAGGGAGAACGATGCGGAGCACGCCTGGCATATGGCGATCATGGCCTATCTCCTTCGGGAGTATGCCAACGAGCACGTGGATATCACCAGGGTCATGCTCATGTGTCTGATCCATGACCTGGTGGAGATCGACGCAGGGGATACCTATGCCTATGATACGGAAGGACGGAAAACGCAGAAGGCCAGGGAGGACGCGGCGAAGGAACGGCTCTTCTCCCTTTTGCCGGAGGATCAGAGGGACGAATTGACGACCCTCTTCGAGGAGTTTGAGGAGGGGAGGACGGCGGAAGCCTGGTATGTCCGCGCCATGGATAACCTGCAGCCGCTGATCCTGAACCATTCCAACGGTGGAAGCGACTGGAAGGAGCACGGGGTGACTGCGGCAGCCGTCTACGGACGGCAGAAGGGGACCCGGCTGGGCTCCGAAGCCCTGTATGCGGTAACGGACCGGATCATCAGGGAGAATATCCGAAAAGGAAACCTGACGGAATAAGACCGTACGGAAAACGATCAGGAGGGCGATGCAGTTGGGGGAATACCGATATGTCACGCTGCGAGAGGCGCCGGAGCGGAAGGACGCTGCGGCAGACTGGTTTCACAGCAAATGGCGCGTGCCCCGGGAAGCTTATCTGGAATGCATGGAGGGGTATCTGTCCGGAGAGACGGAGTATGGCTGGTATCTGTGTCTGGACGAGGATCGCATCGTGGGCGGCATGGGCGTTATCGGGAACGACTTCCATGACCGGAAGGATCTCTCCCCCAACGTATGCGCCGTGTATACGGAGGAGGATTGCCGCGGCCAGGGCATTGCCGGCAGGCTGCTGGAGCTGACGGTGGAGGATATGCGCGCCAAAGGAATCACCCCGCTCTATCTGGTGACCGACCATACCGGGTTTTACGAGCGGTACGGCTGGGAGTTCCTCTGCATGGTCCGGGGAGACGGCGAGCCCCAGCCCAGCCGGATGTATATCCACCGCTGAGGAGCGGCGCGGATCCGGAGGATCGGCTGCCGCTGACCGCCCGGCCGGGTCTACGAAGCGTAGGTAGCATTTTCCCGGCGCATAGGGTAGACTTCCATCGTCAGGAGGCGAATGGAATGGATAAATATGTGACCGGATCGGTGATCCGCAGACTGCGGGAGAGAAAGCGGATGACCCAGGAAGAGCTGGCGGAAGGGATCCATGTGAGCAGCAAGGCGGTGAGCAAATGGGAAACGGGCAGGGGATATCCGGATATCAGCCTGCTGAGCCCTCTGGCGGAAGCCCTGGGGATCTCCGTGATCGAGCTGCTGTCCGGCGAGGACGTGCGAAACCGGAATCGCTCCGCCAACATGCTCAGAGGATCCTTCTACCTGTGCCCGGTGTGCGGGAACGTAATCCACACCACCGGAGAAGCCCTGGTCAGCTGCTGCGGGATCACCCTCCCGCCCCTGGAGGCGGAGGAGCCGGATGGGGAGCACGGCCTGGAGGCGGAGCGGGTGGAGGATGAATGCCGGGTCGCCGTGGATCATCCCATGACGAAGGAGCACTATATCACCTTCCTCGCCGCGGTGTCAGATCAGCGGATCCAACTGATGAAGCTGTACCCGGAATGGGGGGCGGAAGCCAGGTTCGGGATCGACGGCGTGAGGGATCTGTATGCCTGCTGCAACCGCCATGGGCTCTTCCGGCTCCGGCTGGGATAAAAGAAGGGTGACCCGGCACGCCGGATCTGAAAGGAGCGGGGGATAAATGATCATTCTCTATAGGCCGGAACCGGAGGACCTGTGGTTCCGGGAGCGATTCATGGCCGATCCGGAAACCATGTCCTATAACCGGGCCTGGGGCGGCACCATCCCCTTTCCCCGGAGCGGCTGGGAAGACTGGTACGACTGCTGGATGATCCGGCATGAGAACAAACGGTTTTACCGGTATCTGCAGGATACGGAAACGGGCGCATTCCTGGGGGAGACCGCATATCATTACGACGAAGAGCAGGGTATGTGGCTGGCGGACGTGATCGTGGCTGCGGAGCACCGGGGAAAGGGATACGGAAGGGCCGGCCTTGATCTGCTGTGCGAAGCGGCAAGGGAGAACGGGATCGGCGTCCTTTGGGACAATATCGCCCTGGATAATCCGGCGGTGACCCTGTTCCTCCATGCGGGGTTCACGGAAGAATACCGCACGGAAGAATACATCATGCTGAAAAAAACGCTGTAACCGTATAAGATTTGACCGCCCGGGGAGCCCCGGGCGGTCTGACTGTAGACAAAGTGCAAAAAGCCTCGCAGAGTTCGCGCCCGCAGGCGCGAATGAGATGAGATTCATTTTGGGGCGAAATTCATTTTTGCCCCAAAATACTGCTATCGCCGCAAGTGTCGAAGTGTACGACCGAGGCGCGCAGCGGCGATGTCATCCT
>JAFWOX010000026.1 GCA_017545325.1 Oscillospiraceae bacterium | reverse complement strand
GGCGGGCCGCGATGCGGCCCGCCCCCGATCTCATTGTATATCCCTTCATATCCGGGACACGATGAAGTCCACCACGGCCTGCTTGACCTCCGGATCCGCCCCGTAGATGCCGTTGTTGTTGCACAGCAGCAGGCTTTTGACCCCCGCCCGGGTAAGGGCCTCGAAGAAGCGGAGGCTCTGGCCCATGGGGACCTGGATGCCGCATTCGAAGATGCCGTGGACCAGCGCCGTGGGGGCGCTTTTGGCACTCACGTGGCAGACGGGGCTGGCGTCCCGGGCCTTCTCCCGCAGGGCGACGTACTTGGGATCCGGGTCGTGGAGATGGAGTTTCACGTCCGCCATGCCCTTGCCGGGACCCACATAGTCCAGCATGGAGGCCAGAGGGGCGTAGGGCCCGTCGCACCGGGCCACCCGATCCGCCTGGAGGGGCCAGACGGCGGCGCAGTCATCCCCCATGCCGAAGAAATCCGTAAAGGGGAAGGAGGCGCAGGCGGCCCTGACGCTGCTGTCCGCTTCCAGGCAGCCGCCGATCTCCCCCTCGTCCTCCCGGCTGCCGTTGCAGGCGGCGATCATGCTGGTGAGGTGGCCCCCCATGGAGCCGCCCAGGACGGCGAAGCGGGCGGGATCCAGCCCCAGCTCGGCGGCATGGACCTTCAGGTAGCGGATACAGGCCTTGGCGTCCCAGCCGCAGGCGGGCCAGGGGGTGGGAGGAGGCAGGCGGTAGTCGATGGAGGCGACGGCGACGCCCCGCTCCAGAAAGTCCGGCGCGGTAGCCTCAAAATCATGGTTGGAGCCGCCGAAGCCGTGGATATATACGCAGCAGGGGTAGGGTGCCTTCCCGGTCTCCGGCAGGATCACGTCCACCAGCAGGTCCAGGGTATGCCTGGGCTGGGGATTGGAGGAGCCGGGGGCCTCCTTCGAAACGGGCACCGTAGCCACGTACAGGTTCCGGTAGGTGGTCTTGGGGAGCCTGGGGCCGGGGAAGCCGGGCATGCACCGCTTGATCTCCCAGGTTGTCTCCCCCAGGGTCCCTGTATCCGGAAGCCTGCCGCTGCCGGTGAAGGCCAGGCCGGGCACCGCGATGGTCAGGGCCATGCCCCCCGCGATGGGACGGCGCACGGCGGTGAAGGCCCGGGTGACGAAGCGCAGCTGGTCCCCCTCGGGGCAGACCTGGAGGCAGTCGAATTTCCGCCAGCGCCTGCCGCCGCGCTCGATGTATATGCTGCGCTTGAAGGCGTACACGCTGGCGTTCTCCGGCCGCCCGTTCAGGGTGAGGGTTCCGGTGAACTTCGTCACGTTGGGGGCGATCACCGGCAGACGGAGGAAGGAAGCATAGGGGCCGCCGGTGTGTACCGTGACCGTAGGCATCTCCGCCGGGAAGCCCTCGGGCTGGTCGTAGCCGCTGCCGCCGCAGCTCAGGGCGATGCGGAGCCGGCTGCCCTTCTTCACGATCCGGGAGACCGCCTCCAGGTTGAAGGCCAGCAGGGTGGGCTTATCCGGGCTCAGACTGACGGCGTCCGCCGCAAAGCCCCGGTGGTAGGGGACCCCGAAGGCGTCCCGGATGGTGCCGGGGTGCATTTTGGCGTGGCTGGCCCGCATGGCCCCCTCGGTGATGAAGCGGCTGGAGCCGTCCGGCAGGACCTCGTCCAGGGCGGCGATGAAGTTCCCGTCCGTATGGGTGGAGGTGACCCAGAGATTCAGCACCGGGATGCCCGTGAGCTCCAGGTCCTTTTCCAGGGGCGGCAGGGTGAAGCACAGGCTTTTGCCCTCAAATTCCCCCATGTCGGCGGTGATGCGCCGGTCCAGCTTCCCGAAGCCGGGGTACAAGGTCAGGTCGTTCCGGACGGTATAGTCCCGTTTGCCCGACGGGGCTTCCTCCTCCGTCAGTCCCCCCTCGGGGGTAAGGTACAGATCCGGCTGGGTCTGGGTATCCAGGGGCAGGTCCGCGGCATAGCGCCATTCCTCCCCTTCCTTCGCTCCCTGGGTGTAATACAGGATGGGGGGCTCGTCCTGGGAGCCGTTATCCTGCCCCTTCAGGATGGGGTCGAAGAAGCGGATGTGCTCCGCGACCCAGTCGAAGCCGCCGGCGGGCAGGTCGCTGCCGCCCCGGTAGATCTCGCAGTGCCGCCAGGGTCCCAGGAGCAGCTTGCCGCCCCAGCTCTTCCAGCCGAAGATCTCCCCGGTGCAGCCGGGGTCGAACCAGGCGGCGTTCTGGTACACCTTTACATGGCCGTGGCGGATCCTGTCCATGTACGACCAGGCGGGGATCTCCAGATTGGGGGCATAGCCGATGCGGGGATTGACCTGATCCCGGAACATGTTGGGTACATGCTGCTCCAGGAAGCCCAGGTTCATCCGGTGGCACGCCAGGGCTTCGTGGGCCAGGGGATACTCCGGCGCCGGATCCTCGTCCACCGGGGTGCCGATCTCCTCAGCGGAGGCATGGTGGCCCGGCCGCCGGGGAAGGGAGGAGGCCCCGTTCGTAAAATTCTGGTAATAGAAATCCGGATTGCAGTCGCAGGGGGCGGCGGCAAAGAGGCGCTTGGGCTGCCGGGTGAGCATGAGCTGCTGGCTCTGGCCCTTGTTTGAGCCGCCGAAGGAACCGGCCTTCCCGCTGCACCAGGGCTCCAGGGTAATGGCGTCCACGATGGAGGCCAGATCCTCCGCATCCCGGGGGGAGAAGAAGCCCTCGCTCACCCCGTAGCTGGCTCCGAAGCCCCGGGGCTCGATGAAGGCCAGGGCATACCCAGCCTCCAAAAACCGCTCCAGCGCGGGCTTCCGGCTCTCGAAGCTGCGGCGGCGGTCCTCGTAGCCGCACTCCACCAGCACGGGCACCCGCCGCTCCGTCACGGGAAGGTACAGGTCCACCGCCAGCTTCGTGCCGTCGCAGCCGGGGTAGTACCGGGATACACGGGTATACTCGATCATGCTTCCACGCCCTTTCGATTTGCTTTTTCTGCAGTATACCATACTTCGCTTCCAATGTACAGCAAAGGCCGCCCGGCGGCCTGAGCGTATCGACAAAGTCGACACGCTTCGACCGGGACCCACTTCATTGGGCTCCCGGTCGATTTGGCTTGCGCTCCGCTACCCGCACTTCGTCGAAGCACGCTGCGCTCATTCCGTTTCCGCGGTTTGCGTAAGAGCCGCGAAAACTGCATATTGCTTGCGGCTACTCCTCTTTTCCCAAAGCAGCCGCTTTGGGAAAGCATGGATCTCCACCCGCTCATTACCTTCTTCCTGATCCAAAATGAAAGCCAGCTTTCATTTTGGAGAGGAGGAGCAGGCGAATATCGGAGCTTTGCCCCTTCAGGGCGAAGCGGAGCAATGAGCCTTGCGACGACGACCTCGCACAGTTTGCTCCGTGAGCAGTATTTTGGCCCAGAAATGAATTCCGGCCCAAAATGGCAAGGGATTTGTCAAGTACTATTTTCACCGAGAAGCACATCATAATGAGCAACAGGGAGTCAGCCAATCTTGGCCGAGTCCCTGTTTTGATTCAATATTGAACCTAAAGGACATGTTGTATTGGGATAAATAAAACTTGAATATATGCGATTAACTTCCGAGTTTTCGTTCCAACGTGGATGTCCTATTTGTTCTTCATCATCACGGTAGTTGCCAGGCAGTCCTTCATGGGAAGAAGCCAGCCACTTTCACAGAGAATGCGCATAATGGCCTCAGCCTCTTTCATCTGGATCAGCGCGGGAAGCTTCACGGCGTAATCGACCAAGTGTTCCGGAACATACTCTTTCATGATCCGGGAGATCCCGTCAATTCTGTTTATGGCACCTTCGCAGATTTTCCGGGCTATCGGTAGGATCCGGCTGTTCAGAGCACTGCTTTGTACCGCATTCAGGTACGGGAACGCCGGTAAGATACTTTCGCTCTCCTTCCTGGCCAGACCCAATTCCAGCAGTTCAGAGCATATGAGCTTTTCGCTGTCTGTAACCGGTTGTGAATCCGGAAGGGAGATGAGCATATTCGCCCGTACCGGGCTGACCACCGGATGCAGTGCTTCCCCGTTCTGCGGCACGTCCCAAAGAAAGATAGTCCCGTCCTCGGAACCCTGTGCGGAAATGCTCATGAAGTACGGGTCGTTCTTTGGCAGTTCCATCAGGAAGCGGAAGCAGCGATCGCCGAAGCAGTCTGTCGGATAATCCAGCGTCACCTCGCGTTGCAGAAGGTCGATATAAGCCTGACGGAGAATCAGCGAGATCAGCATCCACCTGAGTGAATTCATCGGCATGTCACTGCCGTAAAACCCAAGTGCACGCAGTTCGTCCATATATTCTTCGGCGAATGCACGGATTGCGGTGGCGGTTTTTTCCAGACCGGTCCTGTTATACTGATCGATGGCTTCCAGTTCCTTTCCGGTAATGATAACAATATTGCTCTGGTATGCCAGGCCTTTCTTTATCAGCAAGTCATACTCCAGGAGCTTTTTCAGCTCATCCTCGAGGTATGCAGTGGGTACGCCCAGCTGAAGGCTCATCTGCTCCTCGGTCAGCCTGTCGTAATAGCACGCCATCACAATGTTTTGGTGCAGCCTGTTTTCATGGAAAATATCATAATATACGCATTTTCCACCCCAGAAAATCAGCGTCAGATCCACAGGATCGTAGCTCAGCCTGACAGATTCCATTTCCATATTGATTCCCTCCCTGATACGTTTTCTTGACTGAAACAGTAGGTATTTCACCATGCTTTCGGACAGGGAAAAGCGTTCAGCGATTTCACGGACAGATCGTCCGTTAATATAAAAGGCCACCGTAACACGCCGGTAATCGGAGGAAAGCCTTGCGAGGCTGCTGAGAATCCGGCAAAGTTGTTCATGATCCTGAGCCTGTTCTTCCAGTTCCTCATACCGATGATCTGGCATATCTTCGTCCAGTTTCTCCGTGTGCTGCCCGGATTGCCTGCGGTACCAGCTTTTCAGGATATTGCCGGCTGTTTTCCAGACAAACGCGTTGAAAGCTTTTTCGCTTTCAAAATGATTGGTGGTCTTGAAGGCAACAAGCAGAATATCCTGTGCCAGATCCTCGGCGTCATGGTATGAGCCTGTCCTGGACAGGCAGAAACGAAAGATCGTCTTTGACATCCGCCCAATCTGCTCATCATTGATTCCGCCCGTCATCTTTGAATTCCTTTCCCTGTTCTGGAAGCTTCCATATGGATAATGCTGTAAAGAGGGAACCGGTTAGGCTTCATTGTGAAAAAATTCAGAATGTATTCTGATTCCATTCGCGCCTGCGGGCGCGAACTCTGCGAGGCTTTGGCATTTTGTCTGCAATCTGAAGGCCGCCCGGCGTCCGCCGGGCGGCCAAAAGGGAAATGATTTATTTCTTGTAATGGTCGAAATACTTCTTGATCTTGTATTTGCCCAGCTCCCGCATGAAGGCACCGGTGATGTTCAGCTGGATGCCGTTATGGCTCACGCCGTAGAAGAAGCCGCCGTCATGCTGGATCTTCCGGTTGATGACCAGCAGGCCCTGGCTGCCGTTGCAGTTTTCCTCCACCCACTGGAAGAGGTACACGTCCGGCCGGAGCTTGATGTAGAAGCAGGGGCTGGACCAGGTGGCGCCGCCGCTGTTATCCCCGGAGAAGATGGTCCAGGAGTAGCTCTCGGGGGAGGAGTACACATGGATGGAGTTCATGCTGCCGCTGTAGGAATAGGCGAAGCTCTCGCCCACCAGCTCGTCCGTGAAGTGGTGCCGACGGGCGAAGGGAGGCTGGATGTCCCCGTATTCCAGGGTGCCGAAGAGCACGTTGGCTCCGGCCTCCCATTCGCTGTGCCAGTTGCCGATGCCGGTCTTGACGGTGGTGGTGAGGCCGTTCCGGAAATCGACGATCTGCCCGACCATGGACCAGTCCGGATCGCCGGTGAGCATGTGGGCGAAGAAGTACAGATCCTTGTCCGGCTGGAAACAGGCGTACTGCTCCTCCTGCCAGTTCCGGCCGCCATGCCGCCATTTCAGCGTATTGCCGTCGATGATCTGATATTCCCAGGCCTTGCCCTTGTCCCCGCTCCAGGGGGCCTGGGCGTACTTCTCCTTATCGTTCCAGACCTTGAACTTCTTGCCTGCCAGGTCGGCGCAGAGGGGCATGGTATTGAAGGCGTTCATGATATTCGCCTCGCCGTTGAGGATATTCTGCTTCTCCGCGGCGTGCTGCAGGGCCTCCTCCCGGGTCATGGGGATATCGATATCCGCGGGGCGGTAGGAGTAGCGCCCGCCCTTCCGGCTGTTCATGAAGGCCATGGGACGCTCCTTGTCCCCATATTCCGTGATCTGCTCTAGATGGGCCACGTCCCCGGTGCGCTCCAGCTCGGCCCGGTGCAGGCGATAGGTGAGGGAGTTGTCCGCCTCGAAGCCCATCTCCACCCCGGCGGCGGTGAAATCGAAGAAATTCATGACCTCGATCCACATTTTGCCGGAGAATTCCACCTCCCAGCGGGCGTAGACATAGTTCTCGTCGTCGATGCGGATGTAGTCCGCCGGGTTCGTCATGGTGATGCCGCCCATCTCGGCGCCCAGCTCCGTGAAGGTGGTGCAGCAGACGCTGGGGTTGAAGGTGAGGATCTCATAGCCGGTATCGAAGGTCCAGTGCAGGCCGCGGCCCTCGATCCGGTTGGTGGTGGTATGGAGCTTCTCGGGCTTTTTGTTGTCCCCCTTGTCGATCCAGCCGAAGTAGTACTGCCGCTGCACCTCCCGGGGAATATCCCGGAAATGATCCGGCTTCCGGTCTCCGTACAGGCTGCCGCCCACGGGTACGCTGATGCCGAACCAGGTCTCAAAGGCGGTGACGGCCCAGGTGCGCTTGTCGATCACCAGGTGCCAGCCCCGGTCCGTGCCGGGGATCAGATGGGTGAGGATGGTGATGGGGCCCTGGGAGATGGCCGCATAGGAAACGCTCCAGCTCTTGTTCCCCTCCTTCACCTTCAGGGTCTTCTCGTCCTTGATCTCGTACTTCAGGGTCTTGGGGGCGAATTCCCCCTCCAGCTTCACGGCGAACTTCATGCCCGCCAGGCAGGGGCAGCTCTTTCCGGCGGCGGCGGGAGCCGCGCCGATTTTCTCCTCCACGTATTCCTTGGTCAGGGGATCGAACTTTGTGAAAAACATACCTTTAACCCTCCGATTCTATATGGTTTTTCCTGGTTTCGATTCTAAAGCTTAACGAAAGCAATGTCAAGCACTCTGCCCCGGCGGACTTTTTTTCATTGACGCTCCGGCACCCTGTCGGGTACAATAAAAGAAACAACGTGTTGGATAAGGAGGCAGGGTATGAAGATCACAAAGGTTGAGGTCATGGAATTTATCTGCGAGGGGAAGCCCTTTTTCCGGGTCATCGGCTGCCGGGTCCATACGGACGAGGGGATCTATGGGGACGGGGAAGCCGCCCTCTCTTACGGCGTAGGGGCCTCCGCGGCCTTCGGCATGGTGAAGGACCTGGCCAGGCTGGTCATCGGCATGGATCCGATGGAAAATGAGGTCGTCTGGCATAAGCTTTACCGCACCACCTTCTGGGGCCAGGCGGGGGGACCGGTGGTGTATGCGGGCATCTCCGCCATCGACGTAGCCCTGTGGGACATCAAGGGCAAGGCTCTGGGTCAGCCCATCTACCGGCTGCTGGGGGGGAAGTTCCGGGAGGACCTGCGCTGCTATGCCAGCCAGATCCACCAGGGCTTCGGACCTGTGCACGAGGTGAAGAAGACCGTGGAGGAGTATGCCGAGATCACCCGCAAGGTGGTGGAGGAGGGGTATGACGCCGTGAAGGTGGACTTCCTCTGCTTCGACGAAAACGGCAAGTCCTATACCTATGAGGAGCGGAAGGGCCTGCTGACTCCCCATGTGCTCAGGACCTTCGAGGACCGTCTGGCTGCGGTGCGGGAGGCCGCAGGGGAGGATGTGGACGTCATCATCGAGAACCACTCCAACCTGGACGCCCTTTCCGCCATCCAGGTGGCGCAGATGGCGGAGAAATACCGCATCCTGTATTTCGAGGAGCCCAACTCCCCCAATGTGAAGACCTCCCGGTTCATCTGCGAGCATATCAATATCCCCCTGGCCAACGGGGAGCGGATCTTCTCCCGCTGGCAGTACGCGCCCTATTTCGAGAATATGGCCCTCCAAATCGCCCAGCCGGATATCGGCACCTGCGGCGGACTGACGGAGGCGAAGAAGATCTGCGACCTGGCCCACATCTACGACGTGATGATCCAGGCCCATGCCTGCGGCAGTCCCATCAGCTCCACCGTCGCCCTCCATCTGGAGACCGCCATCCCCAACTTCATCATCCATGAGCACCACCTCTGCTTCCTGCATGATTACAACAAGGCCCTGTGCACCATGGACTACCAGCCCGTGAAGGGGCGCATCAAGGTCCCGGAGCTTCCCGGCCTGGGGAACGAATGGGCGCCGGAGGCCATGGAGAAGGCCATCCGCACCGTGGTGGAATAAGGAGGATCGGCGGCATGAAGATCACCAGCATCGACGTCTTTGCCCTCAAGCCCCGGTATATGCCCCAGGCCATGCGGGGCGTCGTCTGCCGGATCAATACGGATACGGAGATCTATGGCTACGGGGAAGCCGCGGTTTCCTATGGCAAGGGCTCCATGGCGGGCTTCCATATGATCAAGGAACTGGCCCCTCTGCTCCTGGGCCAGGACCCCCTGCGGACGGAGTGGCTCTGGGAGCGGATGTTCATGGATACCTTCTGGGGCCAGAGCGGCGGGCCCATCTTCTACTCCGCCATGAGCGCCCTGGATATCGCCCTGATGGACATCAAGGGCAAGGCCTTCGGGGTGCCCTGCTACCAGCTCATCGGCGGCAAGCAGCGGGATAAGGTCCGGGCTTACGCCAGCCAGCTCCAGCTGGGCTGGCCGGAGGACGAGGCCAGGGGCCTGCGCATCGCCGTGACGCCGGAGGATTACGCCCGGGAGGCGGAGTGCGCCCTGAAGGAGGGGTACACCGCCATCAAGACGGATTTCACCTGCGTCGGGCCGGACGGCCGGATGCGGGAGCACGATACCATGCGGGGGATCGTCCCCCGGGAGATGATCGATACCGCCTGCGCCCGGCTGGAGGCCACCCGGAAGGCGGTGGGGCCGGAGGTGGACATCATCGTGGAGTGCCACAGCCATACGGACGCCCTCAGCGCCGTGCAGTACGCCCAGGCCATCGAGAAATACGGCATCTATTATTTCGAGGAGGGGACCTATCCCCTGAATACGGACACCGCGAAGAACTGCGCCCGGAAGGTGAACATCCCCATGGCCAACGGGGAGCGGATCTATACCCGCTGGCGCTACCTGCCCTTCCTGCAGGACGATTCCATCCAGGTGGTGCAGCCGGAGATCGCCAACTGCGGCGGCATTACGGAATGCAAGAAGATCTGCGACCTGGCCCATATCTTCGACGCCTCGGTGCAGATCCATGTCTGCGGCAGTCCCATCAGCCTGGCTGCCGCCCTCCAGGTGGAGGCGGCCATCCCCAACTTCCAGATCCATGAGAATCACGTGATCAACAAATTCCTGTTTACCCGGGAGCTGGGAAAGGTGGATATGGCGGCGGTGAACGGGGATTTCCTCATTCCGGATGAGCCCGGCATCGGCCAGGAGCTCTCGGACTACGCCCTGCAGACGGCGTATCATGAGACGGTACAGTAAGGATTTCGATAGAGGAGGGAAGAACCATGCTGACTTTGGAACAGATCCATGAGATCGGCAGGGAGCTGGAAAGCATCTACTGCCTGAAGAACGCCCCCATGGCCATCCGCCTGGTGAACCGGGACGAGGTCCCCGAGGACTGCGTCCAGCCCTCCGCCCAGGGGAAGCACTATGCTCTGTGTCAGACCCTGTCCTACGTCCGCCGCACCCGGAAGGCCCAGGCCATCTTCCCGGAGGATCACTGGTGCCTCTGGCCCGTGATCAACTTCCGCCTGCGGGATCTGGATGAGCAGGATAAGCGCTTTGTGGGCAGCGGCTACTTCATCCGGGACCGGGAGCTGAGCTACAAGCATTTCGTGGAGGAGTATCCCTATATCGACGAGGACAAGAAGCGGGACGGCATGGTCATCGCCCCCCTGGAGAGCTGCTCCTTTGAGCCCCAGGCCGTCATGATCTACTGCGACCCCTCCCAGCTGCGCCAGCTCCTCATGGCCGCCAAGTGGCACAGCGGCCGGATCACCCAGGCCTGCCTGGATACCTGCGATAGCTGCGGCGCCGCCCTGGTGCCCGTGCTGAACGGCGCCATGGACTACAACCTCTCCATGCCGGATGCCGGGGAGTATGAGCGGGGCCTGGTGGGGGAGAACGAGATGATCTTCACCCTGACGGGGAAAAACCTGGAGGTGTTCATCGAGTCCGCCCGCCAGCTCATCAAGGCCGGGTTCAGCTATAAGCAGCTGGCCTATGAGCTCCATGCGGATTATCCCCGGCCCAAGTTCTACAACGATATGTTTGAGAAATGGGGCCTGGCCACCAGCGACGACCTCTGGACGCCGTCCTCCCGATAAGCAGAACAGGAAAAAGAAACGGACCGGCTCCCGGGTTCATCCCGGGAGCCGGTTTTCTATCACGACCGTAACCGCCGTCACCGCCGTCACGACCGTCACCACGGTACCAAATAGAACAGAATAAAAAAGAAAAATAAAACGGAAAGGAACGGAGCGGAGGGGAAAGCAGCAGAACAGAGGGGGAAAGATTGTGGAAGGATTGGGGATGGTTTTGTGGATAACCCGGAAAGGCGCGGCGGGAAGCAAAGGATGGAAAACGGCCGTCACCGCCGTCACGACCGTCACCGCCGTCACGACCGTCACCGCCGTACCGAATAGAAGAGAAGAAAAAAGAAAAAAACGGATCGGAAGGGAAGGGAGCGAAGCGACCGGAACGGATCGGAGCAGAGGGTGTGGAAAACCCCTTGTGGAAATGTGGATAACTCGTTCAGTCCTCCGCCCGGCGGAGTTCCCCGACCTCTGGGGTGAGCACCTCCACCTCTTCCCGGCCGATGCGGGCAAAGCCGCCCCGGATCCGGCAGGAGAAGACCGTTTTCCCGCCGGAAACGCAGCGGAGACCGCCGCCCTCCTCCAGGGCGGCCACGGCGGGAA
Source organism: Oscillospiraceae bacterium (assembly GCA_017545325.1). Next base: position 9,106 of record JAFWOX010000026.1, on the reverse strand, counting down.
GATGGCCCCGGCGGACGCCCAGGCTTCCGCCTCCACGGCCGGAGGCGTCGTCCTTCGCCGTGAGATCCACAGCGTCGCAGAGGCAGGAGAAGACCTCCCCCGCCGGGGTAGGAGGCGGAAACGCAGCCCTTCGCCCATCAGCCCTGTTCCTTCCCGGCGGCGAACACCTCTTCGATGGTCCCGCGCATCAGGAAAGCCTGCTCCGGCAGGGAATCGCAGTCCCCGCCCAGGATGGCCTCGAAGCCCTTGACGGTATCCTCCACCCGGACGAAACGGCCGGGAAGCCCGGTGAAGCCCTCCGCCACATGGAAGGGCTGGCTCATGAAGCGCTGGATCTTTCGGGCCCGGTGCACCGTGAGCTTATCCTCCGGGGAGAGCTCGTCCATCCCCAGGATGGCGATGATATCATGCAGCTCGCTGTACCGCTGGAGGACGCGCTGCACCTCCCGGGCGACCCGGTAATGCCGGTCTCCCACGATATCCGGGGAGAGCATCCGGGAGCTGGATTCCAGGGGGCTGACGGCGGGGTAGATGCCCTGCTCCACGATGGAGCGGGAGAGAACGGTGGTGGCGTCCAGATGGGAGAAGGTGGTGGCGGGAGCCGGGTCCGTCAGGTCGTCCGCCGGAACATAGATGGCCTGGACGGAGGTGATGGAGCCGTTCACCGTGCTGACGATGCGCTCCTGGAGCTGGCCCATCTCCGAGGCCAGGGTGGGCTGATAGCCCACGGCGGAGGGCATCCTCCCCAGCAGGGCGGAGACCTCCGAGCCCGCCTGGGTGAAGCGGAACATATTGTCGATGAACAGGAGCACGTCCTTATGGGCGGTATCTCGGAAATACTCCGCCAGGGTCAGGCCGGAGAGGGGAACCCGGAGCCGGGCGCCCGCAGGCTCGTTCATCTGCCCGAAGACCAGGGCGGTCTTGTTCAGCACCCCGGACTGCTTCATCTCCTGCCACAGGTCGTTCCCCTCCCGGGAGCGCTCCCCGACTCCGGCGAAGACGGAGTAGCCGTCATGCTCGAAGGCGATATTCCGGATGAGCTCCATGATGAGGACGGTCTTGCCCACCCCCGCGCCGCCGAAGAGGCCAATCTTGCCGCCCTTGGTGTACGGGGTCATGAGGTCGATAACCTTGATCCCCGTCTCCAGCAGCTCGCCCCCGGGGACAATCTCCGTAAAGGGCGGGGCATTCCGGTGGATGGGGCTGCGGGGTACGTGGGAGAGGTCTTCCCCCCAGTCGATGGGATCCCCCGAGACGTTGAGCATCCGCCCTAGGGTCCTTTCCCCCACGGGGATGGTGATGCATTCCCCGGTATCCCGGGCGAACATTCCCCGGGAAAGGCCGTCCGTCGCATGCATGGAGATGCAGCGGACCACGCCGTCCCCCAGCTGCTGCAGGGTCTCCAGCACCAGCTTGCCGCTGTCGGTATCCACCTCCAGGGCATTGAAAAGCTCCGGCGTCTCCCCGGGATCCGGGAAGGTCACGTCCACCACGGGACCGATGATCCGGGTGATGAGGCCCTTTTCTCCCGCAGACATGCTTATCCCTCCCTCCACGGCCCGAAGCCGGATGATGTTTCGATGACGCCGGAGGTCACCTGGGTCTGGCGCTGGCGGTTGATGGCCGTCTCCAGGGCCGCGGCGGATTTTTTCCCGTTGTCATAGGCGGAGCGCATGGAAACCAGGGTGGCCCCCTGAACCCCCGTCGCGCCCCGGAGCAGCAGGGAATAGATCTGCGCCCGGAGGCAGAATTCCACCAGTCCCGCCGCCGCCGTATCCAGGTCCGGGATCCACAGGGCGTCGTCCGTTCCGCCGCCCCTTTCCCCGGGGAGCAGCTCCAGCTGCCGGGGCTCCTGCCTCAGGGCGTTCACCCCTTCCCCCCAGACGAAGAGGACCCGGCCGATCCCGCCGCCGGAATACAGGGCCAGGATCCGGTCCGCCAGGGCCTCCGCCTCGGCATACAGGGGGACATCGGAGACGGGGAAGGCCTCCAGCAGGGGATACCCCTTCTCCCGGCAGTAGGCGGCGGCCATTTTGCCGCAGGCGATATATTCCTGCCCCTCCGGCTCCGCCAGGGAGCGGAAGAAGGCAAACAGGTCGTTATGGTAGCTGCCGCAGAGGCCCCGGTTGCCGGACAGGAGGATCACCAGGGTCCGATCCGCCCCCTCCCCCGGGGGAAGGATGGCGCCGGAGGCCTCCAGCAGCGCCCGGCAGCCCCGGGCATAGGGTAGGAAGGCCACGTTCACGGCGCTGAGCCGGGAGAGCTTGGCGGAGGACACGGTGCGCATGGCCCCCGCCAGCTGACAGATGGTCTTCACGCCCCGCAGGCGCTTCTTCAGGTCAGTCAGCGTCGCCATGTCTGCCCTCCCGGAGGAACTGCTCCAGGGCCTCCTTCACCTGGGTCAGCTCCTCTCCGCTGAGCTTCGCGCCGGTCATCAGCCGTTGGGCGATCTCCGGGCGGCAGGTCTCCATCCAGGCATACAGGTCCGCCTCGAATTCCTCCATGGTCTCCTTGCTCTCCCCGGCGGCGAAGCCTTCGGATACCGCCAGGATCAGCAGGGCCTGCTTCCAGTCCGGCAGGGGGGCGTACCGCCGCTGACACAGGGCGGCCATCATCCGCTCCCCGGCGGAGAGGACGGCGCGGGTGCCGTCATCCAGGTCGGAGCCGAACTGGGCGAAGGTGCTGAGCTCCCGGTACTGGGCCAGATCCATGCGCAGCCGGGAGGAGACCTGCTTCATCAAGGGAGTCTGGGCAGCGGAGCCCACCCGGGAGACGGAGAGGCCCACGTTCACCGCAGGCCGCTGCCCGGCGTTGAACAGGTCCGTTTCCAGGAAGATCTGCCCGTCCGTGATGGAGATCACGTTGGTGGGGATGTAGGCGGAGATATCCCCCATCTGGGTCTCGATGATGGGCAGGGCGGTGACGCTGCCGCCCCCGGCCTCCTCCGTCAGCCGGGCGGCCCGCTCCAGGAGCCGGGAATGGAGGTAGAACACGTCCCCGGGGTAGGCCTCCCGCCCGGAGGGGCGGTGGAGGAGCAGGGAAAGCTCCCGGTAGGCCACGGCATGCTTGGAGAGGTCGTCGTAGATGATCAGGCAGTCCCGCCCGGAATAGAGGAAGTATTCGCTCATGGCTGCCCCGGCGAAGGGGGCGATATACTGCATGGAGGCGGAGCTGGAGGCGGGGGCGCTGACGATGGTGGTATAGGCCATGGCGCCGTTTTTCTCCAGCCTGTCCCGGATCTCCGCCACCGCCGTTTCCTTCTGGCCGATGGCCACATAGATGCAGGCCACGTTCTGGCCCCGCTGGTTCAGGATGGCGTCCATGGCCAGGGCGCTCTTGCCGGTCTGCCGGTCCCCGATAATGAGCTCCCGCTGGCCCCGGCCGATGGGGACCAGGGCGTCGATGGCCTTGATGCCCGTATGCAGGGGAACGGAGATGGATCGCCGGTCCGGAATGCCCGGAGCGGGGTATTCGATGGGCCGCTTCAGCTCCGTGCGGATGCGGCCCTTGCCGTCCAGCGCCCGGCCCAGGGGATCCACCACCCGGCCCAGGAGGGCGTCCCCCACGGGGACGCTGGCGATGCGGCCCACCCGGCGGACCCGGCTGCCGCTCTCGATCTTCTCATAGCCGCCGAAGACCACGCAGCCGATGCGTTGGGGCTCGATATCCAGGATCATGCCCCGCTCGCCGCAGTCAAATTCCACCACTTCGCCATACATGATATCCGCCAGGCCGTCCAGCCAGCAGATGCCGTCGGATATACTCAGGACCCGGCCCAGCTGGAAGGTGTCCAGCTGAGGCACCGCCTCCCGGATCCCCGCCATCAGGTCCTCCAGGATACTCTCCTTATCCAGCACCTTGTCCAGAGGCCGCTTCAGCAGATCCTTTTCCAGATGGTAGAGCCGGTTTTCCACCGTCAGGTCATACACGGTATCGCCGATGCGCAGACGCAGACCGCCGATCAGACTCGGGTCCACCTTCACCCAGTAGGAGGGCTTGCCCCCCACCTCCTCAAGCAGGGCCGTCGTCCGATCCCCGATGAGGTCCACCAGATCGTCCGCCAGGGGATAGGCGGAGGTGAGGGTGACATACAGCACGTCATGGTGCATCAGGTAGCACATGTCCCCGGGGGTGATGCGGATCTTCTCCAGCACCCGCCGCGCCAGGATGGGCTCCAGGGCCCGGAGGCGGGAGACCTGGGGCTCCTGGGCGAGGTGGGCGCCCAGCTCCAGGCACAGGGCCCTCACCGCCTGGTCCCGGGCGGCGCCCATGGCTTCCTGACGGAGCTCCTCCAGCTCCCGGGCATGGACCTCCGCCGCCAGGGCCTTATCCGACTCCAGCTTCCGGCGCAGAGCTTCCCGCCCGCCGTCCTCCGGGGTATCCGGCAGGGCGTCGGGCTCCTTTTCCGTTTCCGGCTGCTCCAGGGCGGCGGCCTCCAGGGCCTCCGCCTCGTCCAGGGCCCTGCCGATGTCCTCCCGCCGTCGGGCGAAGCGGGGGAGCACCGATCTCCGGCCCACCAGCCAGAGACCCAGGCCCAGGAGCAGGAAATTCACCAGGGCGTACAAAAACTGCATTCAGCGTTCTCCGAAAGACATGAGCTTTTCCGTAAAGGCGTCCACATGGGCGCGGAGGGCCGTGGCCAGCTCGGGCACCAGGGCGGCGGCCTCCGCCTCCAGCTCCGTCCGCTGCCGCTCCGTCTCCTGCCGGAAGGCCAGGGCCTGGGCGTTCAGCTCTGCCTCGCCGGCCTCCCGCTGTGCCTGAAGCTCCCGCCTGCCCTCCTCGGCGATCCGGCGCAGGGCAAGCTGGCGCTCCGCCTCCCGCCGGGCCTTCTCCTCCGCCCGCTGGGCGCTCTTATCCAGACTCCGGGCATGGGCGATGCGCGCCTCCCGGGCGTCCATGAACCGCAGCAGGGGCCGCAGCAGCAGCCGCCAGAGGATCAGCATAAAGGCGCAGAAGCAGAGGATGGTCCAGATCAGGATATTGGGCTGGATATTCATCGTACCCGGTTCAGGCGATCTTGCCCACCAGCATGAAGGCGATGAGCAGGCCGTAAATGGTGAGGGCCTCCATCAGAGCCATGGAGAGGAGCAGGGCCCCCCGGATATCCTTGGCGGCCTCCGGCTGCCGGGCAATGCTTTCCATGGCGGCCCGGGCGGTCTTGCCCTGGGCCAGGGCGGGAAACACGGTGGAAAGGGCGATGGTCAGGGCTGCCGCAAGGGCGATAATGGCGGAATCGGACATGGTAAAATCTCCTTTTCTCGATGATGAAGGGTCCGCGGGGAATGGATTCAGTCTTCGATAAACTCCTGCAGATAGGAGGCGGTGAGCATGGTGTACACGATGGCCTGGATGGCGCAGAACAGGAGGCTCAGGACCATCATGATGATGGGGGCGCCGATGGGGAGCAGGTGGTAGAGGTTCTCCATCACCGTTTCCTCCCCGAAAATATTGCCGAAGAGACGCAGAGCCAGGGAGGCTGGCTTGATGAGCTCGTCCAGCAGCAGCAGGGGCACCACCGGGGTGAGGAAATGCTTCAGGTAGTGCTTCGCTCCGGCATGGATCCCCGCCGCCTGGAGAAAGACGAAGGTGACGATGCCCAGGCCCAGGGTGACGGAGAGGGAGGAGGTGGGCGCCTTCACATATTTGCTGATCCCCACCCCCGGGATGAGGCCGGAGTAGTTGGACAGAATGATGAAGCAGAACAGGGGTCCCAGGAAGAAGAGGTAGCGTCTGCCATTTTCCCTGCCCAGAATGCCGGAAAAGAAATCGTCCAGCCCGCTGACGGCGATCTCCAGCAGGTTCTGGAGCCGTCCGGGCCGCTCCTTCAGATTACGGGTGACCAGCAGGGAGATCCCCGCCGCCAGGACCAGAAAGATCCACATGGCGATCACTTCCCCGGTCACGTCCAGAATGCCGAACAGGCGGATCACCGGTTCGGAGGGTTCACCCATGGCGCATCACTCCTTTCTTCCCCCCGCCGCTTCCCGGGCGAGCCGCCGGGTGAAGAGGGCGAGCAGGATCGTCAGCCCCAGGGCCCCGCCGATGAGCAGGGCGAAGAGGTCGAGCCCGGTATGCTTCCCGATCAGGTACAGCACCAGAAAGTAAGCCGCGCTCAGGAGCATCCGCAAGGGAGCGGCCAGGCTCAGCCCGGTTTCCCCCTTGCTCCCCATGAGGCGGCGGAGCAGAAGATAGTTTGCCCAGGAGATCAGCGCTCCCCCCGCGAACGCGGCGAGGCCGGTGAGAAACAGCGCCATGGGAGCACCTCCTTCCTGATAACTCCGTATTATACCACTATGCTTTCCGTTTGCCAATGACAGAACGGAAAAACCTTCTCTTTTGACGGGAAAACCCGCAGGGCGGACGCCCTGCGGGTACGGAATTCAGTTTGCGGTTTCTCAGCTGTTGTCGGTGTGATCCTTGGGGGCGGAGGCGTTGCCCATGCCGCCGGACATGGTCCAGTGCCGGTAGGTGCTGGCGGCGTCGCCACTGGCCCGGGCCTTCTTGGCGGCCTCGGTATACAGGCCGTACTCATGCTCCACCAGGCATTCCGTGTAGCTGGGATCGGTGTGGGCGTTCCGGGGCAGGGGCACGTTCTGCTCCCCGGCCAGGATATCCTGGACCTTCTTCACGTCCACGGTATGGGTGCTGGTGCCGTCCGCCACCGCCACGGCGGCGGCCACGCCCGCGGCCTGACCGGTGCCGACGCACTGGGGGATCAGGTTCACGTTGTCGATGGCGATGCGGTCCGCGGAGATATGGCGGCCGGGGGCCAGGAGATTCTCCACCTTCTGGGGCAGGATGGAGCGGTAGGGGATCTCGATGGGGGCGTTGTCGTTCAGGGTGTCCACGGTGCAGTGCCAGGCGATGCAGTCCTCATGCTCCTTGGGGAAGGCCCAGTCGTTGGAGGAGATGACGTATTCGCCCACGATGCGGTGGGAGCCTCTGGTGCCCAGCTGGGGCGCGATATCGTACAGGTAGGCGTCCTTGAAGACCTCAGGGCAGACGGTCTTGTAATAGTCCACGACCTTCCGCAGGGCCAGACGGGTCTTCATCTCCGTATCGGTCAGGTCCTTGATCAGGGAGCAGTCATGCTTGGGCTGCCAGTTGTTCATCCAGCTCACGTCGTCCGTGGGGCCGTCGATCATGCCGGCGCGGAAGCCGTGGATCTGCGCAATGGCCTGGCCCATGGCCCGGGCCTCCTCCATATGGCCGCGCATCCATTCCCCGTAGGCCTTCTTGCTGAAGCCGCCGATGCGGTAGACCAGCGCGGTGGAGGAGCAGCGGCACTCGTCGTCGATGGCGGAGGAGGTGGGAGCGCCGGAGAGACGGCAAAGGTCCGCGTCGCCGGTGGCGTCGATGACCACCTTGGCGAGAACGGCCTTCCGGCCTTCCTTGCTCTCAAAGATGACGCCCTTGCAGATATTGCCTTCCATAATGGGCTTGGTGCCCCAGCTGTGATACAGGACCCGGATGGCGTCCGCATGCTCATTGAGCATCACGTCCATCTCGATCTTCATCTGGTTGGGTTCCACGGTGAAGCCGAACTCGACCCGGTCCCGGGTGGCTCCGCCGACGCCCCGGTAGGCCTTCATGAGAAGGGGATCATGGCTGCCGGTGAGGGCTTGATCGGGGCCGGCCACGGCGCCGGGGATCTTGCGGAGGCGGTCAAACCACTCCTCCTGGATGCCCCGGACATAGATCTTCTCATGGAAGGAGAGGCTGGGGATGAGGAGCACGTAGCCGCCGGTGACGTCGCCGCCGCAGTAGCCGTACCGCTCCATGAGGATGATGTTCCTGCAGCCCGCCCGGGCAGCCGCGATGGCGGCGGTATGGCCGGCGGAGCCGCCGCCCACCACCAGAACATCGCATTCATCATATACGGGGATGGTAGTCTGAGGCTCGATATAGGTCTTTGCGTTCATTCTCTTTCCTCCTTGATGATCACAGTGATCCGGAAATTATGACTAATTTATAACAGCATAGCATACAGACAGGGAATTTGCAAGAACAAACGGAGGGGAGAGAAAAGAAGGCTCCGGGCGGAGAACCGCCCGGAGCCGCGTGTTTCAGTCCTTTGCCGCGTATTTTGCCGCCAGATCCTCCCGCAGCTTGTACTTGAGGATCTTCCCCGCGGCGTTCATGGGGAACTCCTCCATGAAATCCACGTACCGGGGGACCTTGTACTTGGCCATGTTGGCCCGCACATAGGCCTTGACCTCCTCCGCCGACATGCTCTCCCCCTCCTTGAGGATGATGCAGGCGCCGATCTCCTCTCCCATGGCCTCGTCCGCCACGCCCACCACCTGCACGTCCGCGATCTTGGGATGGGTGTAGAGGAATTCCTCGATCTCCTTGGGATAGATGTTCTCGCCGCCCCGGATGATCATGTCCTTCAGCCGCCCGGTGATGCGGAAATTCCCCTCCGGGGTGCGGCAGGCCAGGTCGCCGGTATGGAGCCAGCCGTCCTTGTCGATGGCGGCGGCGGTGGCGTGGGGCATCTTGTAGTACCCCTTCATCACATTGTAGCCCCTGGCCAGGAACTCCCCGCTCACGTTATCCGGGCAGTCCTCCCCGGTCTCCGGGTCCACGATGCGGCACTCCACCTCCGGCAGGGGGCGGCCCACGGTGGTGACCCGCACATCCAGGGGATCGTCCGTCCGGCTCATGGTGCAGCCGGGGCTTGCCTCCGTCTGGCCGTAGACGATGGTGATCTCAGTCATGTGCATCCGCTCGATGACCTCCCGCATCACCGGCTCGGGGCAGGGGGAACCGGCCATGATGCCGGTGCGGATGCAGGAAACGTCCGTCTTCTGGAAATCCGGATGCTCCATCATGGCGATAAACATGGTGGGCACCCCGTGGAAGCAGGTGATCCGCTCCCGATGGATGCACTCCAGGGCGGGACGGACGGAGAAATAGGGCAGGGGAAGGATGGTGACGCAGTGGGTGATGGAGGCGGTCATGGCCAGCACCATGCCGAAGCAGTGGAACATGGGCACCTGGATCATCATCCGGTCCGCGGTGCTCAGGTCCATCCGGTCCCCGATGCATTTGCCGTTGTTCACCACGTTCCGGTGGGTGAGCATGACCCCCTTGGGGAAGCCGG
>JAFWOX010000003.1 GCA_017545325.1 Oscillospiraceae bacterium | reverse complement strand
GCGCCGTCACCAGCGCCACGAAGTACGCCGTGTACCGCAAGGCCGCCGGAGCGACCAGCTGGACCCGCCTCACCAATACCGTCACCGGTACTTCCTATACGGACAAAAGCGCGGACCTCAAGGCCGGTACCACCTACTATTACACCGTCCGGGCCTATGTGGGCGGCGCTTGGGGCGGCTATGACGCCGCCGGCGTCAGTGCAAAGGCCTCCGATATTCCGGTTCTGGTGAGCGCCGCCGCTTCCGCCGGGCAGATCACGGTGAATTGGAAGCCGGTGAACGGGGCGACGAAGTACGCCGTGTACCGCAAGGCCGCCGGAGCGACCAGCTGGACCCGCCTCACCAATACCGTCACCGGTACTTCCTATACGGACAAGAGCACGGACCTCAAGGCCGGTACCACCTATTATTACACCGTCCGGGCCTACGTCGGCGGGACCTGGGGCGGCTATGACGCCGTCGGCGTCAGTGCAAAGGCAAAGTAAGGTCAGCTGAAACCGCGGATAACCGGACAAGAGCATAAAACGCCGGACTGCTGAAATCTCAGCAGTCCGGTCTTCATTTGGAGTCCAGCATCGGGCAAAAGGGCGGAAGAGGAAGTCTTTGAGATCCGTTCCCATTGACTGGCAGCTTATTTCCGGTTTTTGGCGCGGGCGATCCCTTTGATGATCGCGGCGGCAGACAGAAGCAGGACCGTCACCATAACCGCTGCGCTTGTGATGGCCGTCAACGGCAGCATTTCCCCATCCTCGCCATTTGTATTGACCATGATCAGCGTATTCTGAAGCACAAGGATCGATACGAGCGCATCGATAAACCCGATCGTACGGAGCAGCCTGATCAGGCTGTCGGCCGACCTGTTTCTTCTTTTCAGATTGATGGAAGCCATGATGACCTTATACGTCGTATAAGCCGCCATGGCTATCGCCGGGATCAATGTCAGGCTGACGGGCTTCTGCTGTCTGACCATCAGGGTTACGGGGATAACCAGGCTCAGATTCAGAAGCAGTAGCAGGGCCGCCGCCAGGATATAGGCTTTATTTCCCGCATCCTCCCGTCCGTCAGCCGGAGCGAGCCTTTTTCTTGCCGTGATAATGACCCCGCGCAGACCCGTGAGCACGATATAATAAACGCAGATGGTTCCATGCCACAAAGAAGAATGCCGGACGCCGAGAAACCCATTATACAACGCGAAGACCACGGTCATGGCAAGGGAGCTGAATGCTCCCGTGACCGTTTTGAAATCATAATCGGTCTTCCATCTGTCGAGGAATTGTTTTCCTTTGCTCATAGCCCGCTTAAAGCTTCCTCAGCTATGCTCCCGGTTTCCTTCCTCCGCCTCGCCCGCTCCGCCGCCTCAAAGGGGATGGTCACCAGGATCATATAGGGCAGAAGGATCAGGCAGCTGGGGATCAGATACAGAAACGGGACCGGGATCCAGCGGTGGAAAAGCTCCAGCAGGAAGTTCCCTTCCGTTTCCACGGAGAAGAAATAGTTGGCCTTGGGGTGCAGTCCGCTCCACCGAAGAAGCAGACTGACGGCAAAGGCGGCAAAGGCAATGAGCAGAATGGTGAGGACCGTACCCGGCAGATCCCGAAGGCGGGGACGGAACAGGCCGAAGGCGGCCAGGGCCAAGCCTTCGATCAGGATCATGAAATGGGTCCCGTAGTAGCCCAGCATCCTCGGGAGAAGCAGAGAATACCCGTCAAACCCGTTTGCGGGCATGATCAGGGCCATCAGCGCGCCGAGAGGGCCGACGAAAAAGGAGAAGCCCATGAGTCTCCGGTTCTTTTTCAAAACGGCTATGGGGATCAGAAGCATATTGATATTGCAGAGCTGCAGGGGCAGCTCCCCCCACCAGTTGAAGCCCCCCATCCCCGCGGTCAGCTCGGCATAGCCGCCGTCCCGGGACAGGAAAACCTTGTATAACACAAATCCGATCAGGGTAACGAGGGAGGCTGAGAGAAGCGCCGCCGATTTCGCTCCCTCGCTCTTCCCCCGCAGGAGCAGGCCCGCGAGGATGAGCAGCAGAAGGAATGCGCCGAACACGGCGAGAAACAGCATATTGAAGGGCCGAAAGAGCCAACCATCCGACATCATATCCCTCCGTTCCCCGGTTTTTGAGTCGATTCTACCACAGAATGCCGGTTTCCGGAAGGGGCATTATCCCCACGCCCGCCAACAGAACCGGTCATTTCCTCTGCCGCCCGTTTTCCCGGGTCCAGCTTCCGAACCAGCGCATAGCAGAGGACGGAGATCCCGATCCCGCCGATCACATCGGCGAAATAATGCTGCTTCGTCAGCACCGTGGACAGGGAGATGAGAACGGTCATCACAAGGGAATAGCGCCTGTAGCCCCGGGAGATCTCCGGCTGTTTCCGCACGCCAAGATAACAATAGGCGCTGGCCAGGCAATGGTAGGAGGGGAAGAGATTGAAGGCCTCCCCCCTGCCGTCCGCGGCATAGACGATCCTCAGGATCCGATCGAACAGCCCGGAGCGGTTCCCCAGCTCCAGCAGGCCTTCCTCGGCCCGGTCCATACGGGTGGGCAGGAAGACGAAGAACAGGAATCCGACCATATAGGCCAGAAGCAAGCCGATGAGATAACGGACAATATTCCTTCTGTCGGTCAGGGTAACCGCAGCCGTGCCGCAGACCCAGAACACATAGGAGAACAGATAGATGACGACAAAGGCGGGCACCAGGGGGATCAGATCGTCGATCACCGGAAGCTTGCAGGGGAAGGCATGGGACGCGGTGCCCAGCGCGGCGCTGAGGTATGCCCCCAGCCGGTACAGGCCGTACTGCAGCGCGAGGCAAAGCAGGCCGAGTCCCCACCCCCAGCGGGGCACGGCCCGGACCCGCTCCCAAAACCGACGCACGGATCCCCCCCCTTTCCCGGCATTTTGCCCTTATCCTAGCATATCCTCCCGGAATTGGCAACGCAGGCCCGGGCGGTCGGGAGCCAAGGGGGACGGTTCTCCATCCGGCAGGGAAATGCAGCCCCGCAATGAAATGCCTTTTTCAAATATTTGCAGATATGTATGGTATTTTCACATAGGATATGCTATAATCCGTTTCGAAATCTGATGGACAAGGAGATCCCGATATGCCGGATTACATTATTGCCACCTCCTCCACCGCCGATCTTCCCCGCACATGGCTGGATCAGCACAGCATCCCCTTTATCCCTTACAGCTTTACCGTGAACGGCAAGCTGCAGGAGGACGACTGCCGGGAGGAGAGCCGGGCGGCCATGTACGCCCAGATGCGCGCCGGCGCACTGCTGAAAACCTCCATGATCAATGAATATACCTACGCCGAGTTCTTCAGGAAGCTGCTGGATACCGGGAAAAACGTGATCTTCCTGGATATGTCCAGGGAGATGTCCGCTTCCTATCAAAACAGCATGAACGCCGCCCGGGAGGTACGCCCCCTCTATCCGGACCAGGAGCTGTACATCATGGATACCCGCTGCATTTCCGGCGGTCTCGGCACTCTGGTGGTCAATATGGTCCGACGTATGGAAGCCGGGGCGGACTTCCGGGAGGTCGTCGCCTGGGGCGAGGAAAACAAGCTCCGGATCGCCCACCGCTTCACCGTGGATGACCTGAATTACCTGAAGATGGGCGGCCGGGTCTCCAACGCCTCCGCCCTGGTTGGCTCCCTGCTGGGCATTAAGCCCGTCCTGTACGTTCCGGATAAGGGCACACTGGACGTGGTGAAAAAGGCCCGGGGCCGCAAGGCGGCGCTGAAATCCATCCGGGACGGCGTCCTCCATGATTTTTCCAAAGCAGATCCCTCCGGAACGGAGGTCCATATCCTGCATGCGGACTGCCTGGCAGACGCCGAGTATATCCGGGACGAGATCAAAAGCGCCTATCCCCGGGTGGGAGAGATCACCATCACCCAGCTGGGCGTTGTCATCGGCGCGCACTGCGGCCCGGGCCTGCTGACGGTATTCTATTTTTGCGGCGGCCGCTGCCCAGACTGAGCCATGGTCATCACCGTACTGGCGGAGAATCGAGCCTGCGGGCCGGTAAGCTGCGCCCACGGGCTCAGCCTGCATATCGAGACCGGGAGCCGGCGCATCCTCTTCGATTTCGGCCCCGATGGGGATCTGCTCCTGCGCAACGCCGAAGCCCTTGGCGTCGACCTGGCCCGGGTGGACCTTGCCTTCCTCTCCCATGGGCATGACGACCATTCCGGCGGGCTGGAGGCGTTTATCCGGCATAACGACCATGCTCCGGTATACCTGCACAGGCTGGCCTTCGCCCCGCATTTTTCCCGCCGACAGGAGGGGATGAAGCGCATCTCCCCCGACCCGACCCTGCTCACGCGATACGCCTCCCGCCTGCGCCTCACCGAGGGGATCTTCTCCCCCCGGGAGGGATTGACCCTGTTCTCGGATCCGGAGGAAGGCGAGCTCTCCCCCGGCTCCAACGGCACCCTGTATGAACAGGCGGGGGATTCCCTGATTCCCGATCACTTTCTCCATGAGCAGGATCTGCTGATCCGGGAAGGGGAAAAGCTCGTTCTCCTGGGAGGCTGCGCCCACCGGGGCATCGTCAATATCCTGCGCCGGGGGGAAGCGCTGGCGGGAAGAGCGCCGGACGCGGTATTCTCCGGTTTTCATCTCACAAATCCCGGCCTGAAGCGGGATGAGCCGGAGGACTTCGTCCGCCGGGTGGGCGCAGCGCTGGCCCGGTTTCCCTCCCGGTATTTCACGGGACACTGCACCGGGGAAGGCCCCTACCGGATCCTGAAGGAGCTTCTGGGAGATCGGCTCGAGTATCTGGGCTGCGGTCTGCGCTTCGTCGTTTGATTCCCTTTCCGCGGGAATCCCGTTTACCCGGTTGATTCTCCCGTGTTCAGGGTGTATACTGGACGCACGAAAATCATAAGGAGGTTTGAACATGACCAATCTGGAAAAAGTTGACGCCTTTCTGAAGGACGCCGGTACCTTCTTCTACACCACCACGGACGGAGATAAGCCCCGGGTCCGCCCCTTCGGCTTCTACATGCTCCTGAACGGGAAGCTGTACTTCGGCATGGGCAAGCAGAAGCAGTCCTTCAAGCAGACCGTTGCGAACCCCAACATCGAGGTATGCGCCATGAATGCGAAGCGCCAGTGGATCCGCATCCGCGGCACCGCCGTGGTGGATGACAGCGCCGAGGCCAGCGAAGCCGCCTTCACCAAGAGTCCCTTCCTGAAGAATCTGTATAATGAGCAGACCGGCAATGTGCTGGGCATCGTGGCTGTGGAAAACGGCTATGCGGAGATCGCCGATATGGCCGGCGGCTTCGAGAGCTTCGAGTTCTGAGAAAGTCTCCCGAAAAGAAATGGGCGCCTGCTTCGGCAGACGCCCGTTTTTTGGCTATTTGCTGTTCCGTTTGCGCAGCGGGGACCACGGCTTATCCGGAACGAACCGGACTTCCGGCCGGTAGAATTCAAAGATCACCGCATCCAGGCCCGCCTGATCCGCCTGATCATGGCTGGTCCAGCCCACCCGCAGGGCGCCCATGGCCTCCGCCAGGCGCACGGGCAGGGGTTTCTGCCCGAGCCGGTAGGCGATGAACTGCGGCCTGGCGGCGAAGTTGAACAGCGTGTTGCCCAGGAGAAAGCTCATGATGGGCGGATTCCCGCCGGCCCGATATCTTGCCGGAGTCTGCGCAAGCTGCCCCCGAAGCAGCTCCGGCGCATGGAACCGGAACCAGGTGACGATCCGGGGATCGAAGCTCTCTACGCAGGCTTCGCCCGAATAGCTCCGCAGCAGAGCCAGGGTCTTTCTGCAGAGCTCCCGGTTCCGCTTCCCGCTTTTCAGCTCCACGATCAGGGGCGCGCGCCCGTTCACCAGGTTCAGCACCTGGGAAAACAGAGGAATTCGCTCCTCCGTTCCGCAGAGGGACAAGGCGTGAAGCTCCGGCCAGGTCAGGGCATCCACCCGCTCCTCCCTGCCGCAGACCCGCCGCAGATCGTCATCATGGAACACCACTACCTGTCCATCCCGGCTGAGCTGCACATCCAGCTCCATCCCGTAACCGGCCTCCGCCGCCCGGCCGAAAGCCGCCAGGGAGTTTTCCGGGATCCGTTTATCCGGCGTATGCAGGCCCCGGTGGGCGAAAAAGCGCCCACGGAAGGGGTCCTTTTTCCTTCCGCCGAAGCCGGGCGCCAGAAGCAGCACCGGCAGCGCCAGGAGTCCGGCGGCGATCAGTCCGCGTTTTTTCATGCCTTCAACCCCTCCCCCGTCAATCTCCGTCCAGGGCCTCCAGGCCATGGGCGTTTTCCACCTTCCTGGCCCTGATGTTTTTTACCAGAGCTGTGAACAGGACGCAGCTCACCAGGCACATGACCAAGGCATAGACGGGTAGGGTGCGCCAGGCCAGGGTCATGCGGAAGGCCAGCCCCAGGAGCACCGGGGTAATGGTCTGGGCGGACATGCTGGCGGCGTAATAGTATCCGGTGAAGCGGCCGATCTTTTTGCTGCTGCAGAGCTCCACCACCATGGGGAAGGAGCAGTTATGGACCAGGGCCATGCCGAAGCCCCGCAGGACCCCGAAGAGATAGAGGAGGGGCGGGAAGGAACGGAGCCCGTTTGCCAGCTCCCTTCCGCTGGGCCGCACCAGGCACATAACCAGAAGGCCCAGCACGGTGATGGTCAGGCCGCAGGAAACGGTCCATTTCCTGCCGATCCGGTCCGCGACGGATCCGGCAATGGCAAAGCCCGCCACACTGGCTACGCCGCTGATGATGGTCAGGATCATGGTGGCGCTGGAAGCGGAATTCAGATAATAGATGACGTAATTCCCGATATAGGTCCCCAGGGCGTTATCCGCCATGAACCAGAGGAATTCCGCGCCCAGGATCGCCAGAAGCATATTCCGGTTCGCCCGGCTCATGGGCCCCTCGTCCTCCACCGGGTCCGCGGTGGCAGCAAGCTGCTCACCCAGCTCAAGCTCCTGCTTCAGCTCCTCCGCCAGCCGGTTCTCCTTGATGGTGGCAAAGAGGATGAGGGCGGAGACGACCATCAGGACGGAGGCCGCAAGGAAGGGGATCTCAATGATCCAGACCTTTCTGGCCGCATCCGCTGCATTGATGTAATCCGAAAGCTTCAGGAATATCCCCAGGACCGTGGCAAAAGCGCCCCCCAGGTATCCCATGATATTGATGAGGCCGTTGGCTTTAGCCCGCAGCGGCTTCGGAGTGATATCCGGCATCAGGGCAACGGCAGGATTCCGGTACATCATCATGAACAGCAGCACCACGGCCATCATGGCCACCATGCCCGCCGCGTTGTTCCGGTGGAAAAACAGGGGGATGAAGGGGAAGGCCGCGGCGGACACCAGCGTTCCCGCCAGGATGAAGGGCATGCGCTTGCCGATGGGGGTCCTGGTGCGGTCCGACAGGCTGCCGAATATGGGCAGGAGGATCAGGGCGGCCAGATTATCGCAGGCCATGATGATCCCGACGATCCACTGCACATTCAGGATCTTGTCCGGGTCTCCGCTCTTCAGCTCCGCAGAGGACAGCTCATACATCCTTCTGGCGAAGATATCCGTGAGAAAGGTGGGACACCAGGAATCGTATACCTGCCACAGCAGCAAGATCCCGAAGAAGGCAAAGCCGATGAGCATCGTTCGCCTGATGTTCAGTTTAAGACCGCTTACCGGTTTTGGGGTACCGGACATGACGCATCCTCCTCAGCTTGGTTGATCAGCCGCGCTGTCCCCATGAAGGTACCACAAATTGCCGCCGGGGGCAAGTCCGGCGGCGGAATTCGTCTGAGGCGCTTACCCTTTTTTTGACCGAGCATTTTTTCTTTCCTTCCCCGTTGACAAATTCCGCCCTCCTATGCTAGTATACCGGCGATAGATTTAAACGGTACCGTGATGCCGATAAGATATCGTCCTGGAGGGAGAATTGTGTGGTTCGGTACCTTGCCGGTGTCCCCGGCGGGGTGTTTTTTTGTGTCTGAACGCGGCAAACCGCGCAAAGATAGATTATTAACGCGGAGGGAAAAGCATGAATCTGATCTACAACATCAAAGACAAGCCCAAATTCAGCGAAATCATCCTCTTTGCCCTGCAGCAGCTTCTGGCCATCATGGCCGCCACCATCGCGGTTCCCAGCGTCGTCAACCAGGCCTGCGGCACCGCGCTCACCGCCTCCGCCGCCCTCTTCGGCGCGGGCTGCGGCACCTTCATCTACCTGCTGTTCACCAAGTCCTCCAGTCCTGTGTTCCTGGGCAGCTCCTTCGCGTTCATCGGCTCCATGATCTCCGCCTTCGCCGGCGCCGCCTCCATGGCCATCGGCTACTGGGGCCTGATCATCGGCGCCGCCATGGCCGGCATCGTGTATGTGATCCTGGCCATCGTCATCAAGTTCTGCGGCGTGAAATGGATCGATAAGCTCATGCCTCCCGTCATCATCGGGCCCACCGTGGCCATCATCGGTCTGAGCCTCTCCGCCAACGCCGTCAGCCAGGTCCTCCCCACCGAAACCTCCTATGTCTCCCTGATCTGCGGCCTCTTCACCCTGGCGGTAACCATGCTGGCCGCCACCTACGGCAAGCGCGGCATCAAGCTGATCCCCTTCATCATCGGCATCCTCGCCGGGTACATCCTGGCCTCCATCTTTGCCATCATCGGCAACAGCGCCCATATCCCCGAGCTGGTGGTCATCGACTACAGCGCCTTCAAGGACTGCGGCGTTTTCGCCCTTCCGGATTTCACCTTCCTGCTGGGCGGCGACCTCTCCCAGATGAACGGCTCCTACTTCCTGACCCTGTTCAGCGCCTATGTGCCTGTGGCCTTCGTGGTCTTCGCGGAGCACCTGGCTGACCACAAGAACCTCTCCACCATCGTGGGCGTGGATCTGCTGGAGGAGCCCGGCCTGACCCGCACCCTGCTGGGCGACGGCATCGGCTCCATGGTCGGCGCCTTCTTCGGCGGCTGCGCCAACACCACCTACGGCGAATCCATCGCCTGTGTGGCCATCACCCGGAACGCCTCCACCGTCTCCATCTGGGGCGCTGCCGTGGCCTGCATCATCTTCTCCCTGATCGCCCCCCTGGTGGCCTTCCTGGAAACCATCCCCGCCTGCGTTATGGGCGGCGTGTGCATTGCCCTGTACGGCTTCATCGCCGTATCCGGCTTCAAGATGCTGCAGAAGGTGGATCTGAACCAGAACCGGAACCTCTTTGTCGCCTCCATCATCTTCATCACCGGCGTAGGCGGCATGGTGGTCAGCTTCGGCGCCGTGCAGATCCGCACCGTGGCCTGCGCCCTGATCCTGGGCATCCTCACAAACCTGATGCTCTCTAAGGAAAAGGCGGAGGGCTGACCCATCCGCGCATGACGCAAAGCTTGCCCGCCCGGGGCCATCTGGCTCCGGGCGGGCGTTTTTTCATTGCTGCTCTGCGGCGATCCTGGCCGCCTCATACCATTCCATGACCAGGTCCCCGATCTTCTCCCCCGGGGAATCCAGCATCCGGACGGTATAGTAATGCCGGGTATTGCCGGGATAGGCGATATCCGAACGATAGAGCATCATGTCGGAGCCCGCCCAGAAACACATTGCATGATCCCGGTTGGGGTTAGTCAGGATGATGGGGTCGCCTTCCGGGATCTGAATACTGCGCGCGGTCTCCGAAGCGGTCTCCCAAACCAGGCGGGAGCCGAAGGCCTCCGCCTCCGGGAAACCGGTCAGCTTATACGCCGTTCCCTCCCCGATCCGGATCCGGGAGGAGGACCTGCTGCTGTACCAGATCCCGGCAAACCAGGAGGCGGCGGCAGAGCTGCGCGCAGGGTACTGCTCCCGGAGCGGGGTGCTCCAGCGCATAGCCTGTCGGATCTCCCGGACCCAGCGATTCACCAGCTTGCGCCGCTCCCACCTGGCGCTCATATCCTCCGTCTCCGGAGAGGTGAGCATATTGCTCTCAACGGTATACCTCCGCATGAGGTAATAATATCCCAGCGCATCCCGGGCCAGGATCTCACTGCCGTCGCCGGAGCGTCTCAGGTATTTTGCCGCGGTGGTTTCGTCCATGCGTTCGATGGTCAGCAGCAGGCCATAGTCCCTTTTGGAGCCGGGAAACAGTTCCCGGGCGGCATCCCGGGTCTCCCGCTCATAGATCCGGAACAGGGTTTCCTCCGTCTCCCCGGTGAGGGCGGGGAGCTCCACCAGAAGCAGATCTGCCACCTCGGCGGGGGCGGAGAGGATCACATTCCCGTTCCGATACAGCCGCTCGCCCGCCGCCCCGGCCCGCAGGGAACCAAAGGCGCATACGGTCATCCCCAGCACCAGGGCTCCCGCCAGCAGGCGGCGCAGCCCTCCCCTCCTCCGAAAGGTCATGATGGAGTAGACCCGCTCCCGCAGAACCCCCGCTCCCAGGCCGGGATACGGAGTCAGGATACTCTGCCTGCCGGTATCCAGCAGCATATGGGCGAAGCTGGTCCTTTGCTCGCTCCCCAGGCGGAGAAGCACGGCTTCATCGCAGCTCAGCTCCAGGTCGCGCCCCAGGAGCATGGACATGAGCCATACAGCCGGATCGAACCAGTGGACAGCCAGCAGCAGGTTCATGAGCAGCTTCCAGGCCGCGTCCAAATGAAGGACATGGACGAATTCATGCTCCAGGGTCAGATGGGTCCGGGGATCGGCCCAATCCGGCTCCTCCGGCAAAAGGATCACCGGCCGCAGGATCCCGTAGGTCATCGGCCCGGAGAGCCCGGGCAGGACGCGCAGCCCCAGCGGCCGGCGAAGCCGATGGGCCAAGAGCCATTCCTCCGCGCCTCCGCTCTCCAGGGGAACGGCGAAGCGAAGGCGGCGCAGCTGGAGCAGATACAGGCCCAGGACCGCCATGCTCATGAAGCCCGCTCCCGTCAGCCAGATCAGACCGACCAGGGCCAGGGGACGAATGCGGGTCTCAGCTGAAGGCCCATCCTCCCCCTCCTCCCCTCCGGCGAGGTCAAGCGCCCGAAGCTCCCCGGCTTCCCGCTCCCCCGGCTCCGCCGGACCTCTCCGCTCCGTCTCCTCCAGCAGCGGCGCAGTCTGCAGTGCGGGGGGAAGCGGCACGGACAGGGAATAGACCGCGGGCAGAGGGAACGACAATGCGAGCAGAACGGGGACCCAAAGCAGGCGCAGCATGCCCTTGGGGAGGGATCGCAGCAGGAGCAGCCGCAGGAGCGCCGCAATCAGGATGAGCACCGCCCCATGCAGGCTCATCTGCAGCAGCTTCAGCGTCAGCGTGCCCATCTCACTCCTCGGTCTTCAGCTTCCGGATCAGCCTTTCCAGCTCATCCAGCTCAGCGGGGGTCAGCTTCCGGTTGTCCGTCAGGGCGGCAAAAAGCTTGGGGACGGAACGCTCAAAGACCCGGTTCAGGAAGGATTCCGTCTCCTCCTTCACACAAGCCGCCTCCTCCGCGATGGGATAATAGCGGTAGCAATGGGCCCGCTTCTCCACGCCGATGGCTCCCTTCTCCAGCAGGCGCACCACCATGGCCCGGACCATATTGGCGGTCCAGCCCGTCTCCTCCTTCAGCATCGCCGTAAGGTCCTTGATCTCCAGAGGCGTTTTTTTCCAAAGGCAGCGCAGCACAAGCCATTCCGAATCGGATATGTTCCACGTCTTTTTCACCGCAGCTCCTCCTTGTCCCATAGCATTCGATATTTACGATCCCATGGTACCCCATTTCCCCCGGCCTGTCAACAGGGAAAAGCCGGGGAGCAGGTCCCCCCGCTCCCCAGCGCACACCCGGCTCACTTTATCAGCTGCTTCCCGTCGCTGTAGGCCCGGCCCACCACCTCGCCGATCACCCGATAGGCGCGGGAGGCGGGATCGAAGACGATGGGCTTGAGCTTATCCACATCGACCCGGCCATCGGTGAGGATGGATTCATCCGCCTGCTGGCTCACGATCTCCCCGATCATCCTGCCGCTCTCCGGATCCCAGCTGGTCATGCGGCATTCCAGGGTCAGGGGGTATTCCTCGATGATGGGGGCGTTAACCCGGCTGCTGGGGTGGGTATGGCACCCCGCCTTTTCGATTTTGTTCACCCGGTGGCCGGTCTCGATGCCGAAATAATCCGAGATCAGCGCCGTATCCCGTGTGCCGAAGGCTACGGTAAAGGCTCCGGTCTTCAGAATATTCTCCGTGGTCTTGTGCTCCCCCAGGATCAGGGTGATCTCCGTCCAGTCCGACTGCACGCCCCAGGCGGCGTTCATGGCGTTGGGCACGCCGTTTTCGTCATAACTGCCGATGATGAAAACGCCCTCCGGCAGGATCACGGCATTCTTTGCGGTCAGTTCCATGGCTTTCCCTCCTTACGGTATTTTCGGAACCAGCATACACGCTTTTCCTGCGGTTCGCAAGGCCGTTGCGGGGCGAAAGCCTCTATCCTCTCCTGCCGGACCAGCCGCTTCAGCGTCTCTCCGATCCGGTCTGCGGCCTCCGGCTCCAGGGCAGAGAGATCCACTTCCCACCGGCCTGCCCCTGCTGCCAGGCTGCGGGCCACAACCGAAAGCCACTTCTGTTCATCCGTGAGGGTTTTCGGGCTTTTCCGCAGCGTTTCCTTTGGCAAGCCCACCAGTTCTGCGGCCCGCAGGGCTGCGGCCCTATCCTTTGCCGCGCAGCGGATATTCTCCCATACCGTGGCAAAAGGCAGCCATACCGGAGCTGCCGGGAGGATCGCCAGGGTAGCAGGATCCGCATCCGTGGCCTCCGGATCTGACGGAAGTACCCCCAGATCCCGGATGGTACCGGGGACCGGGATTTGTTCCGCCCCGGTCGATTTGCTTTTCGGTCGGTCTCTCATCCGCCCGCGATTCCTTGACGCCTGTCTTGCGGCGGTCGGCAGCTCCTTCATGGCGGCAGCGGCAATGCTCCCGGCATCCCGGGATACTTCCGTTGCCGGGGCGTAGCGCACAATGTTGTATGCTTCCGCTAAATCCCGGATCGGCTCGCTCCCGTACGCAGCGCCCACCTCGGTGGGGGTCATGGCCGGATTCAGCTTCACCCCTGCCGGACTGCGGATCAGCTCCCGGTAAACATAGCGGATTCGCTGGCGGTCATCCGGCAGGTCCTCCAGCCTGATCCGTTTCCTTCGTGCTTTGCGGACACGGGTGATCACGTTTTCTTTTACCTGGGTTGTCAGCGACTTCCAGGGGCGTGTTTTTTCCACTTCGTCCACATAGGGTACGTCCTGCCCGCTTTCCCGGAACAGGCGTTTCAGCCGTTCCCCCAGCTTCCGCAGACTGAACCCTGTCTTTCCCCCTTTGCGCCACAGGTACAGCAGGGCAGCAATCAACAGGATGGCGGCAATGATCCAGCCATACCTCAGTACCGGGGGGATGCCCTCCTCGGGCAAGTCCTCCTCCGGTTCCGGCTCCGGCGTAGGACTAGGGGAAGGGCTTGGAGTGGGAGAAGGGGTCTCAGCGGGCGGCTGGTCAGCTTTTTCCCGCAGGCTTGCCACAATGCCGCTTGTCAGTTCCTTCGTCCCGGTAACCACACCTCCCCATAGGTAGTCCGCCCCCGCTCGTAAAACCGGAATGGCGGCAATCCCAAGGGAAATGCCCAGGAACAAGGCGATGAGCAGCCAGTTTTTCCAACGGAGCCCTCTGGGATAGGGCATGGGGACTTCTCCAGGGGCGTTATGCAGTCCCGTTTCCATTCCCTCCCGGTGCATATCCAGCAGCCAGATCACCATGACCAGCACCGCGCAGAGTCCCGGGAAAGCCGCACTTCTTCCCCGCCAGCTCAGGATCCCGCAGGTCAGCAGGGAGAGGCCTGCCGCTGGGAGGCCCAGGGCGGAAGGCCAGGCTTCCTTTCGGCTCCATCCCAGGAGAAACAGCAAAACGGCGTCCATCACCAGGAGCCCTGCTTTGACGGAAAGCGCCGGAGGTACGCCTGAAATCAGCGCTTGCAGGCAGACGGACCCCGCACAAGCGGGGAGAAGCAGCAGCCACCCGCGTTTCTTTCCGGGAAAGACGCACCCCGCCCCATAGCACGCAAGCAGAGGCAAGAAATCCATGAGCGCCGGTCTTTCTCCCAGTCCGATCCCCTCCGCCAGGAACTCATGGAGGATGACCGCCAACATCATACACAGGCACAAACGGAGGACCCACAGCAGGATGCGCCTCATTGCTTTCCCGCCTTTCTCTGTGACCGAACCGCCAGGTCATGGATGTCCTGCCCCAAAAGCAGCAGGACGAGCAGGACCATTCCACCGCTCATGACAAGGCTGGCAAGACCCGGGACCAGGATCAGAGTCCCCATGGGCAGGCCCTGTTCGGAAACCTGCATGAATGCAGACCACTTCTCCCGAAACCAGGCCGCTTCCGTGCCCAGGTACAGGAACGCCCCCGCCGTCCCTGCTGCCGCAGCCGACCAAAGGAGGACGAGGGACGGGATCATCGTCCGGGCGGCCAGCCTTCTTTTCGGGACGCCCGCCAACCGCAGGACGGTGCATTTGCGTTTCACCGTCAGGAGCAGGCCTGCGAACAGCAGGACAAGCAAGACGGCTCCGGACAGAATGAAGGGCAGGGTCCGGGCGCGCAGCCGCGTTTCCTCTGCAGAGATACCAGCCGCGATAGTCGGCCAGCCCCGGTCGTCCATCACGCACCGCAAGCCGATCCCGGCGGCGATCTCCTGCATCCACCCCAGCTTGCGCTCCAGGGCATCTCCCCCCTCGGGCAGCAGCGTCAGCTCCGCGGGAGTATAGCGGGCGCTGCTGCGATAGATCGTTTCCGGCAGTGCGGATAGGGGGACGAAGACCGTACTCTCCGAATAGGCATAGGCAAATTCATCCGCTGTCCAGTTTCCGTTATCTGCATCCGCGAAGGTCCCGATGATTTCAAAGGCTTCCTCCGCCCAGCGCCTGGGGTACTGGGTGTTTGTATAGGCCAAAGCGCCGATGGGGGCGAATTGGGAGCACAGCTTGTCTCCCACCCGAAAGAGAAGGCTGTCTCCCAATGCAAGGTCGTTTTCCCGCAGAAAGCGCTCGCTGACTACGCAGACCTGGCTACCAGCGTCTGTTTCTTCGATCAGTCTGCCTTGGATGCAGCAGAGTTCCCCCTGCATGACCCGCCAGATCCAGTGCATATCCTCCGTGAACACCAGGTCAAACCCGTGCAGGTTGTCCTCCGCCATGCTCACCACGTCTTCCGGCTTTGTGCCGCCCTTGGGAACCAGCTCTTTATCCACCCGATACAGCCATATTCCGTTCTCCTGCCAGGTCCGAAGGGAGAATTCCATCCGATCTCCCACAGACCAGGTTTCCGCCAGATCCTCCGAAAGCCATGCGGAAATGCTTTTCTGCAGGGCTTCCGCTTTGCCGCCCAGAAATACACAGTCGGTGAGCTGCAAGGAATCATCGTTTATGGATTGTACGACAGCCTCTATGACAAGGCGATCCGCATAGTCGTAGTATCCTTCCGGGGGCGGCAGACGGCAGTATTCCGCCGACACCCCCAGGGTCATGTACCGGGGATGGATGGGATAGGCGGTGCTGTGCTTATTCAGCTTCTCATATTGATCGTCCGTCAGCACGGGGATCAGGGACCTGCGAGGGTCCCCGTTCAGCCATGCGTTTTCTCCCGGTGCAGCCTCCGGAACCCGCTCCGGCAGCAGGGTGAGTATGCCGTAGTGCGCCTCAGTGGAATACTGTGCTTCCCGAAGGAATAACGCGTTGAGCCCAAGGCCGTAACTAAGCCCGAACAGGGACGCCGCCGTCAGGCACGCCAGGAGCAGACTGAGAGCCCGCCGTTTCACTCCGCCGTCAGGACGCCGTCCTTCATGCGCAGAACCCGGTCCGCAGCCTCCGCCACCTCCGGATCGTGGGTGACCACGATGACACAGCGTCCTTCCTCGTGGGCCAGGCGGCGGAGAATATCCATGACGATGCGGGTGTTCTCCCCGTCCAGGTTTCCCGTGGGCTCGTCCGCCAGGAGAACGGGAGCACCGCTGCACAAGCTCCGGGCGATGGCCACCCGCTGCTGCTCGCCTCCTGAGAGTGCGGAGGGGAAGCGCTTGTGCTTGCTCTCCTCAATGCCCACCTTTACCAGGGCCTCTGCCGCCCGCTCCCGAGCGTTAGCCTCTGGTATGCCCTGCATCTCCATGGGCAGGCAGACGTTTTCCCGCACTGTGAGCAGGGGCAGGAGGCAAAAGGCCTGGAAGATGATGCTGACTCCCTCACGACGGTATTTGTCCAGGTCCAGGGTTTTCAGGTTTTCCTCCTGCAGGATCACATCTCCGGAACCGGGCATATCCAGCCCCGCCAGCATGCTCAGGAGGGTACTCTTGCCGCTGCCGCTGGGGCCCACCACCGCATAAATTGTCCCGGCTTCAAAGCCGAAACTGGCTCCCTTAACCACTGGGGAAGTCCCGCCGGGATAGGTATAGGATACGTTATCAAGCGTAAGGGCGTTCATTGTGATGCCTCCTTATATTTTGATTATTCCTTTGCCTGGAGCAGGGAAAGCAGGTCCTTCCCGGTGCTGACCCAGGCAAAAATGATACTGCCGATGAGACAAGCGGCCAGATGGAGTCCCGGGTAAGTCAATTCCCACCCGGCTCCCAGGAAAAAGGCTGCCGCCACCCCCAGGATGAGGCCCAGGATACACAACAGGACCTGTTCCCCGGTCAGCATAGCGCACACTCTTCTTCGGCTCATGCCCAGGACCCGGAGAATGGCGGTTTCCCGGCTGTTCTGCAGCACCATGAGGCCGGGGAGGACGGCGCCCAGCAGCAGGGCGATACCCACCGCGATGGGGTACAGGGTGTTCAGCAGATTCGCCATGCGATGTACCCGGTCCGCCTCCGCCGTATCCAGGTAGAGAGAGGGGTTTCCCTTCTCCCTGGCTGTCTCTGCGAGAAACCGCTCCCGGAAAGTCTGAATATCCTCGTAATCCCGCAGGGTATAGAAGGCGTATTCCACCTTCAGGTCCGGGAAGGTTTCGGAGTAAACCCCCATGCCGTGGATGGGCAGCCACAGGCGGGAGGGAAAACTCTCATTGGGTATCAGGCCTACCACGGCGGTTGGCGACCGATGCTCCTTATAGATCTCCAGCAGATCCTCCATGCTCGCTTCGGGATGACCTTGTCTCAGGGCATTCAGATAGGTATCCGCAGAGATCCGGATCCGGTCGCCGGGAGCGATCTCCAGCTCTGCCGCCAGGGTTTCCGTGATCAGACAGACCTTGCCCGTAGCCGCCTGAAACCGTTCGTGATCCCATCCCTCCAGCCACTCCGCCTCCGCCCCGGCGTTCACGGTATAATCCGAGGAAAAGCAGAGGATACAGCTATGGAATGAATCGTCGGAAAGCATGAACTCGGCTCCCTGCCGGAGATATTCCAGATAGGAATACTTGATCTCCTCCGCTTCCCCCAGCTTCTCCGCCCGGTAGACGGACAGGCCGCCGCTCACCACGCCCCTCACCTCCACGCTGTGACACAGGGCGTCGTAGTGCCGACGCAGGGCGTCCAGCCGCCCTACCGCCGCGGCAAGAAGGAGAGCCAGCAGAATCGCCAGAAGAGATTTCACGACGGCTCTGCGGGCATGCCGCAGGGTATACCTCAGGGAAGCGTTCATTTCTTCACCCCCGCCTGGATCAGGAGCAGAGGGGAAATCCTGCCCATCCGCGTCACCAGCACCAGGGCTGCCAGCATGGTCACGGCAGGAAGGATCACCACACTGATCGCCGGCATCAGGGTGACCGCCCCGCTCCGTCCATACCAAATGAGGGCGGCAGCCACACCGGGGATCACCGCTGCCAGGGTAAGGCACAGAAGGGGGATGAGCAGGCTGCGGCCGCTATGCCTCCGATCCATGCCCATGGCCCGAAGAATGGCATAATCCCGGCTGCGGCGGGCAACGAAGAGATACACGGTGAGGGCGATGACCAGCAGGGTCGCCGCGCCGAAGGCCAGGAGCTTATACAGGGAGGTCTGGCTCACCTGGTTCAGCTCCTCCTCCATCTGGGGCCATCCCCGGTCGTTCCAGTAGGTGATCCATCCCGCCTCCTGCAGGGCTGGAAGCGTATTCTCCACGAAATCCCCCATGGCGTCGGCGTCGATCAGCAGGGTGATATCCCCGGGATAATACGCCGTCCGCTTCGTCGCCCCCTCCGGTGTGTAGGAGGAGGGCACAAAGACGGTGGAATCGGAATAGGCCCAGATGTAGTCCTCCGTGAGGTAATTGCCCTGGTTCACATCCCGCCAGGTGCCGATGATGGTGAACTCCTGCTCCGTCCAGTTCTCCGCATAGCGTCCCCGGGTGGAGGCCACAGCCCCCAGGCTCACATGCTGCTCCATGGGGTAGTCCCCCAGCTTCAGCCGGAGCGTATCCCCAAGGCTGAGGCCGTTGGCCGCGGCAAAGTCCTCATTTACCACGCATACCGGCGTCTCCCTGTCCTCCGGCTCCAGGAACCTGCCCTGTACCGGCGTCAGACGCAGGTCCGTCGCCCGGCGGATGACGGACATATCCCCGGCATACACCACGTCCAGGGTATGCCAGTCGTCGTTGGTTACCTGGATGAGCTCCCGGAGGGCAGCGAAGTCCTCCCCCTCCAGATAGTTTCCCGGCAGGTCGGTGATATCGGTGAAGTAGGGCCACCAGTCCAGCAGGGTATCGTCCCCGAAGGACAATATGGGTCTTATGGAGTCGGTATCCTGGCTGTTCCAGCCATTGCCCGAGATCGTGCGTACCACGAAAACATACCTTCTCCCCACCTCCAGACCGGTCAGGTCCTCCGCGTAGAGACGGTTTTTGAAGAAGACGCAGTTCAGATACATCCAGATGTAAGGCCTGTCCCGGTAAGCCTCCGATGCGGCGATCACGAATACCTCCTTTCCTCCCCGCATTTCCAGGGGTGCAGACTCACCGGCCAGGAGTCTGATATCCTCCAGGGTCAGGACACAGCTTGCCTCCTTATCGCAGGTGCTGCCCTGCCCCG
The DNA here is from genome assembly GCA_017545325.1 of Oscillospiraceae bacterium. Next base: position 68,047 of record JAFWOX010000003.1, on the reverse strand, counting down.
GTGAGACCAGCCAAAACACTATGTCCGTCGCCTGATCCACTGCCGCAACCGTGGCCTCCAGCACCAGGCGGTCCTTGTAATACAGGCTGGAGCCGGAACTGGATATTCCCTCCTTGCGGATATAGTCCGATATCCCGGCGGTCATGGTCCGCACCTCGATCCCCGCCAAGCTCGGCAGGATGGACTGCTCCACCGCCGCCAGCTCCGCATCGGTGATGGGAGTGGCGTGGTACCGGGCATTGTCGTACTGCTCTATCCCCGTACCCGGACCGGTGGGGTCATACATCAGGAAGAGATTGGTGCCCGCGTTGTTTCCCGGGGCGTTGGGGTCCAGAGCCGGGGAATGCTCAATGCTGAGAACGCCCTTCATACTTGCCTTCGCCTCATGCAAGCCTCTGCGCGTAGATACATAGTCCGTGAGGCTCAGGGTGAACTGGAAGGCTGCTGCCAGGAGCAGCACCCAGGTGACGATGGTCCGCACCGGACTGCGGAATAAAGTCTTGATCCAAAGGGAGGATTTCATGTTGAATTCGCTTCCTTTCTCATCAGTTTTTTAACAATTCTCCCGGTTTCTTGGGAAAAAAGGGCGCAGTTCACCGCGGATGCAGCGGGCATTCTGCTGCTGCATCCTTATTCAGCCTCCCCTGAAAGGGGAGGTGGCATCCGGCATTTCACGCAAACCGGATGCCGGAGAGGTTATATCTGGTCGTTATATCCTTCCCTGCGCACGGCGACAGCTCTGCCAGAACCTCTCTGCCCCAGTGTGCCCACTGGGGCATCTCCCCTTTCAGGGGAGACAGATCGCTGTGGCGGGACGGGGCAAATTACCCCGGCGTCCCGCACAGGACCGCGTTCACGGCTCCGGCATACCGTTCCCAGGCTTCAGTCCGCTCTCTCAGCTTTTCTCCGCCTTTTCGGGTGAGGCGGTAGTACCGCCTCACCCGCCCCTCCTTTTTCTCCTCGTAGGCGGAGACGGAGCCCTCCTTCTCCAGTCGGTGCAGAAGGGGGTACAGGGTCCCCTCCTTCATCTGGAATACCTCGCTGGACCGGCCGGCCAGCTCCGTCACCATCTCATAGCCGTACATATCCCGCTCCGCCAGAAGGTGCAGGATGAGCATATCCATCCCGCCGGGTTCCTGTTCACGCGCCATAGCTATAACTCCCTTCCACAACGATCGGTTCCAGGTCAGGTACGCTGAACGAGCCCTGGACCATGCTGAACGATACTCTGTCCATTTCATTTCCTTCTGCATCAAAAAATGCGGCCTCCGCCTCGGCGGTCACCGGAGACCGATAGTAAGATCCGTTGCTCAATGCATCGAAGATCTCCCGGATCTTATTGCCCCCTTCGGTCTGTTCCAGACGAAAAACCAGGTAACGGGGATCATCCCGTTTCGCTTCGCTGACCCAGGTGCGGAACGCCCCCTCCATTTCTCCCCTGACGGTCAGTTTTCCGGAGACCACGGCGGGGTCCGGCTGCTTGACCAACACATAAAAGACGCTCTGCAGGATGAAATCCCCATTCTTGACGGTATACCCGCCCATAGTGGGCGTGGTACACCAGAAGGGGGAATCTCCATCCGTATTCCGGAATACCACGCCTTGTTCATACCGGTGGGTTTTTTCTCCTTTTGCATAGTGCGGCACGAGGAAATAGGTGTACAGCTCCCCGTCAAGCCAGGTCACGGCGGCGGAATACCCGCTTCCCTCTTCGAAAACCTCCGTGATCTCTCCCGGTTTGCGCAAAGCGGCCCGCTCCGCACGCCGGATCGCGGTTTTCGGGCCTGCCGGAGGGATGCCGTTTGCCAGACGCAGGACCCAGGCCAGGATCAGGAGCAGACAGAGATACCCGGCGCAGCGCAGAGGTCGGGAAAAACGCCAATAGCTTCCTCTCATGCTCTTCCCTCCTCCAACCGGACCGTCATCCGTTCCGGCCCATCCGGACCCTGTATGGTGAGCACCGCCCAATCCGCTCCCGGCTGCATATATACGAACAACAGCCGTCGGCCAGTGAATACCAGGTCCCGGCTGCTGCCTGACTGCTCCACCGGATAGACCAGGCCCCGGCTATCCTCCAATACCGGTTGGACGATGAACCAGGGCGGACCGAGGAAGGGATCGGCGGTGAATGTCCTGAACTCCAGCAACAGGCAGCTTTCCCCGGTCTCCTTCTCCTTGCCGTAAGCCGTTTGCTTCAGGCGGATGGTATAGTCCCCGCATCGGATCCGGGAATCCTGAGACCGCCATTCCCCGGAAACGGTGAAGCGGTTTTCATCCACGAGCGGGCCAAGGGCGTAGACGATGCGGGGGCTGCTGCGCAGAGCGGAGATCAAAGCCCAAAGAAACACGCCGATCACCAGAATGCGCAGGATGAACGCGGCATACCCCCAAAACGGGCGGTGGATGGCGGCCAGATCCCGGCGGACCTCCACCGGGTCACCCATGACTGCGCAGGCCTTTTCGTCCGCCTCCCGCTCCGTACAGCCTTCATTGAGGAAATCCCGGTTCCGCTGCATGATGTGGCTGTACAGCTCATTCTCCACCTTCCGCCGGTCCGGGGGATACTTGATGCCCCCCACCGCCTCCCGCAGCCAGGCCATGCTCCGGTTGGTGTTCATCTTCTCACCTCTTATGCCTTGTATATCTATGCTTACTATACTTTGTTATACGAGGCTTGTCAAGGGTAAATTTCTGTGTTATATTCCCCGGAAGGAGGCGGGAATATGGAGGAGCTGCGCATCGTATCTGTCCGGGAAGAAGCCGATTTGCGGCAGGCGGCGGGGGTCCATTCCGTCTCCTGGCAGGATTCCCATCGCTCCTTCTCCTCTCCGGATTTCGTCGCGGCCCACACGCCGGAGCGGCAGTACCGCTACCTGGCGGACAAAGCGGCTTCCGGCAGCCGGATTTTTCTCCTGCTCCGGGGAAATAAGCCCATCGGCCTGGTCACGGTGACGGGAGATTTGATCGCAGATCTGTATATCCTGCCGGATGAGCGGAACAAGGGATACGGAACCGTGCTTCTTCAGCACACCATGGGGCAGTGTACCGGTTCCCCCACCCTCTGGATCCTGGAGAACAACACGGGGGCGGAACGGCTGTACCGCCGGAACGGCTTCCGGCCCACGGGCCGGGTCCTGGAGCACCCCGGCGGTCTATCGGAGCGGGAATTCATCCATCCATAGCTTTGCGCCCGGAAAAATCTATCCCGGGCGCTTCCCTTTTCTTTCGTTCTCTGCTACAATAAATCATTCAAATCCACAGATACCGGAGATGATCCCATGAAAACCTTTATTCCTGAGGGCTACGAGAGCCTCCTTTCCATCTACGATACCCAAAAGGCCATATCCCTGCTGAAGCGGCTCTTCGAGGACCGGCTGGGGGCGCTGCTGAATCTCTACCGGGTCTCCGCCCCTCTGTTCGTGGCGCAGGATTCCGGCCTGAACGATAACCTGAACGGAGTGGAGCGGCCCGTCTCCTTCGATATCCTCCGCTCCGATATCCGGGCGGAGGTGGTCCAGTCCCTGGCCAAATGGAAGCGCCTGGCCCTGAAACGGTACGATTTTCACCCGGGCAAAGGGCTGTATACGGACATGAACGCCATCCGCCGGGACGAGGATGAGCTGGATAACCTGCATTCCGTCTATGTGGACCAGTGGGACTGGGAAAAGGTCATCACCCGGGAGGACCGGACCGCAGACTATCTGCACGAAACGGTAAAGCACATCGTCGCCGCCATCTGCGATACCCAGGATACCATGGAGGCCATCTATCCCCAGCTCCAGACCCTGGGCAAGCTCAATCGGGAGGTCAGCTTCGTCACCGCCCTGGAGCTGGAGGAGCGTTGGCCGGAGAAGTCCCCCAAGGAGCGGGAGGACGCTTACCTGCGGGAGAAGGGCACCGCCTTCATCCAGGGGATCGGCGGAGCATTGAGATCCGGCAAACCCCATGACGGTCGGGCCCCGGACTATGACGACTGGGCACTGAACGGGGATATCCTGGTATGGAATGACCTGCTGGGCCGGGCCATGGAGCTCTCCAGCATGGGGATCCGGGTGGATCCGTCCTCTCTGGACAGGCAGCTCACCCTGGCTCACTGCGACGAACGCCGCGCCCTCCCCTACCATAAGCTGCTCCTGGCGGGTGAGCTCCCCCTCACCATCGGCGGCGGCATCGGCCAGAGCCGCCTGAGTATGCTGCTCCTGGGCAAGGCGCATATCGGCGAGGTCCAGGCCTCCATCTGGGACGAGGAGACCATGGCGATCTGCCGGGACGCCGGAGTCATGCTGCTGTAAATCCAATCGGACAAAGAAGCGCCGGAAGGGATGATTCCCTTCCGGCGCCGTTTTCTGTGCCTCGCAGAGTTCGCGCCCGGAGGCGCGAATCAATTTGGATCTTTTTGCCCGGAATTCACTTCTGGACAAAAAACCTGCTCGCGGAGCGGACTGTGCGAGCGGAGCGAGTGCGGGGAGCAGAGCGCAGCCTTCTCAAATCGGAGCCCAGCGCAGCGGGTCCGATTTGAAGCAGTTTATCCGCCCAGGTAGGCTTTCTTCACCCGGTCGCTCTGGGCCAGCTCCGCGCCGGTGCCTTGGAGGGTGATTTTCCCGGTCTCCATCACATAGGCCCGGTCCGCCACGGAAAGGGCCATCTGCGCATTCTGCTCCACCAGCAGAATGGTGGTGCCCTCCTCATGGAGCTGGCGGATAATGGAGAACACCTGCTCCACCAGGATCGGCGCCAGGCCCATGCTGGGCTCATCCAACATCATCAGCTTCGGATGGCTCATGAGCGCCCTGCCCATGGCCAGCATCTGCTGTTCGCCGCCGGACAGGGTCCCGGCGATCTGCTTCTTCCGCTCCAGAAGCCGGGGGAACAGGGCGTAGACCCGTTCCAGATCCTTGTCCACCCCGCCGCTGCGGGTGAAGGCGCCCATCTCCAGGTTTTCCTGCACCGTCATCTGCAGGAAGATGCGACGCCCCTCCGGCACCTGGGCGACGCCCCGCTCCACGATCTTATGGGAGGGAAGATGGGCGATGCTTTGGCCGCAGAAACGGATATCCCCGGTTTTTGACCGCAGGAGGCCGGAGATGGTCTGCAGGGTGGTGGACTTCCCCGCCCCGTTGGCGCCGATGAGGGTGACGATCTCCCCCTCGTTCACGGTCAGGGATACGTCCTTGATGGCGTGGATGGCCCCATAATAGACGTTGATGCCCTGAACGCTCAGGATCTCCTCCATGCTCACGCCTCCTTCTTCTTGCCCAGGTAGGCTTCGATGACCGTGGGGTCGGACTGGATATCCGTCGGCGTCCCCTTGGCGATCACCTTGCCGAAGTTCAGCACGCAGATGCCCTCGCAGATGCCCATCACCAGGCTCATATCATGCTCGATGAGGAGCACGGCGATATTGAAGGTATCCCGGATCTTCACGATGTTCTCCATGAGCTCCGAGGTCTCCGAGGGATTCATCCCCGCGGCGGGCTCATCCAGGAGCAGAAGGCTGGGATTCGTGGCCAGAGCCCGGACGATCTCCAGCCGGCGCTGGGCGCCGTAGGGCAGAGAACCCGCCTTGGCTCCGGCAATATCCTGCATGTCGAACAGGCTGAGCAGCTCCATGGCCCGCTCATGGGCGACCCGCTCCTGCTTCCAGTAGGCCGGGAGCCGGAGGATGCCGCTGAACATGCCGTAGCGGATGGAGTTGTGCATACCCAGCTTCACATTATCCTCCACGGAGAGGTTGCTGAACAGGCGGATATTCTGGAAGGTGCGGGCGATGCCCATTTTGTTGATCTGCACGGTACTCATGCTGTGGGTATCCCGCCCGTCCAGAAGGATGGTCCCCCGGGTGGGCTGGTAGATCTTCGTCAGCAGATTGAATACCGTGGTCTTCCCCGCCCCGTTGGGCCCGATGAGCCCGGCGATCTCCGTTCTTCCCAGGATCAGATTGAAATCGTCCACGGCGGTAAGTCCGCCGAAATCGATGCCCAGATGCCGGCATTCCAGGATGGGGGTCTTGCCCAGATCCCGCTGGGGGATATAGGCCTCGGAGGGCATGGGCACCAGGGGACTGTCGTTTACGGATGCAACCTTCTTCGGCATGGCTATACCTCCTCCCCTTTCTTCCCGGGCAGCAGCTTTTTCAGCAGGCCCTTCAGCTGGGGACTGTTGGTGCCCAGCATGACCAGGATCAGCACCACGGCATAGATCAGCATCCGGTAATCCGCAAAGCCCCGGAGGGCCTCCGGCAGGATGGTCAGGGCTGCGGCGGCAATGATGGAGCCGAACATATTGCCCAGGCCGCCCAGCACCACGAAGACCAGGATGAGGATAGAGGTATTGAAATCGAACTTCGCGGCGACGATGGTATTCTGTCCCAGGGCGAAGAGCGCTCCGGCGGCCCCGGCCAGGGCTGCGGAGGTGACAAAGGCCATCATCTTGTACTTTGTCACATTGATGCCCACGCTCTCCGCCGCGATGCGGTTATCCCGCAGGGCCATGATGGCTCTGCCCGCCCGGCTGCGCACCAGGTTGAAGATGATGAACAGGGTGAGCATGATGAGGATAAAGCCCGCCAGAAAGGTGGATATCTTGCTGATATTGGGAATGCCCATGGGCCCGTTGAGGATCATCCGTCCACCCTGGGCCAGGGTGATATTGGGCCGGAGAAAGCTGAAATGCAGCCCGGCGGCGTCCACGCCCACATACAGGTTCTCGATCAGGGACTTGATGATCTGCCCGAAGGCCAGGGTCACGATAGCCAGATAATCCCCGTTCAGCCGGAGCACCGGCACGGAGATGATCGTGCCCACGATCCCGGCGAACACCGCGCCGATCACCAGGGCAATAGCCAGACGCAGGCCGGGAGAGGGAATAGCGTTCTGCAAAGCGGCAGCCGCCACAGCTCCGGAGAAGGCGCCCACGCTCATGAATCCCGCATGGCCCAGGCTCAGCTCGCCCAGAACGCCCACGGTGAGGTTCAGGCTCATGGCCATGACCACATAGGCGCAGATGGGCACCAGCTGGCCCCGCAGGGTGGGCGAAAAGCCGCGGGTCCCGGAGAAGATCTGCAGGAGCACATAGGCGACGATCACGAAAGCATAGGTCAGATAATCCCGGCGAAGGGAACGATCGATCCGCTTGAATCTGTTCATTCTTCGCCCTCCTCAGACCTTTTCCCGGACCTGCTTGCCCAGCAGGCCGGTGGGCTTCACCAGCAGGACGACGATGAGCACCAGAAAGACGATGGCATTGGCCAGCTGGGTGGAGATATACGCCCCGGCGAAAATCTCGATGACCCCCAGGAGGATGCCGCCCAGCAGAGCGCCGGGGATGGAGCCGATCCCGCCGAACACCGCGGCGGTGAAGGCCTTGATGCCGGGCATGGAACCGGTGGTGGGAACCAGGATCGGGTAGCTGGACATATACAGCACCCCGGCCACCGCCGCCAGGGCGGAGCCGATGGCAAAGGTCACGGAGATGGTGGTGTTGACGTTGATGCCCATGAGCTGCGCCGCGCCCTTATCCTCGCTCACCGCCCGCATGGCTTTCCCGATGCGGGTATTGCCGGTGAACCAGGTGAGGACAAGCATGATGACGATACAGGCTGCGATGGTCACCAGGGTCGCGGCGGAGATATGGAGCTCCCCGCCGAAGAGGGAGATCCCCTCACCGGGGATGATGTTCGGGAACATCTTGTTGTTGGAGCCCCAGAGCAGCTGGGCGCCGTTCTGCAGAAAATAGCTCACGCCGATGGCGGTGATCAGCACCGCCAGGCTGGCCGCCTGCCGAAGCGGCTTATAGGCCAGGCGCTCGATGAGCATGCCCAGGGCCGTACACAGGAGCATGGCGATCACCACGCCCAGGAGAGGGGGGAGATGGTAGGAGGCCACCGCGAAGAAGCAGATGTACGCGCCGACCATGATCACGTCTCCATGGGCGAAATTCAGCATCTTGGCGATGCCGTAGACCATTGTGTAGCCCAGAGCGATGATGGCATACACGCTGCCCAGGCTGATCCCATTGATCAGGTGGGTCAGGAAGATCATGTCTCAACACCTCATTTCCGGATAGGGGTAAATGCGGAAAGCCAGGAGGCCGCCGATGAAGGGGCAGCCTCCTGTCCTCAGGTTCCGATGCGTTTTTTTCAGTCCATACCGACGTAGACGCCGTTCTGGATGTACATGCCCTTCGGGCTCTTGGTCACGGCGCCGTCCGCGCCCCAGGTCATGCCGTCCCCGGTGAGACCGTCGTAGGTCATGGTGGTGAACTGGGCGATGAGCTTGTCGCAGAGCTCGGCGGCGCTGAGGGAGGCATCCTTAACGCCGGCCTTGTTCAGAGCGTTGTAGATGGCGTAGACGCAGTCATAACCGTCGGCGGCGAACTGGTTGGGGACCTCCCCGTAAGCCGCCTGGTATTTGGCCACGAAGCTCTGGGTCTTGGGGTCGGAGGAGTCCGCGCTGAAGGGGGTCAGGAGCATAACGCCCTCGGCCAGAGCGGTATTGAAGCCGTCCACCGCAAGGATGCCGTCCATCCCGTCGATGCCGAACCACTTGGGGGCATAGCCCATGGCATTGGCCTGGGTGAGGATCAGGGCGGCGGCGTCATAGTACATGGGCAGGAAGATCAGATCCGCCCCCTGGGACTTGGCGTCGTTCAGCTGCACGGAGAAATCAGTCTTGGTGTCCTCCGTGAAGGTGGTGGTGGAGACGATATCCAGGCCCAGCTCCTGGGCCTTGGGGGCGAAGGAATTGTACACGCCGGTGGAGTAAACGTCGTCGTTCTTATAGATCACGGCGATCTTGGTGGCCAGCTTCTGGTCGAAGATGTACTGGGCGGAAGCGCTGCCCTGGTTGGGGTCCACGAAGCACATCTGGAATACGGTGTCCTTCCGGGGGATATCCACGGTGCCGGTGAGGGGGTTCGCAATGCCGCCCAGCACATCCGTCGAGGAGGCGGAGGGGGTCAGCAGGAAGATATGATCGTTATTGGCTTCCACGGAGGTAGCCACGCAGGGGGTCGAGGTGACGGAGCCCAGGAAGATCTGCATTCCCCAGCCCTTCAGGGTGTTATAGGCGTTGACGGATTTCTCCGCATCATGGGCGTCGTCCTCATAGCGAAGGTCGAACTGCAGACCGCCCAGGGCGTTGATCTCCTCCACGGCGATGGCGGCGCCATTCTTCGCGGCGTTGCCGTAAATGGCAGCCCCGCCGGTGAGGGGGCCGATGCCGCCCAGCTTAATGGGCGCAGCGCCGGCGGCGCCGCCGTCCGGAGCCTGGGTCGCGGGGGTGCTGCCGTTACCGCTGCCGGAGCAGCCGACGAACAGGCAGAGGCAAAGCGCTGCGGCAAGCAGCAATGCAACTGACTTTTTCATTTTCATGATCTCCTTGTAGCATAATGAATATAAACTGGGAACACAGATGAATTTAGCACGTTAAATCATTGCCTGTCAAGACCTTTGCGCTTTTTCGGCCATTTCTCCGGCGGCGGGAGCCCTTGCATCCCACCCGGGTTTCTGATAGACTTTTTTTGATTCCGGGACCGGCGGCGTCCGGTCCCCCTGTGCGGAGGAATGAAGATGAAGGATCCTTGTGCGGCCGCCGGATCGGGAAACGGCGTACTGCAGGTAAACATCCATGATCCCTTCTGGGACCCCCTGCGGGAGACCATCCGCAGCAGCGCCATCCCCTACCAGTGGCTGGCGCTGAACGACGCTCTGCCGGGGACGGAGCCCAGCGGCTGTCTGCGGAATTTCCGCATCGCCGCGGGGAAAGAAGCCGGAGAGCACCACGGCTTTGTCTTTCAGGACAGCGACGCTTCAAAATGGCTGGAGGGCGTAGCCCACAGCCTCCTGTCCCATCCCGACCCGGAGCTGGAGCGAAAGGCGGACGAAGCGGTGGAAGCCATGATCTCCGCCCAGCAGCCGGACGGATACCTGAACACCTATTATACGATCACCGCGCCGGACCGTCGTTTCACCAATCTCCGGGACAATCATGAGCTGTACTGCCTCGGCCACATGATCGAGGCTGCGGTGGCCTACCACCGCGCCACCGGCAAGACCGCCCTGCTGGAGGCGGCGGAGCGTTATGCCGATCTGGTGGACCGGACCTTCGGACCGGAGCCGGGGAAGAAACACGGCTACCCCGGACATCCGGAGCTGGAGCTCGCCCTGGTCAGCCTGTATACCCACACCGGAAAAGAGGATTACCTCCGCCTCGCCCGGTATTTTGTGGATGCCCGGGGCACGGAGCCGCAGTATTTCCGGGAGGAGGAACGGCTGAACGGCAACGGGCGGTACTATTTTGAGGACGGACCTCTGGGTTACGCCTACTGCCAATCGGACAAACCCGTGCGGGAGCAGGGGGAAGCGGAGGGCCACGCGGTCCGCGCCATGTATCTGTACAGCGCCATGGCAGACCTGGCGCGGCTCACCGGGGATCCCGGCCTTCAGGCCGCCTGCCGGCGGCTGTGGAGCAGCGTGACGGAAAGGCGCATGTACATCACCGGGGGGATCGGCTCCTCCGCCTACGGGGAGGCCTTCACCTTCGACTACGACTTGCCCAACGATACGGTGTATGCGGAGACCTGCGCCGCCATCGGCCTGGTGTTTTTTTCCCGCAGGATGCTCCTTCTGGAGCCAAACGGAAAATACGCGGACGTGATGGAGCGGGCCCTGTACAACTGCATCCTCAGCGGAATGCAGCTGGATGGGCAGAGTTTCTTCTATGTGAACCCGCTGGAGGTGCTTCCGGAAGCCTGCAGCAAAGATAACGCCAAGCGGCATGTGGAATACCGGCGGCAGCCCTGGTTCGGCTGCGCCTGCTGCCCGCCCAATCTGGTCCGGCTGCTCATGTCTCTGGAGGACTACCTGTATTCCGTCTCCGGCAGCCGGGTGTACGTCCACCTGTACCTCTCCGGGGAGGCGGAGTTCCGGCTTCCCGAAGGAACGCTCCGTCTGGACTGCCGCACGGAGTATCCCTGGGATGGAAGAATTTGCTGTACGCTGCATGCCGGAAACCCGCTTCGGGCCGAGCTGGCCCTGCGGCTCCCCGCCTGGTCCCCTCGCTTTCACCTGCTGGTCAACGGGGAGAAGGCGGCATACCGTTTGGAAAACGGCTATCTGATCCTGAACCGGACATGGGCGGAGGGGGACCGGCTGGAGCTGGAGCTGGAGCTTCGCCCAAGGCTGTATGCCGCCTCTCCCAGGGTATACGAGGACGCGGGAAAGGCCGCCGTCGTCTGCGGGCCGCTGGTGTACTGCGCAGAGGAGGCGGATAACGGGCCGGATCTGCACAGGCTCTCCCTGGATCCCTCCGCAGAACCGGTTTGGGCCGATCTTCCCGACGTACCGGGGAACGGTAAGGCCGTGATGATCTCCGGCTGGCGGGACCGGGACTGGACCGACGACGACGGCAGCCTGTACCGTCCCTGGGGCGGTCCGGAGCGGGATAGGGTCAGCATCCGGCTGATCCCCTACTATGCCTGGGCGAACCGCAGTCCCGGGGAAATGCGCGTCTGGCTGCGTCTCGGCTGAACCGAAAACGGAGAAATTCGATCACATAGGGAGGTTTTCATCATGCCGTTGATGGAAGTGGAAAAAGGGATTCAGATCCATTATGAGGAGTGGGGCGAGGGCGACCGCTTCCTGCTCTGCACGCAGGTGGGCCACAGCCGCTTCAGTCTGGAGCGGGAGTTGGCGAAACGGGGCTTCCATGTTTTCCTGCTCACCAACCGGGGCTTCGGACAGTCCACCCACATCCGGGAGGATTACGGAGAGCACTGGTACGACCGTTTTGCGGACGACGTCATCGCCTTTGCGGACAAGATGGGCATAGGCAGATTCGTCTATTCCGGCGCCTCTCATGGGGCGGGCGCCGGCTGGCATGTGGTGCTGCGGCATCCTGAGCGGGTCATTTGCTTTTTCGCCGTCGTCCCCGGCCCCCACAACCTGGACGAGGGAAAGCAGTCCATCCGCAGCCTGACCATGTCCGGCAAGCTGAAGCTGCCGGTGATGCGCACCCCATCCGAGGACCCCAGGATCCGGGAGCGGTACGCCATCGAGGAGGCGGAGAACCGGGCGAAGCGGGCGCAGCCGGATTATGAGGCGATCTACGACGCGCCGGAGACCAAGGCCATCGACTTCGGCCGCCCCCTGGCCGCCCTGCATACGGAGGCCAAGGTGCTGGAAGCGCTGAAGACCATCAGGACCCCGGTACTCATCATCGGCGGGATGGAGGATCCCATTTCCCGGCCCGACCTGATGCTCCGGACCGCAAAATGCCTGCCCAACTGCAAGCTGGTCATCCATTCCGGCGTCTCCCACGACATCCCCATGGTGGAGGATGCAGCGGACGACGCGCTCCGCTTCTATGAAAATGTGGTGAATACCGGCTGGTATTACAGTCCCATCGTCAATGACTGACTCCTCGCCAGCAGGCAAAAGGGCCAGTTGATCGAATGTCGATCAGCCGGCCCATCCTTCGTTATTCCTTCAGCTGGAGTGTTCCTTATCCCGAGGCAGATTCTGGGTGAAGCCGGGGGGAGACTCCACGCCGTTGTCCTCACTGAACAGATACCGGAGTCCATCCTGCAGATATTTGCCCCAGGAGGTGCCCCAGTGGGATTCCCGGCTGTCGATCATCATGCAGATCTGCCGGTTCGTCAGATGAAGCATATCCTTCATCCGGCGGTAAACGGTGACGGTGGCCTTCATAATGGTCACATCCATCCCCTGATCCCCGCTGTAGAAATAGAAGCGGGCGTTCTCCAGCCGTTTGGGGTCATAGCCGTCGATCAGCTCCAGGCAGCTTTCGTCCAGGATATCCAATCCGGCGGAGAGGTCCAGGGAGCGGCCGAATACATTGGGATCCCTCATGGTCATGTAGTAGGACTGAAGGCCGCCCATGGAGGAACCGCCGATGCCGGTATGGGCGGCGTCCGGCAGGGTCAGAAAGCGCTCGTCGATCACCGGCTTCAGCGTATCCCGAACGAAGTCCGCATACAGATGGCCCAGGGCGACATAGTCCGGCGTACCGGGATCCCGGGGGATCCGGTGGGCCGGATTGCGCTTGTAGGGGGGCAGCAGTTCGCTGCCGCGGTCACCGGAGGTGTCGATAGCGACGACGATGCACTGGCATTCCGGTTCCAGCTCGCTGATCTTCCGGGCAAACTGCCAGGAGCCCATGCCTTCCAGAGGGCCGTTCTCGGGAAACACATACTGCCCGTCATGCATGTACAGCACGGGGAAGCGCCTGACGCCGTCATAGATCTCCGGCAGCCAGACGCGGATCGTCCGTATTCTCCCATCCGGTATGGGTTTCATGGCGATCTGAAAGGTATAGAGCTTCCCGCAGCTGACCTGCTCGGAATGATCGGTCAACACGATATCCATCGTTAATCCCCTTCCTTATACAGCGGGAGCCGGACCCCGCAAGGTTCGGCTCCCGGATTTCTGTTCTCATTTGTTCCCGAAATACTTCATGAGCCAGGCATCCCATTCATCGTCGTCTTCCGGCTCTCCGCTCCGCTGCTTCTCCACCGCCGCGGCAGCCGCGTCCTTCGCCGCCTCCGCAGGCTTCCCCTCGGCGCCGGCTTCCCCGTCGAAATCCGTCGCGATCACGATGAGACGGAGCGCATCCACCAGGGTTTCGTCGTAACCCAGGCCGAAAATGATGTTGGCGTCCGGATGAGCCGCCGCCTGGATCTTTTCCATCAGGGTGGTCACGTCCTCCATAGCCAGATCCTGGGAAACGGTCATGTTCACGATCACCCGGCGGGCGCCGTTTACGCTGGTTTCCGTCAGGTCGCTGTGGATGGCCGCGGCTGCCGCCTCATCCACCTTGCCCTTGCCGCTGGCCTCGCTGATGCCCAGGTGGGCCAGGCCGGACTGGCGCAGGATGGCCTTCAGATCGGCAAAATCCAGGTTGATAAAGCCGGTGCTCCGCAGCAGGTCGGCTATGCCGCCCACCGCCCGGTTCAGGACCTCGTCGGAAACGGTGAAGGCGTTGGCGAAGGTGACGTTCTGCTCCGAAACCTTCCTGATGTTTTCATTGGGGATGACGAAGAGGGTATCCACCTTTTCCCGCAGGGCTTCAAGCCCCGCCTCGGCGGTACGCATCTTCCTGGGCCCCTCCCACTTAAAGGGGGTGGAAACCACGGCGATGGTCAGAACGCCCTGCTCCCGGGCGGCGTCCGCCACCACAGGGATCGCGCCGGTGCCCGTGCCGCCGCCCATGCCCGCGGTGAGGAAGACGGCATCCGTATTCTCAAAGATCCGCAGGATATTGTTGCGATCCTCCTCCGCCGCCATGCGGCCGACCTCCGGCTTGGAACCGGCTCCCTGGCCATGGGTGAGCTTTTCGCCGATCTGCACCCGTTCATCCGCGGCGGAGGCAACCAGAGTGGGCCGATCGGTATTGATGTTTACGTAGGTGACGCCGTCCAGCCCGGAAGAGCGCATCCGACTCACCACATTGTTCCCCGCGCCGCCGATGCCGACGACCTTCATGTTCACCACATCAGACATCTCTTCATCATCCTTCTCTCATGCGCACGCATCCGTTATTTCTGTCCGTTACCGGGGGATGTAGTGCCCCTCCGTTTCCCGGGTGAGGTCAATGGTCCCGGTCTCCCCATAGGAGAGCTCCTCCAGGATCTGCTCCAGGAAATTCAGCTTTTCGGCCAGACGGTCGGCGCCGCCCAGACGCACCTGGAAACGGTCCCCATAATTCATGCGGATAGAGGTGAGGTTGGCTACATCCAGCTCCCTTACTTCCTCTATTCTACCGTGTTCTTCCAGAAGAGTCAACAACTCTGACAGGCATTCCAGCTTGACTTCGTCCTCTTTTTCCAGCTTCAGGAGGCGGCCGACGTCCCCCTCCAGCGGGGTCATCCCCACCAACCGGACATAGGCGGAGGGGTCGTCCGTCTCCCCCACCACTTTACCCTTGGCGCTCAGCAGGAGGCTGCGCCCGTCCCCCATCTCAAGGGAGGCCACGGCCGTGCCCTCCCGGATGCGGATGACCACGGCGCCGGGCAGACGGATGCGCACATCCGCTTTTTCCACCGCCGGAAGCCGGGATTCGATGAGCCGCTTCACCGCGCCCCTTCCCGTCAGCAGGAGAGGAGTTCCCTCGCGCAGACCGGATGCGGCAAACACTTCTTCGTTTGAGTATACCATGTTTCCGCTGATCTGTACATCGGTTATTTTCAAGAAGCCGTAAAGCGCCGCGATGATGCAGAACGCCGCCAGGATCCATCGAATGATCCTCGCCGTTTTTTCGGTGCGCCGGGCATCCGGGTACCTCGCCGTCAACGCTTTATCCATCTCCGTCCTCCTTGCGTACTGTTTCCGCGCCCAGCTCCGCCAGGCTCTCTTCTATGGCAGTATAGCCCCGGTCCAAATGGTTCACCCCGCAGATGCGGCTTTCTCCTTCCGCCCCCAGGGCGGCGATCAGGAGGGCTGCGCCTCCCCGCAGATCCGGCGCGCAGACCTCAGCCCCGTAGAGCTTCGGCACCCCCCAGACCACCGCGGTCCGCCCATCGGTGCGGATATCCGCCCCCATGCGCCGCAGCTCGGGAATATGGCGGAAGCGGCTTTCAAAGATCGTCTCCTGAAAGGCGGTGGTTCCCTCCGCCCTGAGGGCCGCCGCCATGAGCGGCGGCTGGGCGTCCGTGGGAAAGCCGGGATATGGCCTTGTGACGATGGGACTTGCGGCCTTCAGCCTGCCCAGACTGCGGATGCGCACCAGGTTCTCCCCCGTGTACAGATCGCAGCCCATCTCCTGCAAGGCCCGCAGGACCGGGTGATAGTCTCTCCACTCGGTATCATACAGCCGCACATCCCCGCCCGCCGCGGCGCACGCGGCGAGCCAGGTCGAGGAGGCGATCCGATCCGGCATGATCCGATGGACCGCCCCATGCAGGGCAGAAGTCCCCTGCACCCGGATCACGGCGCTGCCCGCACCGCTCACCGACGCCCCGGCAGAATTGAGAAAGGCCTCCAGATCCCGGAGCTCCGGTTCCCTGGCCGCATTGGTGATCACGGTCTCCCCTTCTCCCAGACAGGCGGCCAGAAGGGCATTCTCCGTCGCCCCCACGCTGGGAAAGGGCAGATCGATCCGGCATCCCCTCAGACGGACTGCCCGGCAATCCAGGTTTCCTCCCCGCTCGTCGATCTCCGCCCCCAGGCTCCGCAGAGCGCTGAGATGCAGGTCGATGGGCCTGGCGCCGATCTCGCAGCCTCCGGGGGCGGACATCCTTGCCTCTC
The DNA here is from genome assembly GCA_017545325.1 of Oscillospiraceae bacterium. The sequence goes on along the minus strand of JAFWOX010000003.1, from coordinate 51,786 downwards.
CGCACCGGGCCAGAAGAGGGCCCAGGAAGATCACGCTGGATCGCATCTCCCGCATCAGGCGGCTGGGGATCTCCGGCCGGATCGGGCCGGAGGAATCCACATACAGCGCGTCTGCATCCGCCCAGACCCGGCAGCCCACCTCCCGCAGGATGCGAACGGCGGCCTCCGTATCCGTCAGCTTCGGACAGTTGCGGATCACGCTCACGCCCTCCGCCAGCACGGCGGCGGACAGGATAGGCAGGGCGCTGTTTTTTGCACCCTGCACCCGCAGGGCGCCGAACAGGGGCTTTCCCCCCGTAACATAGATCGAACTCATGGCCGGTCCTCCGCAAAGGTGATCTCATGTCATCCTATGCGGAGCGGGGAATAGGGTTCTAAGCGGCCAGGCGCAGGATCTGTTCCACGATGGCGTCCAGGGCGTCCGCCCGGTCCAGACTTTTCATCCTTCTGCCCATTTCCGGCAGAGCAGCCGGATCCTCCAGCAGCCGGAGGACGGCTTCCCGCAGCGTATCGGCGGAACAGTCGCCGTCCCGCAGCAGCACCGCCGCGCCTCGGCTCTCCGGGATCATGGCGTTCTTTTCCTGATGGTTTCCCGTTGCATAGGGATAGGGGATCAGGATCGCGGCCTTTCCCGCGGCGGCCAGCTCTCCCAGGGTGGAGGCTCCCGCCCGGCAGATCACCAGATCCGCCGCCGCCATGGCGGCGGGCATATCATAGAGATACGGCTCGAGTCGGGTATACTCCGGCTGTTCGGCCCCCAGTTCCGCCATGCGTCTGCGCATGGTCTCCAGCCCCTCCTGACCCCCGCCTGTGGCGTGGAGAAGGCGGAATCGGGGTTCTTTTTCCTGTTCGGCCGCCATCGCCGCCAGGGCTTCATTCATCCGGACTGCGCCCAGGGAGCCGCCGAAGGACAAAATCAGCGGCAGATCCTCCGGGATCCCCAGGCTCCGCCGGGCCATGAGCCGATCCCTGTCCCGAAAGCCGCTGCGCACCGGCATCCCCGTGCATACAACCTTATCCGGCTCGCGATAATACCTCCTGCTCTCCTCAAAGGCCACCATCAGCTGATCCGTATGCTTCTCCAGCATACGCGTCGTGAGGCCCGGAAGGGCGTTGGCCTCGTGGAGCAGAGTGGGGATCTTCATGCGGGAGGCGGCGATCAGCACAGGGCAGCATACATAGCCTCCGGTACCCAGCACAGCGTCCGGCCGGAATTCCTCCAGGATGCGCTTCGCCTGACGGATGCCCTCCATCAGCAGCGCGCCGGAGCGCAGATTATGGAGGATTTCCCGCGGTCTGAGGCTCCGGTGCAGATTCCCCGCCGGAATCGCCCGGATGGGAAACCCCTCCCGAGGCACCAGGTCCATCTCCAGGTTGTCCGCCGTACCCAGGAAGAGGATCTCGCAGTCCGGCATCAGCGCCTTCAGGCGCTGAGCGGCGGCCACCGCGGGGTTGATATGTCCCCCGGTACCCCCGCAGGTAAACAGAAATCGCATGGCTTCCCCCTTATTTATCCGGTATGCCCCGGGAGGCCAGCAGGATCAGCCCCACTTCGCCCAGCTGCATGATCAGGGCGGTGCCCCCATAGCTGAAAAACGGCAGGGAGATGCCGGTGGAGGGCAGGAAGTTCGTGGCGACCGCCACATTCAGGAAGACCTGCAGGAACAGCAGGGAGGTAAAGCCGGTGATCAGCAGGGAATCGAACCGGTTCCGGCAGTGCATGGCCAGCCAGTAGCCCCGGATGATCAGTACCGCAAAGAGCAGAAGGATCAGCACCGCGCCGATGAACCCCAGCTCCTCGCAAATGATGGAGAAGATATAGTCGTTATGCTCCTCCGGCAAATACAGGTATTTCTGGCGGCTCTGTCCCAGGCCCAGACCCAGCAGGCCGCCGGAGCCGATGGCATACAGGGACTGAAGGATCTGCCAACCCTCCCCGAGTCTTTCCTTTTCCGGATCCTGCCAGGCGTCGATCCGCGAATAGATGTAGGAGAGCTTTTCCACCAGCGAGGTGAGCCACTCCCGGTTCGCCATGGCGAACAGATACAGGAGCCACATGACGACGATGACGCCGATCACGTAGTACCAACGGGTTCCGGAAGCCCACATCATGATCAGGGTGATGCCCACCACGATCATGGTCGCGGAAAGATGAGGCTGGAGCATGAGCAGGCCCGCGAAGCCCACCATGAGCAGCAGATGCGGCATCGCGCCGTATTTGAACGTGCCCATCCGGTCCGCATGCCGGCTTCCCCAATAGGCGAAGAAAAACACCAGCGCAGCCTTCAGCAGCTCCGAGGGCTGGAAGCGGATACCGCCGAGCTGCACCCAGCGCACGGCGCCGTGGGAGGCCTTGCCGATCACCGTGACCAGGAGCAGCAGGCCGAAGGCCGCAGCCAGGGCGATGAAGGGCAGCAGCTCCCAGCGCAGAAGGCCGTAAGGCAGTCTGGCCAGGACGACCATCAGGATCAGACCCAGGATCGCCAGCAGGACCTGTCTGCGGAAATAATACAGCGGATCCCCGGGATTGCTCCCGCCCACCGTATCATAGTAGGCGCTCACATAGCTGGCGGAGAGCATCATCACCAGGCCCACGCCCAGAAGCAAAAGAGTCAGCAGAAGGAAGGTCAGATCGATCCGGCCTCTGGCCTGATCGACGCCATCCCGCGCCCTTCTGCGCCGTCCCCTCCCCTGCTTCTCCGGAGCTTCCGGCTGCTTCGGCGCCTCTGCCTGGGGCAAATCAAGGGGAAACTCGGTGAATTCCGCCATATTCCGTCCTTCCTTTCCCGGGAAATCAGAGTCCATATCTCCCCCGCAGGCCGAGCCAGGTGAGGAGAGCAAAGGCCAGGGAGACGGAGGAGAAGACCCAGAAGACCTTCCACTCGCTCCAGCCGCTTTTTTCAAAGTGATGATGGATGGGGGCCATTTTGAAGATCCGCTTCCCGTGGGTGAGCTTGAAATACCCAACCTGCAGGATATCGCTCATGGCCTCCGCGATATACACGATGCCCAGGGGAATCAGGGCCAGGGGCATATCCATGGCAAAGGCCAGGGCGCAGACCGCGCCGCCCAGGAACAGGGAGCCAGTATCCCCCATGAACACCTTCGCCGGATGGCGATTGTATGCCAGGAAGCCCAGGAGCCCCGCCGCAAGCGCCGCGGCAAAAATGGCCTGTGGTTCCATTTTCCAGGTGACGGCCAGGACGGCAAAGCACAGCGCCACCGGCAGGGTAACGCCGGTCACCAGGCCGTCCACCCCGTCCGTAAGATTCACCGCGTTCACCGTGCCCAGGATCACAAAGGCGCAGAAGGCCACATAGACCGGTTCGGGCAGAGGAACGACGGTATCGAAGAAGGGGATGTACAGGTTGGGACTCAGATACCCGATATACCGGAGCAGCAGGACAAAGGCCACGGCCACCACCAGCTGCAGCATGGATTTCTGCCAGCCTGTCAGGCCCTGATTGCCGTGCTTGCGGATCTTCTCCAGGTCATCGGTAAAGCCTATGGCGCCCTGCACCACGGCAAAGAGCAGCATGGCGGGGGCCGACCAGTCCCCTTCCCGCATCTCCCGGATGCAGACGCAGAGGATAGCCGCAAAGATTCCCGCAATGAACATGAGGCCGCCCATCGTTGGGGTCCCTTCTTTGCTCATATGCCAGATGGGGCCGTCCCGCTTGATGCTCTGCCCCGCCTTGGCTCTCCGGAGGAAGGGGATGAGAAAGCGGCCGACGATCAGCGTCACCGCCAGGGATATGACAAAGGCCGCCAGGGTTCGCGTCAGATTCATTGGTCGTTCCACTCCCGTGCAGGTGATCAGGTGCCCAGCACCTCGGAGATGATCTCCCGTTCATCCATGTGGTATTTCGTCTTACCGACGATCTGGTAGGTCTCGTGTCCTTTTCCGGTGAGCACCAGGGTGTCTCCCGTCCGGGCGTGCTCCAGACCCCAGCGGATGGCCTCCCGCCGGTCCGGGATCACCACCCGGGGGGTATCCAGCCCCTCCAGTCCCGGGAGGATATCCGCAATGATGGCCTCGGGATCCTCTGTGCGGGGGTTATCCGAGGTGATGATCATATAGTCCGCCAGCTCCGCCACCACCCGGCCCATTTTGGGCCGCTTTGTCCTGTCCCGGTCCCCGCCGCAGCCGAAAAGGACCCCTACTCTTCCCGCGGCGGTATCCCGCACGGTGCGGATCATGTTCTCCAGGGCGTCAGGCGTGACGGCATAGTCGATGAGCACGGTATAGTCTCTCCCCGTGGGGACGACCTCCATTCGCCCCTTCACCGGTCTGCAGCCGGCCAGCGCGGCGGCGGCCTGTTTCAGCTCCAGCCCCAGCCCCAGGCAGCAGGCCAGGGCAGCCAGGGCGTTATACACGGAGAACCGGCCGGGGATATGCAGCAGGGCAGGCGCCCTTACATTCCCCTGCACGGCAGTGAATTCCACCCGGTCCGGCAGCAGGCGGATATCCTCCGCCCGAAGCTGCGCCTCCGGGCTCAGGCCGTAGGTCAGGGCTCTGTCCCCCGCCCGTTCCAGCACCCGGGCGGCGGCGGGATCATCCAGATTGACGGCAGCCACGCCGCAGCGGTCGAACAGCAGGAGCTTGGCCTCCAGATAGGCTTCCATGGTCCCGTAAAAATCCAGGTGATCCTGGCTCAGGTTGGTGAAGCAGCCCACGGCGAAGGGGACGCCCTCCACCCGGTCCAGGCTCAGGGCATGGGAGGAGACCTCCATCACCCCGTAACGGCAGCCCGCGTCCGCCATTTCCCGGAACAAGCCCTGCAGGTCGCGGGATTCCGGGGTGGTGTTCACCGCGTCGTATTCCCCCTTGCCGGTGATGTTCCGGTTGGTGCCGATGAGGCCCGCCGGCACGCCGGTGCAGGTCTCCAGGATGCTGTGGATCAGATGGGTGGTGGTGGTCTTCCCGTTTGTCCCCGTCACCCCCACGATCTTCAGCTTTTCCGCCGGCCGATCCAGCAGATTCGCGGAGAGGAGACCCAGAGCCTTGCGGCTGTTTTCCAGCCGGATATAGGCGCAGTCCTCCTCCGGGACCCGCTCGCAGACCACCGCGGCGGCTCCCCGCTCCAAAGCGGAATGGATATACCGGTGTCCGTCCGTTTCATACCCCCGCACCGCCACGAAGAGGGCGCCGGGGCCGATCCTGCGGCTGTCATAACAGACGTCCGTGATCTCCAGCTCCGGAGAAGCATGCAGCTCCAGCACCGGGATATCCCGCACTATGTCTTTCAGTTTCATCCTCGTGTCTCCATAATGGAAGTATCGCTGTCATACAGACCCACTTCGATCACCGTACCGTAGGCTACCTGCAAGCCCGGCTCCAGGCTCTGGCGTTGGACCTGAATGGTCTTGGAATCCGTCGGCGGCACCCCCGAGGTCCGCACGAACAGGCCGAAGGCTTCAAAATACTGCAGGGCCGCCCGGTAGCTCTTGCCCACCATGTTGGGCACCGTGATCATATTGCCGGGCTTGCTCTCTCCGGCATAGATGATCACCTCGCTGCCCAGCGCGATGCGCAGGCCTGGCACGGGAGCCTGGTCCGAAACCTCCTCCGCATCCCCCACGACCTTCACCCGGAAGCCGGAGTCCTCCAGCTTTCGCCGGGCGTCCGCCACGCTGCGGGATTTCACATTGGGAACGATGGCGTTCACCGCCGCGCTGCCGCTGTTCTCCTGCACGCCCAGGTAGGGCAGGATATCCGCCAGGATATTGCCCACCGCCGGGGCGGCCATGGCGCCGCCGCTGATGTAAACGCCGGAGGCGGGATCCGGATTATCCAGGATCACCAGCACCGCGACCTTGGGGTCGTCCGCCGGGGCGAAGCCCACGAAGGAAACCATGTATTCATCCGAGGCCTGGCCGACCTTCTCGGAGGTGGCGGTCTTGCCGGCGATCCGGTACCCCGCGACGCCCGCATTCTTGCCGGTGCCGCCGGGGGCGCTGACCACGCTCTCCAAAATCTCACAGACCTTCTTTGAGGTCTCCTCGCTGATGACCTGCCGCACCACCGTAGGCGAAACGCTCTTCTCCACCGATCCGTCCGGATTCAGGACCCGCTTGACCACATAGGGCTTCATGAGGTAGCCCCCGTTGGCCACGGCGGAAACCGCGGTGATCAGCTGAATGGGAGTGATGTTGAAGGTCTGGCCGAAGGAGGCGGAAGCCAGCTGAGAATAGTTGTTGGGATCCTCAAATACCGATCTGGACCACCAGATGCTGGTAGCCTCCCCGCCCCCCAGGTCGATTCCCGTGGGATCGAAGAAGCCGAAGGCCTCCATATAATCGTAGAATCTCTTTGCGCCCAGGCGGAGCCCCAGGGTGGCGAAGGCCACATTGCAGGAATGCTGGGCGGCCTCGGTCAGGGTCTGATCCCCGTGGCCCGAGTGACGCCAGCAGTGCAGGGCCTCCTTACGGCCCCGGACCATCATGCTGCCGTCGCAGCGGAAATTATCTCCGTCGGAAACGATGCCGTCCTCCAGAGCAGAGGCCAGGGTAAAGATCTTAAAGGTGGAGCCGGGCTCATAGGTATCCGCAATGGCCCGGTTGCGCCATTGCTTCATGAGCAGCGAATAGGCCAGCTCATCCAGCTCCTCATCGGTCATCTCCCCCGTCTCTCTGGCCTTCTCCAGCTGCAGGCTGTAGGTTTCGTTCAGGGTGAGGTAGTCGTTGCAGTCGTAGTCCGGCAGCGTGCACATCCCCAGGATCGCTCCGGTATCCACCTCCATCACGATGCCCATGGCCCCGCTGCGGATCTCATAGTCCCGGATGGCCTGCTCCATATGCTTCTTCAGGTAATACTGGATGGTGTTGTCAATGGTGAGCTCCAGGCTCTGTCCGTCCACCGCGTCACGGTAGTCCTCGTATCCGGTGTACAGCATATCCGTGCCTCTTGCCGTGGTAGCCCGGACGATGCGTCCGTTCTCCCCCTCCAGCAGGGAGTCGTAAACCGCCTCGATCCCCTCCAGCCCGTAGTTGTCCGTCCCCACGAAGCCGATGACCTGGGCCGCCTGACTGGCGTAGGGATAGTAGCGCTTGGTGTCCTCGATGATATGCAGGCTTTTCAGGCTGTTCTCATTCTTGAAGGCCCGCGCCTGGTCCGCCAGCTCCTTCTCCGCCTTTTTCATCACGGTCTCATACCAGGAGTCCGTACGGTCCCATTTTTTCATCACCCAGTCGTAATCCACATCCAGGATAGCCGAAAGGCCCCGGGCGATAAGCTCGGGGTCCTCCTCGTATTTCCGCATCTCCACAGGGCTGATATAGATGGTCTCTACCGTGGCGCTTTGGGCCAGGATCTTTCCCTGGGTATCGTATATGGTCCCCCGGGAGGCGGTCACAACGGTGCTGCGCACCTGGTTCTCCACCGCGGCGCTCTCATAGTGATCGTGCTCCCGGATCATGATCTTCGCAAGCTGCGCAATCAGGGCCGCAAATGCAGCGATACCGCACAGCACCAGAAGGATCGCTGTGCGGCGGTTCGCCTGTCCCTTACTGACGGCGTTGGGATCCGGTTTTCTGTTCAGTTCTGTGATGACTGCCATATCATCATTCCTTTTCCGAGGCTGTGTTCTCTGTTATTCCCGGTGAACTATACGCTCCTCCTCAGCGGAAGTATGCCTGTATCCGGCGGACAAGGGTGTCCAGCTTCCGCTCCCAGTCGGCCAGGAAGCCCTGTTTCCCCAGGATCTGCGCCTTATCCCCCTCCGTACTGCGCACGAAGGTGGTCTGGTCCGCTCCGGCCTTGACCATGCCCAGAGCTGATTTGGCATAGGTCTCCACCTCGGCCAGATCGAAGGTGCTCTCATACCGGATCTCCAGCCGGTTATGGTCTGTCTTCAGCTCCTGAAGCTCTCTGACCATGGCGGCGGACTCATTCGAAAGGGTGTTCAGGCGCATATAGCTGCCCAGGAGCAGTACCGCGCAGGCCAGCAAAACGGGAATAAAGATGAGCACGAACAGGGAGATCTGCACCCTGCTCCGGGGCTCAGCCTTTACGCCTGTCTGGACGAGCTCCCCCTCCCGGGGAAGGGGAACGACCTGAGGCACAGGCTCCTTGACCGGTATTTCCGGAAATACCGGGACCTCAGCCGGGGCTGCCGTCCCGAAGGTATACGCGGCGTTTCCATAAAGATAATCCGCCAATCTGCTCTTCCCCTCTCCTGCTATACCCGCTCCGCGATGCGGAGTCTTGCGCTCCGCGACCGGGGATTTCGTTCCAGTTCTTCTTTGCCCGCTTTGGCCGAGCCAACCAGCCGAAGAGTCTGCCTGAAACCGCAGACGCAAACCGGAAGGCTCTTGGGACAGGTGCATCCGTCCACCCGCTTATGGAAGGCCTGCTTCACCAGCCTGTCCTCCAGGGAGTGGAAGCTGATGACGCAGATCCTGCCGCCGGGATTCAGGCGATCCGGCGCCCGGTCCAGCAGGCGCTCCACGCTGCCCAGCTCATCGTTCACCGCAATACGGATGGCCTGGAAGCTCCGTTTCGCCGGATGCTGCTTTTCCCGGAGAGCGGCTGCGGGCATGGCCCTTCGGATCAGCTCCGCCAGCTCCAGGGTGCCGTTCACGCCGCCCCGTTCCCGCGCCCGGACCATCGCCGCCGCGATCCGCGGAGCATAGCGCTCCTCCCCATAGGTATAGAGGATGCGTTTCAGCTCCTCCTCGGGCCAGGTATTCACGATCTCCGCCGCGGTGAGGGCGGAGGACCGGTCCATGCGCATATCCAGCGGAGCGTCCTTCTGATAGGAAAACCCCCGCCCGGCTTCATCCAGCTGAGGGGAAGAGACGCCCAGGTCGAACAGCATCCCGTCCACCCCGGCGATACCCAGCTCATCCAGGATCTCCGGCACCCGGTCGAAATTAGAATGGACCAGGGTCACCCGGTCCTTCCAGGGCTTCAGCCGCTCTCCCGCAGCCTGCAGCGCTTCCTCATCCCGATCCACGCAGATGAGTCTTCCGCCGCCCAGCCTTGCCGCGATGGCGCCGGAATGTCCCGCGCCGCCCACGGTACCGTCAAGATAGATCCCTTCCGGGCGGATATTCAGCCCTTCCAGGCATTCCTTCAGCAGGACCGGCTCATGGGAGAACCCGCTCACAGGCCCAGTTCCTTATACAGCTCCGCCATGCTCTTCTCCGCGAAGCAGGCCTCCTCCGCCCGGTTGTATTCCTCGCTGTCCCAAAGCTCCGCCCTGCCGGGAAGACCGATGATGGTGACATCCTTCTCGATCCCCGCGTACTTCCGGAGCTCATTGGGAACAAGGATCCGCCCCTGGGCATCCAGCTCACAGGTGGCGGAATTGGCGAAGATATACCGCATGGCGCTGGAATCGGAGAGGCGGATCCCTTCGAACTGGGCGCAGAATTTCGCCCAGCCCTCCTCGGAGTATACCAGCAGGCATTTGTCCGAGCCCCGGACCACATAGCACACTTCGCCCAGCTCCCGACGCATCTGCGCCGGGATGATCAGCCGCCCCTTGGCGTCCAGGCCGTGTGTATATTTGCCGGTCAAGGGTAATCCCCCACTTCGTTTCATTTTCCGCCATTCAGTCCCACTTCGTCCCCCATTATACTGTTTCTGTTTCCTGATTGCAATAGTTTTGTTCCTTCTATTGAAGAAAAAAAGTCTGAAATCCAGAAGTTTTCTGCCGATATCCGGAATCTTCAGGTAAAGAATCGAACATTTGTTCGATTCTGTTGGGTGGAGGGCCATCCCATCCCTTTTCCGCTGCCTGCCGCGGCGTCATTCCGGAAGTGGATAGAATCGCATTATGTTTACCGAAAATGGATATTTTCCGCTCCCCATTCACTCCGGTTTTGTGGATAACTTTGTGGATATTGTGTAGAACTCCCCTATTTTCCGGGCTGATCCCGCCGCCCAGGTCCGCCGATTGTGGATAATTGGTCTGAATATTCGTTGAAGATTCGGTTGACAGAAGTATCGGAATCATTATTTTTTCCTGCCTCTCCCAAACTGGACACGGCCCACGGGCTCCTTTCCGTTGACCGGGAAAAACGGAATATGATATAGTCATACCGTCTTTGATGATCAGAAGAGAGAAGGGACGAAGCAAGCGATGAAACTGGGCATAGGAATCGATACCGGCGGCACCTATACGGACGCCGTCGTCTATCGCTTCGCGGACAAGGCCGTGCTGGCCTCCGCCAAGGCGCTCACCACCAAGGAGGATCTCTCCCGGGGCATTCTGGAGGCCTTGGGCAAGCTGGATCCTGCGCTGCTGCGCCAGGCGGACATGGCCGCGCTCTCCACCACCCTGGCCACCAATGCCTGCGTAGAGGGCAAGGGCAGCCGGGCCCGGCTCCTGTTTATCGGCCAGGATGGAGAGACTGTGGAGCGGGTCGGCGCGGCCTACGGCATCACGGATCCCCAGGATGTTTATCCCTGTCCCGGCAGCGGCACATATGACGGGAAGGTCCTGCCGGATCCGGATTGGGACGCCATCCTGTCCGGCGCGCGGGAATGGCTCAGCCAGGCCGAGGGCCTGGGGATCGTGGAAAAATACGCCATGAACAACGGCGCCGTGGCGGAAAAGGAAGCGAAGCGGCGTTTTTCCGCGCTTACGGATATCCCCATCGTCTGCGGAAGCGAGCTGTTCAGCGGGCTGGACAGCGTCCAGCGAGCCTCCGGCACCCTGCTGAACGCCCGCCTGGTGCCCATCATCCGGGAGTTTCTGGACGCCATCCGCCGCTCCTTTTCCGCAATGGGGATCACCGCGCCCATCGTGGTGGTGCGGTCGGACGGCAGCCTGATGAATGAACGCTTCTCCCGGCTCCGGCCGGTGGAAACCATTCTCTGCGGCCCGGCGGCCAGCGTCCTGGGCGGAATGGAGCTGGCCGGCAAGCCCAACAGCGTGATCGTGGATATGGGCGGCACCACCACCGATGTTTCCCTGGTCAAAGGCGGTCTGCCCGTGCGGGTGCGGGACGGGATCCGCATCGGCGGCTGGCGCACCTTCGTCAAGGGCGTGCTCATCGACACCTTCGGCCTGGGCGGGGACAGCGCCGTCCGGCAGGAGAAGGGGCGCATCGCCCTGTATACGGATCGGGTCCTCCCCATCTCCCTGCTGGCCAGGGAGCATCCCCGGGTGCTGGAGGAGCTGCGGGCCCTGGTGGAGGGAAAGGTCGTCCATACCCGCCCCATCCATGAATACTACACGCTGGTGAGGGACATCTCCGGCGCTGAGGGCTGGACGGCTGAGGAGCAGGCCTTCTGCGCGGCGCTGCGGAACGGTCCCCTTTCCCTTCGGGACGCTGCCGCAGCCATGGATACGGATATCTACAAGCTTCAGGTGAAGCGCCTGGAAAAGGAGGGCGCGGTGCTCCGCTCCGGACTCACTCCCACGGACATCATGCATCTGAAGGGCGATTTCACCTCCTATGATCCGGAGGCAGCCAGGCTGACGGTGCTCTTCCTGCTCCAGTGCATGGGGCGCCCGGCCCGGGATCTGGATCGCTTCTGTGACGAGGTCTATGACGCCGTCAAGAAGAAGCTCTACTGCAATCTGGTCCGCATCCTGCTCCAGGATCGGTATCCCTCTCTCCAGAAGGGGCTGGGCAATACCCTGACTGAGCTGATCTCCAGCCGCTGGGCGGATATCCGGGCGGGGCGGGACGACGGATACTTTGATCCGGGCTTCCTGACGGGAGCGACCCTGGTGGGGATCGGCGCGCCGATCCATATCTTTCTTCCGGATGTGGCGAAGGCCATGGGCACGGATTGCTTTATCCCGGAAAATGCCGGAGTGGCCAACGCGGTGGGCGCCATTGTGGGAAACGTGGCTGCCGCCGTGGAGGTGGAGATCCGCCCCAATCACACCCCGGACGGGATCCAGGGCTATTTTGTCTGCTCCACCGAGGCCAACACCCGGGTCAGAACCAGGGAACAGGCGGAGGAGCTGGCCAGGGAAACCGCGATCCGTCTGGCCAAGGCGGAGGCCCGGGAGCGGGGTGTTCTGGGAGATATCCGGGTGGAGGTGGAGATGGAGGATTCCACCGGTCTGGCCACAAAATCCCGCACCGTGGACCTGGGCAGCCGGGTCACCGCCACAGCCCGGGGAGGCATGATCCTCTAACTTTCTTGCGGTAATTCCCTGAAGAAATTGCATGTGCCTGCCCCTCATTCCTGCATTTATTCGGGTTTTTCCGGTTTACCCCTTGCTTTTCTGCAAGTTTGCGTGTATAATGCAACCTCATTAACAGGCATTGGGGGAACAACTATGAGGCATATTTCTGCAAAAGCGGCAGCGGTCCATGAATCCAGCACCCTGGCAGTGAGCGACCTGGCCAACCGTCTCCGGGCGGAGGGCAAGGACGTGATCAATTTCGGGACCGGCGAGCCGGATTTTGATACGCCTGAGAATATCAAGGAAGCGGCTATCCGGGCGATCCGGGACGGCAAGACCAAATACACCGCCGCCTCCGGCATGCCTGCGCTGAAAGAGGCGATATGCAGCCGGCTGGAGGCCGACCTGGGCGTGAGCTACAAGCCCGGGGAGATCGTTGTGGCCAGCGGCGCGAAGCACAGCATCTATATCGCGCTCTGCTGCATGCTGGATCCCGGGGACGAGGTCATCATCCCCGCGCCCTACTGGGTCACCTATTCCGAAGCGGTGTCCATGGCGGGGGGAACGCCGGTGATCCTGCAGACCAGCGAAAGCCAGGGCTTCCTTCTGCAGCCGGAGGCGCTGGAGGCCGCCATCACTCCCCGCACCACGGCCATCATTCTGAATAACCCCTCCAACCCCACGGGGATGTTCTATTCTGCCGAGCAGCTGGCCGCTCTCTGCCAGGTCTGCGTGAAGCATGATCTCTGGATCATGTCCGATGAGATCTACTACCGTCTGCTGTATGACGGACTCCGCTTCACCAGCGCCGCCGCGCTGGGGGAGGAAATCAAGGCCCGCACCATCCTGGTGAACGGCGTGAGCAAATCCTATGCCATGACCGGTTGGCGCATCGGCTATACCGCCTGCGACAGCAAGCTGGCCAAGGCCATGTCCAACTTCCTGAGCCATTCCACCAGCGCCCCCAGCACCATTTCCCAGTATGCCGCCATCGAAGCCCTCGGCGGCAGTCAGGAGAGCGTGGAGAGCATGCGGAAGGTGTTTGAGGAACGGCGCAACTATATGGCCGACCGGATCAATTCTCTCCCCGGCGTCCGCTGTCTCAAGCCCCAGGGCGCATTCTACGTTATGATGAACATGGAGGACCTGGCCGGCCGGGAGCTGGGGGGACAGGTGATCCGTAACGGGAACGATTTCGCCATGGCCTTCCTCTCCGCGGAGAATGTGGCCCTGGTGCCCTGCGCCGGTTTCGGCGCTCCCCAGTATCTCCGCTGGACCTACGCCGCCTCCATGGAGAATATCCGGCGCGGTCTGGACCGGCTGGAGCGCTTCCTGAAGGGCTGATCGCGCAGAATAATTTCACCCCGCCGCGTTTTGAATGCGGCGGGGCTTTTTTCTCGTTGCAGAACCGAAAGAACTGTAGTATACTAAATTAACCATATATGCCCCGCAGAAAAGCGGGGAGTCACGGAGGTCCATGTCCAATGGAAGAAAAGGTTCTGACCGGCAAGCTGTACGATCTGCAGGGCTATTCCGTGCATGACGGGCCCGGCATCCGCAACACGGTTTTTCTCAAGGGCTGTCCCCTGCGCTGCCCCTGGTGCCACAGTCCGGAGAGTCAGGAATTCCCCACTGAGCTGAACTGGATGGAGATCCGCTGCGTCGGGGTGGAGGAATGCGGCAAATGCATTCAGGCCTGCACCCGGGGCGCCATCACCAAGGGCGAGGAAAAAGTCAGTCTGAAGGACGACCATGTATATACCGTGGTGAAGGTGGAGCGGCTGAAGTGCGACGAATGCTTCGCCTGCACCGAGGTCTGCCCCCATACCGCCCTGTACAAATGCGGCACGGAATATACCGTGGAAAAGGTCATGGACCGGCTCCGCCGGGATAAGCCCTTCTATAAGCGCAGCGGCGGCGGCGTGACCATCTCCGGGGGCGAATGCCTCTGCCAGCCGGAATTCACCCTGGCCCTGCTGAAGGCCTGCAAGGCGGAGGATATCCATACTGCGGTGGATACCACCGGTTTTGTCCGCTGGGAAGTCATCGAGCAGGTCCTCCCTTACACGGACCTGTTCCTGTACGACCTGAAGCAGATGGACAGCGACCTGCACCGGCGGGTTATCGGCGTGCCCAATGAGCTGATCCTGGAGAACGCCAGGAAGATCGCCGCCGCCGGGGGAAAGCTCCAGATCCGCATCCCCACCATCCCCATGTACAACGACAACGACAAATCCTACCGCGCCTTCGGCGAATTCATCCTGGAGCTGGGGGACGCGGTGACCCAGGTGCAGCTTCTTCCCTACCATAACCTCGGCGTGGTGAAATGGGAACGGCTGGGCCGTTCCGGCCCCGCTCTGGAGGCAACCCCGCCCACGGAGGAATTCATGCAGACCCGGAAGAAGCTGCTGGAGGATATGGGCGTGAAGAACGTCGTCATCCATTAAACAAGCGCAAGAACCGCAAGAGGAAATCATTTATAACAAAACTTCATGGAGGTGCCGCAATGACCAAAAAAGAGCAATTCTTTTCCGTAATGCGGGGGGAAAATCCTCCCAAGTGGATGGGCTATGGCTTCAATGCCTGGCCTCAGTGCATGTTCCACTGCATCATCGACCCCATCACCGTCTGGGATATCCTCTTCATCGAAGGGAATAACGTCCTGGATCACTGGGGCGTCAACCACCGCTTCCTCCCCGGGGACCCGGGCATCATCCCCATGGTGAACGAGGAAAACCAGGTCATCAAGGACATCACCCATTGGCGGGACTACGTCCATTTTCCCGAGATCCCCACGGATCTGGACTGGAGCGGAACCAAGGAACAGATCGCCCAGGTGGACCGGGACAATGAATTCGTCATGATCCCCACCTTCCGGGGGCTCTTCGAGCGGGCCCACTGCCTCATGACCTTCGAGGATACCCTGGTGAACATGTATGAGGAGCCGGAAGCCATGAACGAGCTTTTCGGCGCCTACACCGACTGGAAGCTCAAGGTAGCCGAGATGCTCTGCGACGAGCTGGATTTCGACGTCATCCACAGCCACGACGACTGGGGCAGCAAGACCGCCATGTTCTTCTCCGTGGACAAGTTCCGGGAGCTGCTGAAGCCCCATTACAAGCGCCTGTACGACTACTACCACAAGCGGGGCAAGATCGTTCAGCATCACTGCGACTGCTATGCCGCCGAGCTGGCTCCCGAGCTGGTGGATCTGGGCGTGGAGATGTGGCAGGGGGTCCTCCCCTCCAACGACATCAAGGCCATCCAGAAGGCCACCAAGGGCAAGCTGCTCCTCATGGGCGGCCTGGACCAGGGCCTCATCGACCAGGCGGACGTCACCGAGGAAGCGGTCCGCGCAGAGGTACGCCGGGCCATCGACGAGTACTGCCCCGGCGGCTCCTTCCGTCCCTGCATCGGCAGTCTGGAGTGCCTGAACGCCTGGGTCACCCCCGTGGTCATCGACGAGTGCAACAAATATGGCGCCGAGTGGCTGGCCAAGCAGAAGTAATCGGCAGAAATGTTTTTCGGCGGCTGCCCCGTTGGGCAGCCGCCGCTTTGTTTTGTCAGTAGCTGTTGATCTCCAGGCTTTCGTCATCTTTTCCGGGGGTGATGCTCCGGAGGACGACGTGGTAACTGTACTCCGCATTCACCTGCACCAGCACCCGGTCCCCGGCCTTTTTCCCCAGCACGGCCTTCCCCAGGGGGGACTCCTTGCTGATAAGCCATTTGGAGGGGTCCTGACGGAGCGTCGTCACCAGACGGATGCGCTGGAGCTCCTCATCCTCCTCGAACCAGAGCTCCACCCAGTCGAATAATCCGGCGGTGTCCCCGGCCTCCTCCGGGGCGTCGATCACCACGGCGGTGGCGATCATCCGCTCCAGGTAGCGCACCCGGCTGTCGTTCCGGTTCTTCTCCTGCTTTGCCGCCTTGTATTCAAAGTTTTCGCTGAGGTCGCCGAAGGCCCGGGCTGTCTGCACATCTTCAATGAGCTTGGGGCGCAGGACCTTCGTCCGGTATTCGATCTCCTCCCGCATTTTCCGGATATCCACCTTGGTCAATTCATCATGCATGGCTGGTTCCTCCCGGTGCAGTATACCACGCTTTTCTTTTCCGGGCAACGGAAAGCGGATTGACTTCATGCCCCGGGCGTGGTATCTTTAGCATAGCAAATCAGTACATTGCAGTATATTGGAGGGAGTACAATGGGCGATTATCTGAAGGGTAAGGTAGCCATCGTGACCGGCTCCGGCATGGGCATCGGCAGAGCCGTTGCCAAAGCGCTTGCGGCGGAAGGCTGCAAGGTGGTCACCAACAACCGGTCCCCCTGGAACGGGGTTATCCCCGTGGACGAAGAGAAGTTCTCCAAGCTCAGCAAGGAGATGCAGGACTGGGCCATGACCGAGTACGCCAAGTACTATGGGGACGCCGAGCGCACCGCGAAGGAGATCCGGGATGCCGGCGGCGAAGCGGTAGCCTGCTTTGCGGATATCTCCGATTATGACCAGGCCGGCAAGCTCACGGAATGCGCGCTGAAAACCTACGGCAAGGTGGATATCGTGGTGAATATCGCCTCCGCCTTCGGCTTCAGCCCCGTGCAGGATATGCCGAAGGAGCTGTGGGACAAGGTCAACGCCGCGAAGCCCACCGGCCACTTCTACGTGATCCGCCATGCGGTACAGCACATGATCGATCAGGGCTGGGGCCGCATCGTCAACTGCGCCTCCCCCGCCTGGGCGGGCGGCAACCTGCGGCAGTGCGAATACTGCGCCGCCAACGCCGGCGTTGTGGGCATGACCTACGGCCTCGCCGCCGAGCTGAAGGAATTCGGCATCACCGCCAATACCTTCGCCCCCGCCGCCAAGACCCGGGCCAGCGTGGACATGGAGATCCATAACGTGCTGGAAGGCGAACACAGCGTGATTTCCGGCAACCCCATCAGCTATGACGGCACCGCCGCTCCCGAGACCTTTGCGAACTTCATCGTATGGCTCTGCGGCGAGGACGCCAAGGACGTCACCGGACAGGTTTTCATGACCATGGGCAAGTTTATCGGACGTTACGCCATCCCCGCCGTGGAAGGGGCCATGATGGCCGCCGGAGACGGCTGGAGCCTGGACGAGGTGAAGGAGAAGAACAAATCCCTCTTCGAGAAGCGTCCTCCCATGCCGCCCAGAGGCCCCGCGCCTGCCAAGGACTAAGTTCGCTTCTGGCCATGTTTGCCGGTCTGCCCGAGGGCAGACCGGTTTTTTCAAAGGAGGCTGCCGGATGGATGAGTATCGTGTGCTGGACTCAGAGTTCTTTTCCCCGGAGCGGGATACCCGGGAGATCGCCCGGGCCCTGCTGGGTCAGATCCTGGTCCATGGGGAGACCGCCGGGCGCATTGTGGAGACGGAGGCCTATCTGGGCGCTGCAGACCGCGCCTGCCATGCCTGGGGCGGCCGGCGAAGCCCCAGGCTGGAACCGCTGTACGGTCCCCCGGGTCATGCCTACATCTATATGATTTACGGCATGTACCATTGCCTCAATGTGGTGACGAAGCAGCCGGGGCAGCCGGAATGCGTGCTGATCCGGGCCCTGGAACCCCTGGCCGGGCTGGAGCTCATGGCCGCCCGCAGCGGGCGCGGCAGGCCGGAGCAGCTCTGCGCCGGGCCCGGCAGGCTCTGCCGGGCGATGGGGCTGGACCGAAGCCTCAGCGGCGTCAGCCTTCTTTCCGGGGACTTTTTCCTGGCAGAGGGCGTAAGCATACCCGGGAAGCTCATCCTGTCCTCCCCCCGCATCGGGGTGGATTACGCGGAGGAAGACAAAGACCGCCCCTGGCGTTACTGCGTCAAGGGCAGTCCCTATGTGAGCAGGATCCCCGGTCGCCGGGTCAAATCAGCTGATTCGTAAGGCTGCCGATCCCCTCGATCTCCACCCGGACTACGTCCCCGGGCTTCAGCCAGACCCGTGAGCCCTTGGGCTGGCCCAGGATGACCCCGGCAGGGGTGCCGGTGAAGATCAGATCATCCGGCTCCAACCGAAAGAAAGATGAGCAGTATTTCACGATCTCCGCGCAGGAGAAGAGCATATTGGTCACATCGTCGTCCTGCCGCACCTCCCCGTTGACCAGGCAACGGATCCGATGGGGCTTTTCCGGGTCGAATTCCGCCGCCGGAACGATCCGGGGACCGATGGGAGCGAAACCCGGCATGGATTTCCCCGTGAGCCACTGGGCGGAGCGGAACTGGCAGTCCCGTGCGCTGAGATCGTTCCCGCAGGTATAGCCCCGGATGGCGGCCTTTGCCTCCTCCAGGGTCCCGTTCCAAAGGGTCTTTCCCATCACCGCCACCAGCTCCGCTTCGTAGTCATAGCAGCGATGCCAGGGCGGCAGAACGACCTCTTCCCCGTCCCAGGTGATGCTGTCCCCGAACTTGGAGAAGAGCACGGGCTCGGCAGGCGCCTCTCCCCCCGTCTCCTCCGCATGGCTTTTGTAGTTCAGCCCCACGCAGATGATCTTTCCCGGCTTCAATTCCTTCATTTGCCAAACCCTCCCATATACCAGACGCACAGCGCCGCCTGAATCAGGGTGAGCAGCGGAAAGCCCACCCGGAAGGCGGCGTGCTTTGTTTTATGCCGAAACAGGAACATGCCCACCGTGCCGCCCAGGGCGCCGCCCAGCAGAGCAGCCAGGAACAGAGATGCCTCCGGGATCCGCTCTTTCCCCCGCCTCGCCCGCCGCTTGTCTGAAAGCATAAGGAGCAGGGCAAGAACGTCGGCCACGATCAGATAGAGCAACAGCGGTGAATTCATTTTTCTCTGCGTTCCTTTTTATTCTTGCGCAAGTCTAATCCGCGCGGTATAATCAGAGTACCGGAAGGAGGTCCAGGTCAAAATGGAAGATAAACTGAACTGCATCACCCGTCTCCGCATCCGCCGGGGAGAGGAGGATACGAAAACCGCCTTCGGCCACGGCACCGCGCAGCTCCTCCAGGGCATCCGGGAGCTCAATTCCCTGAACCGGGCGGCCAAACGCATGGGCATGGCTTACAGCAAAGCCTGGAAGAGCATCCGCTCCACGGAAGATCATCTGGGCTTCCAGCTCATTGAACGAAAAGCCCAGCACGGAAGCGAGCTCACGCAGCAGGGGGAGCGCTTCCTGGATTATTTCCTCCGGGCGGAGGCTGCGGCGGAGCAGGCCGCCTCCAGGGTCTTTGAGGACTGGTGAGCTTCCCTTCCCCCTCAGCGCAGCCTGCGGTAATATGGCCCATTGGTCCGGTTCCCGGGCCAGGTCCCCTTCTCCAGGCAGCGCTTCCAGATCTCCCGGCATTCCTCCCGCTCCTCGATGCTGAACCAGACCACGCCGTAATCCAGTCCCCGGAGGGCTTTATCCCCCACATACAGGGGCACAGGATTCAGGAGCGTCGAATACTGTCTCCGGTGACACAGCACCGGGAAGTCGGCACCCTGCCGATCCTTCAGGCTGCGGCGGCCGTCACAGCTGCCGCAGCCATCCTTTCCCTGCATAGGACAGCAGCGGAAGAGCATCAGGGGCATATGCCCATACAGGAGTATCCCTCTGGGGACCTGTCCCCCCAAATGCCGGGCGTCCGACATGGGGATCTCCAGAGAGAGCAGCGTTTCCCGGACCCCGAGGGCTTCATAGGCCCGGAGGGCCCGGGAATTCTCAATATTCAGGTCAAAGCCCCCGGAAACCCGGAAGCCCAGGCGGGACGCCAGACGCAGACTCCCCAGGTTCCCGGCGCACAAGGTCTCCAGCCCCGCCGCCTTCAGCGCAGGAAGCCTCTGCTCCAGCGCCGCCTCCCGGCCGGGCCAGATGAGGCGCGGCAGCTCTCCGATGAGCTTCGGCCCCCAGCGCCGTACCAGCCCCTCATCCAGCTCCTCCACCGGCAGGTAGATCGCCTCCGCCTCCGGCACATCGAATACCTGGCTAAGGCGGGCGAAACGCACGCGCAGCTTCGGCTCCCCGTCCCGGCTGCCGCCGGGCTCCGGGGCAAACGCCCCGACGACGGGAAGGGGGGCCGCCCTTTCCCGCTCCTCCAGAAGCCTTTCCAGCGCTTCCCGGCGAAGGGCGGACAGGCCGGGGATCATCCAGCCCGGCTCCACTTCGCTGCGGATCTCTGCGCACAGGAAGGGAGTGCCTCCCGTCTTTCCCAGAATGCCGGCCGTGTCCTGAGCCGCAGTACGCACAGGCTCCCCCTTCTGCCCGGCAGCGGCGACGGTATGCCTGCCGTCGCTCGCCAGGAGCTCCGTCTTCCGTTCCTCGCCGCCCCGGAGGGTAAAGGATACCGGGACCCGGCTCAGCTCCCGGCGGTACAGGCCCGCCAGCTGCCCCAGCACGGCGGCGCTGGCAGCCTTGTCCTCCTCCGTCCGGCTGCCGAACATGCTCAGATCCCGCCGCCCGGTCAGGTAGCCGTCCGTCAATCCGCTGCGGGAAAAGGCCCGCTCCAGCTGGCGCAGGTCCGGCTGTTCTCCCCGCAAGGCGCGGATGCAGGCGTCCGTCGCTGCGGCCACATATTCCGGCCGCCTCAGGCGGCCTTCGATCTTCAGAGAGCTGACGCCCGCCGCCTCCAGCTCGCCCAGATGGGGAACGAGGCAGGCGTCCTTCAGGGAGAGGGCATAGGCCCGGTCCCCCGCCCGAAAATCCAGCCGACAGGGCTGGGCGCAGAGGCCCCGGTTTCCGCTCCGCTCACCCAGGGCGGCGGAAAGCAGGCATTGACCGGAAACGCTCATGCAAAGGGCGCCGTGGACAAAGCACTCCAGCTCGATCCCCGAGGCCTCCCGGATCCGCCGGATCTCCTCCAGGGTCAGCTCACGGGCCAGGATCACCCGGGAGAAGCCCAGCTCCTCGGCGGCCTTCGCCCCATCCGCATTATGGATCGTCATCTGGGTGGAGGCATGGCGGGCGATCCCCGGGAGATGGGTGCGAAACAGGTCGGCGGCAGCCAGATCCTGCAGGATCACCGCATCCGCCCCGCTTTCTCCGATCTCCTCCAGTACGGCGTATACCTCCCCCAGTTCCTCATCCCGCACCAGGGTATTGACGGTGACGAAGACGCGCACATCCCGGCCATGGCAATAGGCCACGGCCTCCTTCAGGCTCTCTCCGCCGAAATTCTCCGCTCTGCGCCGGGCATTGAAGCTCCGGGCGCCCAGGTATACCGCATCCGCCCCGGAGCGGACGGCGGCCCGAAGCTGCTCCGGACCGCCTGCGGGAGCCAGGACCTCCATGCTCAATCGATCACCCGGATGGTCTCGATCACCGGCCGGTCCTTCAGGGCGACGGAGCCGTTGCCGTCCTGGACCGGGGTGTTTTCGCAGATCTCATCCACGATGTCCATTCCCTCCGTCACATGGCCGAAGGCTGTATATTGTCCATCCAGATGGGCAGCCTTCTGGTGCATGATGAAAAACTGGGCACTGCCGCTGTTGAATTCGTTGGCCCGGGCCATGGAGATAACGCCCCGATCGTGGTCGATGTTGTTCTTGACCCCGTTTTTGGCAAATTCTCCCTTGATCGGACTGGCCTCCTTGGGATTGCCGTTTTCGTCAAAACCGCCGCCCTGCATCATGAAGCCCTCGATGATGCGGTGAAAGGTCAGCCCGTCATAGAAGCCGGAGTTGGCCAGATTGATGAAATTGGTCACGCTGATGGGGGCGGTGTCCGCATCCAGCTCCAGGCTGATGGTGCCATAGTCCTTGATGACCAGCTCCGCATGATGCAGACCGGAAAGATAGGGGGAATCCTCCTGTTCCTCTTTTTTCCCGCAGGAAGCCAGAAGAGCCAGGCTGAGAACGATCAGGACTGCAAAGAGCAGCGTTTTTTTCATGGTAAAGACCTCCCTTTTCCCCGCCGATAACCTGGCGGGACATGCTGATTTTAGCATAGACCGGCCGGCTTTTCCATACCCTTTTTCCTGAGCGTCCATGGGCGGCTGTCTCCCCGGTCCTGTCGAAAAAAAGGAAAAATCCTGTTGCGAGATGGTACCGGTTTTGATATGATAAGCAGAGTACTACGCAGGAGGCTAACAGAGCGTGGCTGGATACTCCCATCAGAAAAAAGCGAATAAGCGTACCCGGCGCATGCTGCTCGCCGCCCTGTTCTGGCTGATCCCGGCGGCCGCCTTCGCCCTGCTGGCTCATTTTGCCTTTTTCCAGAGTCCAAGCACAGCCTCTGCCGCCGAGATCACCCCGGAGCCTTCAGCTCATCTGGAGGTCACCCCTTCCCCGACTCCGGAGCCTACCCCCGAACCCACGCCGGAGCCCACCCCCGAACCCATACCCGTCTGGAACCAGGGGCAGAAGGCGCTGCCGGTGGAGCAGGCCCCGGGGGAGGAGATCCCGGAGTGCATCTTTGTGGATCCCAGCGGGACCCGCCTGAAGGAGTATTCCTGGGGGGACGTCGTACCGGAATGCGAGCCTGTTGAGGACGACTTCTTCTCCGATACCGCTTTTATCGGCAATTCCCTGGCCCAGGGCTTCATGCTCTACAGCGGGTTGAAATCGCCGGATTATTATGCCACCCAGTCCATCACCGTTTCCAATATTTTTTACGAGAAAGCCATCAATTCCGGAAACGGCAAGTATATCACCATTCTGGATGCTCTGGCCCGAAAGGATCACAAGAAGATCTATATCATGCTTGGCCTGAACGAGGTCAACTGGACCGAAGCGGATTTTACCGCGAAATACGGAAAGCTCATCGACCGGATCCGGGAGATCCAGCCCAATGCCGTAATCTATCTCCAGAGCATAACGCCCGTAACCGCCGAGCGGAGCAGCCGGGGCGACGTATTCAACAACACGCGCATCTGCCGATACAACGAGCTGATCCAGGCCCTGGCGGCGGAAAAGAAAGCCCATTATCTGTACGTGTATTCCTCCGTCGCCGATGAGAACGGGGATCTTCCCGCCGGCAGCTCCTTCGATGGGATACACCCCTACACCAAGTACTATAAAGCCTGGCGGGATTACCTCAAATCCCATGTCGTGCTGGAGGAAAAGCTATGAAACGCGCCATGCCGGCCCTTGCCGCTTTGCTCCTGATTCTCCTGCTTCTGGCCGCCTGCTCCGGCGGCGGGGAGCAGAAGCCTCTGCCCTCCCCCGATCAGCTGGCCCGGACCCTGCTGGATTCCAGCGTCTTCTCCGATGAGCTGGAGGCTGCGGATGCGGATATCGCCGCCTATCTGTACGGACTCACGGAAACGCCCGGCGTCGAGCTGAACAGCTGGCTTTCCTCCGGCGCCACGGCGGAGGAATTCACCCTGTTTATCTGCGCGGACGACGACGCTCTGAAGGCGGTGCGGGATTCCGTTGACGCCCGGCTGGAATTCCAGAAGCGGACCTTTTCAGACTACGCCCCCGAAGAGGCGGGCAAGCTGGAAAAGGCTGTGGTCCGTGTGCGGGAAAATGTCGTGGCCGTCTGCGTCGCCGCCGATGCGGAAAAGGCCGCCAAGCTGCTCGCCCCCTATTTCCCGGGATGACGCTGCGGTTTACCGTCACACCAGAAACGGCCGGAAGGCAGCTGCAGAGCGTCTGCCGCAGGGAGCTGCATCTTTCCGCGACCCAGCTGCGAAAACTGAAGGCGGAGCAGGGACTGCTGGTGAACGGCAGTCCTGCTTTTACTTCGTATATCCTGGCGGTCGGGGACCGGATCACCGCTCTGCTGCGGGAGGATATCCCCAATTATCCGCCGGAACCGGGAGAACTGCATATTCTCTATGAGGATGCGTTCATGCTGGCGCTGGATAAGCCCCATGGGATCATCGTCCACCCGACTCACAGCCGCAATACCGGCACCCTTGCCAATGCGGTCTGGTCCTATTTCCTCTCTGAGGGGGAGGAGGGCTGCCATGCGGTGAACCGACTGGACCGGGATACGGGCGGGATCGTCCTTTTTGCCAAAAGCGCATGGGCCTGCCGCCTGCTGGGTGAGGCTCTGGCCGCCCCCGAGACGGAAAAAACCTATCTCGCCGCCGTGTACGGCGTCCCCTCTCCCCCCAGCGGACGGATCGAGCTGCCCATCCGCCGCCCCGATCCCCGTGACCTCCGCCGGGAAGCCGGCGAGCCGGGAGAGCCTGCCGGCACGGAATATTCGCTTCTGGAAAGCGCCAAGGGCTGCAGCCTGGTGCAGCTTCGCCTGCTCACCGGCCGCACCCATCAGATCCGGGTCCACATGAGCGCCATGGGTTGGCCCGTACTGGGAGACCGGCTCTATGCCTCCCCGGAATCCGCAGCCTGCTCCGCCGGGCTCGGACAGGCGATGCAGGCCCTTCACTGCACCGGTCTTTCCTTCCCCCATCCGCTCAGCGGGACGCTCCTGCGTCTTGCCAGCAGACCGGTTTGGCCGAAGCTCAAGTTTTTTTCTTTTTTGTCTTGACATTTCTCAGGACGGATGCTATGATGAACAGGCTTTTGGCCCGGTAGTTCAGTCGGTTTAGAACGCCAGCCTGTCACGCTGGAGGTCGACGGTTCGAGCCCGTTCCGGGTCGCCATGCTGCTGTAGCTCAGTCGGTAGAGCGCATCCTTGGTAAGGATGAGGTCACCAGTTCGAATCTGGTCAGCAGCTCCATTTTTTGCCCTGAAATCTTGATGATTTCAGGGTTTTTTCGTCGTCCCCGGTCTGCCGGGGAAAGCGCAGAGCAGCGCCGGCAGGGCAGGAATCAGCCCGGCCGGCGCTGCCGTTTGTATGACGGTTTTCAGGGGATCAGGTCTCGTTCATCGGTCCAGCGGCCCGGGCCCCGCATGCCAGTCATTTCCGCGGAAACATCTCTTTGCTCATGACGTCGATATACTTGGAGGTGGCCTCATATACGCCGGGGAAGGTGCTCATGGGTAGACCCTGGGAGGCGCAGGGGATGTAGGCCTTGCCGAAGCGCCCGTATTTTTCGCAGGCTTCCCGCACCCGCTGCGCTACCACCTGCTCGTTCCAGTCGGGATAGTCGATGGTGGCGCTGTCGATGCCGCCCATGAAGGTGATCTTGTCGCCGTACTTGGGGATCAGTTCCTCAATATCGTTGGTGCGCATGACGCCCTGCCAGATATCGATGCCCATGTCGATCATGAACGGCACCAGAGTCTTGGCATAGGAGTCAGAATGGTGCATGATGATCTCGCAGCCATGGGTCTTGTAATACCCATAGAGCTTCTTGTAATGAGGCAGGAAGAACTCCTCAAACATATCCGGAGACAGGAAGGTGGAGATCTGGGAGCCCCAGTCGTCATGCTGGAAGAAGGCGTCGGGCTTCAGGTACTTACAGGCGAGCTCCGCATAGGACAGCTCAAACTCGGTGATGTAGTCGATAAGCTCATGCATCTCATCCGGGTACTCGTAAAAGGAGATCATGCAGTTCTGCATGTTCATAAGATAGTGGCACTGCTCGAAGAGGCCAGGGGCGTAAAACAGGGTGGCAAAGGTCTCCTTCCGGTCCACCTTCTCCGCCATTTTGATGTAGGGCAGCCACTCCTCCTCGGAAAACTCCAGCCGCGGGGCCTTTACCTGGCTGCGCCAGTTTTCCATGTCCTTCAGCACCAGATGCTCCTCATCATGGATGGGGAAAGCGCCGGGAGTGCCGATGGGCCAGGACTTGGTCACGCCCCAGGCGTCCTTTTTGGGTTCTCCCCCATAGGTGGGCATGGGGCTCTGGGCGGTGACCGGGGTGGCATAGAGGATGGAGAAGGGCTCATACTGGTTGACGAAGCGATCCGGATTTCCCTTTTCGCCCTTCAGAGTTTCAATCAGGTTTTCCCGTTTGGTCAGCATTGTCTTCGTTCCTTTCCAATCAGATTTTTTCTGTTGATCGGGCGTCATGCCCGGTTGAACTTTTCCTTGCCCTGCTTGCAGCGGGGGCACTTCCAGTCCTCCGGCAGGTCTTCGAAGGGGACGCCGTCATGCTCGGCGGGATCATAGACATAGCCGCAGACGGAGCAGACATATTTGCCGCTGGCCTCCTTTTCGGAGAAATCGACCCGGGCCAAAACCGTGGGCACCGGATGATCCAGATCCATCACCCGCTTGGCCTCCAGATTCTCATAGCCCTGAGGCGTATGGGTCCCGCAGTAGACCGTGGGGTGGCTGCGCACGAACTCCCGCACCCGATCCAGCGTTTCCCGGGCGGCAGCCGGATCGTCGAACACGATGGAGAGCTTGTTTTCATAGAGGGCCTCATCCACATAGGTGATATCCCCATGGAGCATATAGTAAAGGCCGCCCTCCTCGACAACGACGATGCTGTTGCCGTTCGTATGCCCCTTGGCCTTCAGGAAGATGATCCCGTCGGCGATCCGCTGGCTCTCCGGGAAGTGCTCATAGGCCCCGTCCGTAAAGCGCACAGGCACGAGATTCGGAATGCCCTTCAGCTCCTCCGCGCCCATTTCCTCCGCATTCACATAGATCTGCGCATTGGGGAAGGACCTCAGCTCCCCGGAATGGTCGCTGTGCTTGTGGGTCAGCAGGATCTTTGTCACCTGCTCCGGGCGATACCCCAGCGCGGCAAATGCCTCCATATAGCTGCAGATATCCTTGCCGGTAAAGATGGGACTGTTCTCATCCGGGGATTCCTCGGGCGTTCCGGCCGGGATGCCGGTGTCCACCAGGATGACCTCTTTCCCGGTATCGATCAGATAGTTCTGCAGGCTGCCGCGATAACGCACGGAGCTGTCGAATTTATCCGCCCCGTCCTCGCCGCCGAAAACGAATGGCTGGGAATAAAAGCCGTCCCTGCGGAATTTAACCGCTTTGATTTCCATGCGGGCTCCTCCTTGTCATTGTTCTTGTGCATTTCCCTTGTTCTTTGATACTGAGCGCAGGAAAGCAATGATCATCAGAATATAGCATATGGTTTTCGGCAGCATCAGCATACCGAGCATGGGTAAAGCTGATGCCCCTGCCGCAACCGGGATATAAAACAGAAAAGAGAGCAGGATATACAGCCACACCGGCGCAAAAACCCGGTCTTCCTTTCTCTTTCGGAAATACAGGCGGCAGACCGCTGCCCCAAGCAGGACAAAGGGAATGTTCCTGATGATTCCCCAGGTCATATCTCCGCTGTTCGCCGCCCATCCATTTTGCGGAAACAGGCACAGGATAACGCGTACCAGCAGAAGCAGCCACAGGAGGGCTGCTCCTGCCCGCTTCTTCTCCATCCGGTAATGTCCCAGCCAGATGAAATAGAGCAGGAGATAGAAAACCGTCATGGTGATGGATGTGATCAGTTTTCCGAAGCCCAGCGCGGCGGTAAAGTCGCCTTCCGCAAAGTAATTCAGCACACGGGGAACGAGATGAAAGGCGTCTCCGCAGCCCAGGACCAAAGCCGCGATCCCCATGAGCTTCTCCGTTTTATCCTTCGCTTTGGCCAGGATCCAGCATCCGCTGATGAGCGCAAACAGCAGATACAGGATATCAAAGAGGGATTCTCCGTATTTCATCTGTACCCCATCCGCCGGCCGCTCTTACAGCAGCGCCTTCACGCAAGCCTTGACTTCCTCCATGTCAACGGTGGGCTCAAACCGCGCGACCACCTTGCCCTCCCGGTCAACCAGGAACTTCGTGAAATTCCATTTGATATAGGCTTTGTCCCCAAAGGCCTTGTTGTTCATGTCCGAGAACTTCTTCAGCGCCGCGTACTTCAGACCTTTGCCAAAGCCTTCAAAGGGCTTTTCCGCAGCCAGAAACGCAAACAGCGGATCGGCCGTCTCGCCGTTGACGTCGATCTTGGCGAACTGCGGAAACTCTGTGCCGAATTTCACCGTGCAGAATTCGTGGATCTCCTCGTCGCTGCCCGGCGCCTGGTTGGCGAATTGATTGCAGGGAAAGTCGAGGATCTCCAGCCCCTGCTCCTTCATCTCTTTGTACATGGCTTCAAGCGGCTCGTAATGCGGCGTGAATCCGCAGCCGGTGGCTGTGTTGACGATGAGCAGGACCTTCCCCCGATACTGGGAGAGGCTGACTTCGGCGCCGTTTCTGTCCTTCACGGTAAAATCATAGATGGTTTTCATGCTTGTTTTCCTCCTTCTTATTCGATCACAGACCTGGCAAAGGCGGCCGCCGCCTCCAGATCCATGGCATTCGGTCTGCCCTTATGGAGTCCCTTAAATTCGCCCCGGCAGTGGAACTCCCGCTCGTCCATCGGAATGCCGGCCTTATCCGCCTCAGCCTTGACCTTCTTCCAGGTGGAATTCAGCATGGCCGCAGAGCCGAAATTGACGATCCGCCCGACCTTGTCCTTATCCAGGGCGCGGATATAGTCCCTGACCTCCGGATCAATGCTGAAGGCATAATAGGAATTGCCCAAAAAGAGGATGTCCACCGGCTCATCCACAGGAGCGCTCAGGGGCAGCGCTTCCACGCCCAGTGCCTTCCCGATGGCCTCCGCCAGGCGTTTTGTGTTTCCCGTTTTCGTATAGTATCTGACCGCAGCCTTCATTCCCTGCCTCCTGACTTAAAGCTGTTCCTTCCGCTCACCCGCCTGCTCCTTCATTCTGCGGATGGCCTCGTTGAGCCCGTTGGTAAAATGGACGTAGTAATCCTCTTCCCCCGCCACCGGGATCCAGAAAGACTCAAACACCGCATCCCCCGCCTGAGCGCGGATGGATTTCGTCTCGCCGGATTTCAGTGCGGTCATGGCCTGGCAGCCTTTGTGCATTTCCGCCGGCCCTACGTTGCACTGCACTTCCACCTGCCCGCCCGCTCCGGTATAAGCGGGATTGCCCGCCACCACGCGAAAATGCCTGTCGATCAGGCGCACCTGCTCCGGATAACTGTCCCACATCAGGTGGAATGCCTGAACGATCTCTTCTTCCCTGCGTTTGTTCATCGTCGATTGCCTCCCTCTCTATTCTTCGTTTCCATCCCCCAAAAGCTCATAGAGCAGCGCATACAGGGCCCCCGCCTTTTCCGGCGGCAGCATGACGCAGCTCCCCACCATCAGGGGAATATCCTTCGCGGCTTCCTGCAGGGCGCGGCCGGATTCCGTCAGCCGGATCTCCACCACGCGCTCGTCTTCCTTCGTGCGGCTCCGGAGAACATATCCTGCGGCTTCCAGCTTCTTGAGCAGCGGAGAGATGGTCCCGCTGTCCAGCCGGAGGCGAGAGCACAGCTCCCCCACAGTGATCTCATGCCGCTCCCAAAGGACCAGCAGCACGATATACTGCGTATAGGTCAGGTCAAGGGCCTTCAGGTAGGGGGTATAGAGCCCCGTGACCTTCCTCGCTGCGGCGTACAGCGGGAAACAGAGCTGATTCTCCAGCTTCATTGCCTCATGATAATCGTAATCCATCGTCTTTTTCCTCAGATTTATTTTATGCAATTATGTTTTATCAAATATTTCTGTCCTTGTCAATAGGTTTTTTCTGCTTTCGCCGGAGATTTGCGCTTTGACAACAGCAGGTTATGCAGCTATGATATAGGATATAGGGTGAAGCGGGCCGGACGCAGCGGGAAACGGGTCTGCTCGTCTGCGGATTGGCAGATACCCCTCCCGAGGGGGAAGAAAGCACATGCGACTCTCCCGGACGGCAGGAATGCCCGAAAGAAAAGAAACGCAGCAAGCATAAGGAGTGGTTTCATGGACAAAAGGCAGGAAATGGCGTCAAGCGCCGCCAAAGAGGCCTCGCGGGAGAAAGCCATCGTCAGGACAAGCATCATTGGCATCATTGCCAACGTCTTCCTTGCAGCCTTCAAGGCCGTGATCGGTCTTGCGACGCACTCCATCGCCATCGTGCTGGATGCGGTCAACAACATCTCAGACGCCGGAAGCTCCGTCATCACCATCGTCGGGACAAAGCTGGCGGGTCGGGAGCCGGACAAAAAGCACCCCTTCGGCTATGGACGGATCGAATACCTCAGCGCGATGATCATCTCCGTCCTTGTGCTCTACGCGGGCATAACCTCTCTGGTGGAATCCATCAAGCAGATCATTCATCCGGAAACGCCGGAATATACCGCCGTCTCGCTCATCATCGTCGGGGTCGCGGTGGTGGTGAAGATCCTCCTGGGCCGGTATGTGAAAAGCGTCGGCATGAAGGTCAATTCTGATTCTCTGGTCAATTCCGGCGAGGACGCGACCCTGGATTCCATCATCTCCGCATCCACCCTCGTCGCGGCGGCGATCTTTCTGATCTTCCATATTTCCCTGGAAGCATGGCTCGGCGCGATCATCTCTCTGGTCATCATCAAATCCGGACTCGAAATGCTGCGGGACACGATCTCCCAGATCCTGGGCGAACGCAACGACATGGAGCTGGCCAAGGCCATCAAGCAGACGGTGACCGCTTTTCCCGACGTACTGGGAGCGTACGATCTTGTGCTGAATAACTATGGACCGGACACCTGGAACGGCTCCGTCCATATCGAGGTGCCGGATACATATTCGGCCAATGAACTGGATCTGCTGATCCGGAGCATCCAGACGAAGGTCTACAGGGAGCACCGGGTCATTCTCACCGCAATCGGCGTATACTCCATGAACACCACGGATGAGGAAGTGATGGAGGCGCAGAAGAAGGTGCGGGAAATCGCCTTCTCCCACCCGTATGTCACGCAGCTCCATGGGTTTTACCTGATGAAGGAGGAAAAGGCCCTTCGTTTCGACGTTGTGGTCAGCTTCGACGCCAAGGACCGCAGAGCCGTTTTCAACGAAGTAACGCAAGACGTCCAGCGGGCGTTCCCCGGCTATACCCTCCAGGCGGCGCTGGATACGGATTTTTCGGAGGAATAGCCAACGCGGGGTCAACGCTTTGAAAACGATGGATTAGAGGGGATATAAATGAGAGGAAAAGGGATTCGCGCACAACTGCTCTCCCTTATGCTGATTCTTACGCTGAGCCTCGGGATGCTTCCGGGCAGGGTGTCGGCAGCCGAAGCTGAGCAAAAGGCAGGATACAGCTATGCGGCGCAGAAGGACCGCTCAGGGCACAGCGAAGTTACGCCGCTGGATTATGGCGATCCGGTCAACTGGGCCTACTTTTCCTTGGGCAAAGACACGGGGATCGATGTTTTCCTGATCTGCCCCACTGTGGATACCCGAAGCGAGAGGAATTCTTTCGATCTGAATGACAAGCTGAAGGGCCGGTTTTTGAACGCGCTGGACATGGAAAAAGGCATCTATGCGGAAGCGGGCAGGCTGTACTCCCCCTACTACAGGCAGATGTCCATGAACGCCTATAAGCTCTCGCCCGAGGAACAGGCCGAAGCGCAAAAGATCGCCTATGGGGATATTTCTGCTGCCTTCCGCCGGTATCTGGATCGGGAAAACGGGGGCCGGGGGATCATCCTGGCAGGCTTCTCTCAGGGAGCGCAGATGTGCCTGGAGCTGATGAAGGAATATTACGGCGGCGACGGCGAGGGGGCGAAAAGCCTTCAGGAAGGGCTGGTCGCTGTCTATGCCATCGGCTGGTCTGTCACGGAAGAGATAACGGCAGCCTATCCCCAGATCATTCCCGCAAAGGGCGAAACGGATACCGGCACGGTGATCTCCTTCGACTGCGAGGACGGAACACTGTCGGATACGCTGGTGATCCCGGCAGGCGCAAAGGCGCTGTCCATCAACCCGCTGAACTGGAAAACGGACGGTACGGCGGCAGACAAAGCGCAGAATCTTGGGGCAGTGATGTCCGTCGGAGCGGAGCCGATCCCCGCCCTGTGCGGCGCCTATCTCGGCTCTCGGGGCGAACTGGTGGTCACAGATGTCAGTCCGGCAGACTATCCCGCGGGGATCGACATTTTCCCGGAGGGCTCGTATCATATCTACGACTACCTGTTCTTCTTCACGAATCTCAAGGAGAATGTGAAAGTACGTGCCGATGCATGGCGCACGGGTCTTCCCTTCAAGGATGTTCCGGCGGACGCCTGGTATACGGATGGAGTCAGATATGCACATGCCCAGGGCCTCATGGAGGGAACCGGCTCTTCGGCCTTCCGTCCCGATCTGCCCCTGACCCGGGCACAGTTCGTCACTGTGCTGTGGCGGCTGTGCGGTCAACCCGTCGTGAACGGGATCATTCCCTATTCTGATGTGACAGGCGAGACCTGGTATGCCGAAGCCGTTCGCTGGGCAGCTTCGGAGAGGATCGCAGACAGGACAGGCAGCTTGTTCTCACCAAACGGCGCTCTTGCCCGGGAGGAGGCGGTATTCCTGCTCCGGAATACCGCGCAGTACCTCGGCATGGATGTCAGCGCGGGCGAGGACATCGACATGCTCAGCTATGATGACGCCGCCGAAATCACAGACGGTTATGCCCCGGCCATACAGTGGGCGGTGAGCGCAGGCATCCTCCGGGGCGCCGGCAGCGGGAAGCTGAGCCCCCGGGAAAAGCTTACCCGGGCACAGGCGGCGGTCCTCCTTCAGCGCTTTTGCACCGCGCCGGAGAAATCCTCCCCACTATCCCTGTGGACAACGGGATCTGAAGCCGCCGAGGCCCTCGCCGCCTACCTTGAGACGATCACGAACGAGAACAGCCCGGACTATATCCCCCGGGAGGACCGCATAGCCGTCTTTGATTTGGACGGCACCCTGTTCTGCGAAACAGATCCCAATTACTTCGACTATATGCTGCTCAAATACCGCGTATTGGAGGATCCTGACTATAAGGATCTGGCTACGGATTTTGAGCGGGAGGTCGCCGAAAAGATCGCAGAGCAGAATGAGACCGGCAAATCCTTCTCCGGCCTCGAGGTGGATCACGGCCGGGCTGTCGCTTCCGCCTTTGCCGGGATGACGGTCGCGGAGTTCAACGCCTATATCCAGGACTTCAAAAAGCAGCCCATGCCCGGCTATACCGGAATGAACCGAGGGGACGGCTGGTATCTGCCCATGCTGCAGGTGGTCGACTATCTGCAGGCCAACGGCTTCACCGTCTATATCATCAGCGGCACCGACCGTCTCATCGTCCGCGGCATCGCAGACAACTCCCCGCTGAATATCCCAAACCGGCAGATCATCGGTTCAGACGAAACCATCGTATCCAGCAATCAGGGTGATGCGGATGGGCTGAACTACGTTTTCGCCGAGGGCGATGAACTGATTCTCGGCGGGGACTTCCTCATCAAGAATCTGAAAATGAACAAGGTCTCCGTCATCATGCAGGAAATAGGCCAGCAGCCGGTTCTTTCCTTTGGCAACAGCACCGGGGACAGCAGCATGGCGGAATACGTGACCAGCGGCAACCCATACAAAAGCCTTGCCTTCATGCTCTGCTGCGACGATACGGTGCGGGAGAACGGGAATCAGACCAAAGCAGACAAGATGTTTGCGCTCTGCGAGGAGTTTGACTGGATCCCTATCTCCATGAAGAACGATTGGCTCACGATCTACGGCGAAGGCGTGACCCGTCTTGGTCAGGACGCAGCTATGCAGCCGGCGGCCTGAACCGCATGAGACGCTGCATACCGGGCGGTTCCCTGTTTGATCTGCCCTGACAAAGCTTATCCCTGAGATCTCTTTGATCTCAGGGACTTTTCTTTTTCGCTCCGGGGAAAGAGCAGGCTTTTTCTGTTCTTTTTTGTAATCGTGCGTAGATTTGTTCATACTTTCTCGCTATAATGGGCCGTATCTGACTTGGATTTCCAAAGGGCGTGACCAGTTTCCAGCGTTTTCCGCAGACCTTTTACCCCGGAAAGGAGCCATCCTTTGAAAAAGCGAAAGATCCGACTCACCGCCATCAGCACCTTCCATTATATCCGGTTGGCGTATCGCTCCCTTCTCTTTCTGGCTGCGGCCGCCTTCTATATCGCCTATCGCTTCACCAATGATGAGCGCATCACGGTTCATCTGGACAAGCTTCCCGCCGTGCTTGCCGTGATCTGGGTCGTATATGTGGCGGAAATGGTCCTTCGGTTTTTCCCTTCGAAGCTGGAAAGCCCCGGCTGCCAGAAGCAGTTTGCCCGGAATTATATCAAAACCGGGCAGACGGAGATCGATGTGCAGGATAATCACGGCACGGTGCTGGTCGCCCTGCTCTGGATCTGCTTCAACGGCATTTTCGGCGTGCTCCATATGACCGGCGTTTTTGACGACGGCATCATGATCCTCATCAGCTGTGCCTACGCGGTCTGCGATATGATCTGCATCCTGTTCTTCTGCCCTTTCCAGACCTGGTTCCTGAAAAACAAATGCTGCAGCGCCTGCCGGATCTACAACTGGGATTACGCCATGATGTTCACCCCCCTCTTCTTCGTGAAGGCCGCTTACAGCTGGAGCCTGATCGCCCTCTCCCTGATCCTTCTTCTGCGGTGGGAGATCACCTTTTACCGGCATCCGGAGTGGTTCTCCGAGCGCACCAACGCCTATCTGCACTGCGCAAACTGCAGGGAAAAGCTCTGCACCCATAAGACCCAGCTCCATTCCCTCTGGAAGCAGGTGGAGGCTTTTACGGCGGAACGCATCAGGATGCTGAAGCAGACGGAGGAAAAAATCATCAGGCGGTGAGGACGAAATCCTCACCGCCTGCGGTTCTTTTGTTCCCTTATCCCTTCTGCCTGGAAAGGCCGGTATCCCCGAAGGTGCCCTGCCAGTTCCCCACGGGGCAGTAGATCTGGCAGCGGTTGCAGTAGCACTTGGGGTAGTGGTCCAGGTTGCAGTTGGATATCTCGTATCTCTTCATGGCGTCCGCGATCTCCTCGTCCGTCGGATCCGCGCTCTCCACCAGGTCGCCCCGCTTGCGGATCCCCGCGAACTCATTGCGCATGCCCAGAGCGGCAACGGTACAGGCGTTCACCTTGTGTTTTCCGACCCGGTACTCCCGGCCGCCGATGCTCCAGACGCTGCTCTCTCCGCTGGCCTTGTCCGGCAGGGCGTGCATGGGGCAGAGGTCGCTGCAGACATGGCATTTCTCCGGGTCGCAGAGCCGGGGGCCGTCATCCGGAGAATCGTATTCCAGCTCCAGGTCGGTCAGAAGGCAGCCGAACTGCACCCGGGGCCCATACTGCTTCGTGATGGGAAAGTTGTTCCAGCCCGGCTGAGCCAGTCCCGCGGCGATGGCCGCATGGGAGATATTCATGATGAGACCGTCCTTATTCGGCCCGGCAAACATGGGCAGAGGCGTGTTTTTCGGCAGGGTGCCCTGCTCCGGCCCGCAGCCCATGGGCTGGGTAGCCGCGCCGAAGGTATTCTCCAGATAATCCGCCAGGTAGAAGGTAGACAGGGCCATGGTCCAGTTGGGCACCAGCTCCAGGCCGTAGGTGGAGTAGATGGACTCGGCAAAGGCCATGCCGTCCTCCAGCCGCCGGAACTGGGCCTGTACGGCGCCGTTCAGCAGGCGGCGGCCGAAGACGATGACGCTCTTGCAGCAGTAGAGGATATCCGTGGGCCGGTAACCCTCCGGCTCCGCATCCAGGGCGGAGGCGGGACAGACGCCCACCAGATCCATGCCCCGTTCCGCAATGAGGAAGTTCTTGATTTTCCGGGTGACGATCTGTTTATCCATATTCCGTTCCTCCCTCCTCAAAGCACGATCCCGGCGCGGCGGTCGCTGTGGATGATGCTGAAGCCCAGCTCCCGCTCAGCCGTCACGTTCCCGTCCTCGTCCAGGGTCTGCTGCACCGCCAGGGCCCAGGACTCGGCGGAGGTCCAGTCGGACACATACCGGCCGTCGCCCAGATTCTTGATCCAGACATTGTGCTCCAGCAGATAGTATTTATGGATGCGGCAGTCCAGGGGATTGGCCGTGCTGACGGGGATCACCCGCTCCAGCTTGCCGTCGATGCCGCCGACGCCCTCCAGCTCCAGCTCCAGGAATTCCGGCTGGGGGAAGCCGGGGCCCAGGCCCCTGGCCCCTTCCCGGAAGGCCTTGACCTTATACACGTATTCCCCCCGATAGGGCAGATACCCCTCCGGCAGGGCGGTGGACAATAACACGATCCTTTTTTTCA
Source organism: Oscillospiraceae bacterium (assembly GCA_017545325.1). Next base: position 15,828 of record JAFWOX010000003.1, on the reverse strand, counting down.
TCTTCCCTGCCCTCACTTATTGGATAATCCGGTCTTCCGGAATTTCTCCGCCCAGTTGCCCACCGGACAGTATACGAGGCAGCGGTCGCAGTGGTACATGGGCAGATGATCCAGGGTCTGGAAGCCGGGGCTTTCAAACTGCTTTTCCAGGGCGGAAGCCAGCTCCTCATCGCTGGGATGCTCGCTTTCGATCACATTGGAGGCAAAGCGGTTCAGCTCCCGCTTGAATCCGAAGCAGGCGGCGGCGCAGCCGTTTACATCCAGCTTCCCCACCCTGACCTTCGCTTCCCCGGTCTTCCACTGGATCCCCTCCGACTCCAAAGCATGGACGGGGCAGACCTGAACGCAGACGGCGCCGCATTTTTCCGGGTCGCAGAGCTTTTCGCCGGCATAGGGCTTGTCGTACTCCTCGAATTCCAGGCTGGTGACGATGGCGCAGAGATAGATCCGGGGCCCGTTATCCGGGGTGATGATCCGGTGGTTCCAGCCCATCTCCCCGATCCCCGCCCAGTAGGCGGCCTTGTACAGATCGATGGGCAGGCCGGACTTCAGGGGATCCGCAAAATAGGGGACGTAGTTCCCCTCCGGCTGTACCGCCTGGAGCACGTTGTTGGTCAGAGGCATGGCGAAGCAGCCGTATGTGTTTTCCATCCACTGGGCAATATCGTAGGTCTCCTTCATGCACAGGTGGTTCACGCTGAGGACGAAGGAATGGGCGGAATAGGAGCCCGAGACGTTCATCACACCGTTTTCGAACTGGCGGAACTTGGTCTGGATGGAGCCGGAGATCAGCCGCCGCCCATAGACGATGATGCTTTTCGCATTGGGGAGCAGGTCAGAGGGACGGCGGCCCCGGGGTTCATCCTCCAGCGCTGCGGCGGGGCAAATGCCCACATAGTCCATATCCGAACCGGTGAAGATGCGGTTTTTGACCGCTTCCGTTCTGGTCATTTCCGCGCCTCCTCCCAGTTGTAAGTATCCACGTCCACATCCGGGCAGTCGTCGATATACTGATTGATATCCACGTTGGAGACTTTCGTATCATGAAAACGCTCCTTCCAGTTGCCCACGGGACAGTACTGGAGGCAGTTGCCGCATTTCCAGGAGGTCTGGTGTTGGATGAAGTGGTGGTAGATATTCTCCTTCTTCACCCGGAAGCGCTGGGCCGGAGAGAACTCCTCGTCGATGGGGTTCTCCATGATGGGATCCATCAGGTTGTAATCCCCGTTGAAATTGAAGTCCGCGTAGCAGCCCTCGCAGGCGATCTTGCACTTGGTCCAGTTCAGGCCGGAGTATTTTTCGATCTGGCCTTCGCCGAAATCCACCACCCGCTCCTGTCCCGGCTTATAGGCCGGGATAGCGCCGGTGGGACAGACCTTCTCGCAGATATGGCATTTCTCATAGTCGCAGAGGCGCTTGCCCCCCATCATGGGGTCCGGAGTGAGCTTCAGGGTGGTCAGCACCCCGCCGAACCGGTTCCGGGGCCCGAATTCCGGGGTGAGGACGATGCTGTGCCAGCCGAACTGACCCAGACCGGCGGCCACGGCGCAGTGGCGCATGCTGAGCATTCCGGAGCCATGGGTGGGGCCAGCGGTCATGGGCATGGCGATCTCCCCGGTATTCTGCTCCAAATACCGGGCCAGCCGGTAAGCTGCCCAGAGCAGGTTATAGTTGGGGGAGCCTACGTACCCGAACATGCCATACTGCCCGTGTACATTGAACTTCCGGTCCTCATAGGCCCGGAGCGCGGCGTTGACGGCTCCATCCGGCAGACGAGTGCAGAACATGATCACCGACTGGCACCCGGGCAGGAAATCCGTGGGATGCATCCCCTTGGGCGCGGAATTGAAGCGCTCGATGCTGGCGATGCCCACCTTTTCCTGGTGACATTCGGTGAGGACAAAATCTTTGATCTGCTTTTCCAATGTTGGCATTCCCATAGCGTTCACCTCTTGTGTGTATCTTGATTCGCCTCATATTAAGTTTGTATTATAGCACCGCTTACGGAGAATTTCAAATCATATACGCAGACTTCTCCGGGGCGGATAGGCGCAGGCGGCCCGGCGCAAAGACATTGAATCTTCGGTCCCTATGCATTATAATGGACCCAAAGCCTTTCCACCCATCCAACTCGAAAGGAGGGCACGGTAATGAAGCACAACAGCGCGATGAGGCTGATCGCTATACTGCTGCTCCTGGGTCTTCTGGCCGGCTGCGGCACGGTCACGCCTATCCCCACCCAGGCAATCCAGCCTTCTGTCCCGCCGGAAACGGCGGCTCCCGCGGCGACGCCGACTCCGAACCCCACCCCGAAGCCGACCCCGGAGCCGACCCCCGAACCCACACCGGAGCCCACGCCGGAGCCGGTGCGGCTTGACCTCCTGCCCGATGAACTGGCGAACTCTCTCTGGTGTCTGTACGCCTATGAGGCGGAGGGCAGCTACGAGGAAGCCTGGGAAAATGGCGTCGAAGAATGGCTGCAATTCTATTATGACGACGCCGGGGTTGATTTCTACGAGCGTACAGGCGGCGGGCTGTGGTCCGTCTGCGATGGTATGGCCGTGATGCAGGACGAGACAGGGGTACTCTTCTTCCGGGAAGGGAATGCAGAAGGCCTCCGGCGCTTCGCCGTCACCGCCATGAACGAATGGGATATGGAAGTGAGCTGCACCTGGGAAAATCCGGACGGCACCCCCGGCGGGAGCACCCTCTGGTTCAACCGGGTCCAGCCCCAGGAGGACGGCCGTCCCCTGGACGCGGAGGAGACGGCGGAGATCGCCGCCCGGATCACCCCCGGGGACTGGGGCTTCTTCCGCACCTGCTACGCCTATCCCCAGGAGATCGACTGGGCAGCCGTCTGCGCCGGGGGCGCAGGTGTCTCCCGGGAGCCCACGGAGGAGGAGCTGACCGCCTGGCGGAAGCAATACCGGGAGGAGCCGGAGGGCGAGCTCATGGTCATCCGGAAGGCCGATCTGACGGAGCTGGCTGACAAAAAGACGAATACGGATTACCGGGAGGCCCAGAACCCGCTCCTCTGGTGGTTTGAGCCGGACGAGGAGCATTTCATGGGCTACCGGGATCCTTCCGCTTCGGAACCGATCCAGATCCGGAGCATGTACAGGATCGGCGGACGACTGACCGTCTACTATACCCTGCCGGAGGACGAAGAACAGGTTTACAGAGCCTGGCTGCTCTGGGCCGATCAGTCAGACGGCATCGGCTGGCTGTTTCACTCCGTTTCCCGGGCCGGTGAGATCGCCCCGGTGGAGCTGGCCATGATCCGCTTCTATGAGACCCGGGAGGAGGCGGAGGCGGTCTTCGGAGTCTCCGCCTGCATCCCCACGGAGCATCTGGATTCCGACGAGCCCGACTGGGTCTGGGCGGTGGTCACCTCTGGGAAGGACGGTTTGCAGTACAGTTTCCAACGGGCGTCCATGTCCGGGGCGCATGCGGCAGCCATGGAGGCGCTCATCGGAGCAAAGCTCCCGGATCAAGTGCTGTTCACCGGCACGCTGAATGCGAATGAATCCGTTGCCCTGGAGGTCAATCTGGCCTGGTATCCCCGGCTGCGGCTGGAGCTTACCAAGGATTATTCCTGGGGAGAATACTGGTTCGGGCAAGATAACTGGAACTCCGCCATGGAGCTGGACACGCCGCGATATGTCACGGGTCACGACCTGGACGGTGAGGGCCGGGGCTGCACCCCCCTGAACGAAGATGAACTGATGAACGTACTCAGCGGCAGCCCCTGGCTCCTGACAGACGGCACTGACCAGGATATCCTGGCCTGCCTGCAGATCTATAAGGATGGGAGGGCGGATATCGTTCTCCCGGATACCTGGTACAGCCTGCAGGGCGATTTTTTCCGGCTGAACGCCCGGGAGGACGAGGCGCCGGACGCGGTCCGCTATACCGCCGGCTCCGAGAGCTGGAGCGAATGGATCGGCGGCTCCGATGACCGGGATACGGATCGGATCGGCGACTATGCTTTCTCCCTGGTCCAGCTGCCGGGAGAGCAGATCCTTTCCCTGTACCAGATCGGCGGCGCCGGAAGCCTGGGTTTGCTCCTTCCCGGCTTCGCGGAGGAGGATACCGCCTTTTCTTTCCGCCGATACATGGGCGCAACGCCCATCGTCCCCGTAGGCTGAGCCATGGGTAAGGAAAACGGCGAATGGATCCTCCATGGCCGCACGGGACCGGGTCAGCTCCGGACCCCGGAGGAGCTGGAGGCGCGGGTGGAGGAGCTGGGCTTCCTTCCCCTGTTCGAAAACGAAGTCAAGGGCTTCTCCGTGGAGGAACATACGGATCCCGCAGACTGGTGGACGGACCGGGAGGAACGGGACCCCTGGAGCTGGCGGGAACAGCTCGCCCGCCGGGGCAAGGTCGCCTACGGCAAGTTCTTCGGCGGCAGAGCGGGCTTCGTCTCCCTGGATTGGTTCCCCCGCTTTGCCAACCTGCGGCGGGATGGGTATGATTTCGATGCCCTCTGGGAGGAGGGCAAGGCCAAAGCCAAAATGAAGCGGATCATGGATTTGTTCCCCGGCAAAGAGGAGCGGTTTTCCAATGAGATCCGCCGTCTCGCCGGCTTCGGAAGCGAGGGCGAGCACGGCTTCGAAGCCGCCCTTACCGGGCTGCAGATGCAGACCTATCTGGTGATCCGGGATTTCCGCTCCCGGCTGAATAAGAAAGGCCAACCCTACGGCTGGCATATCGCGGTGCTATGCACCCCGGAGGCCCGATGGGGAGAGGCGCTGGTGACCTCTGCCTACGAGGAGGACCCGGAGGAGTCCCGGGAGCGGATCTTCCTGCATCTGCGGGAGCATTTTCCCCGGGCGGAGGAAAAGGCCCTGCGCAGATTGCTGAAATGATGCGCAGCTCATCATCACAGGAGGCGGACGATGGAATACAACAAAGCGGTATCGGATCTGCATATCGGGGATCAGGTGGAAGGGTACTACGCCCTGGGGAACATCCAGCTCAAAAAGAGCGCCGCAGGAAAGCCCTACCTCAGCTGCACCGTCTCCGACGCTACCGGCTCCGTGGACGCGAAGCTCTGGAACTACTCCGGCCCATCGGGACCGGAGGACAGCGGCAAGGCCGCCCTGATCCGGGGCGAGGTGACGGAATTCAACGGCAACCTGCAATTCATCATCCAACGCATGCGCTTTGCCGGAGACCAGGATGACTATGACCCCGCCGCGCTGGTTCCCGCCGCACCTATCGACCCGGCAGCGGCCATGGACGAGATCCGGCAGGTGATCCGATCCCTGACGGATGAGGATTACCGTCGCCTGTGCCTCGCCCTGACGGAGCGGTATGAGGGAGCCTTCACCCGCCTCCCCGCCGCCAAAAGCATGCATCACGCCTTTCTGTACGGTTTGCTGATGCACACTCTGAATATGCTCCGCCTGGCGGACTTCATGGCCGGGCTCTACGCTGAGGTGATCCACCGTGACTTGCTCCTGGCGGGCACCCTGCTCCATGATCTGGGCAAGCTCTGGGAATTCCGTCTCTCCCCCCTGGGACTGGTGACGGAATACAGCGTGCCCGGAGATCTGCTGGGCCATATCTATATGGGCGCCCGTGAGGTGGAAGCCGCGGGCAGAGAGCTGGGCCTGCCGGAGGAAAAGCTGACTCTTCTGGCCCACATGATCCTCTCCCACCACGGGGACCCGGAATTCGGCGCGGCGGTCCTTCCCAAGTGCGCGGAAGCGGAGCTGCTCTCCGCCATCGACCGGATCGACAGCCGCATGGAGATCTATGCCGAATCCCTGCCCCAGGCCCAGCCCGGCCGCTTCACCCTACGGGTCCCTGCCCTGGAAAAACGGGTGTTTCGGATCGACTGAACAGACGCCATGGCAAAAAGCGACCCCGCCTCGGATCACAACCGAAGCGGGGTCGGATTCTGTCCTTCAGCAGAGGCCGTATTCCTGTGCCAGGGACCGGAAAGCGGGAAGAGACCGGCGGATCATCTCCCCCTTTACGCAATAGGCCGCCCGGGCATAGCCGGTGATGCCGAAATCATTGGAGGGCACCAGGAGCAGGCCGTATTTCCGGGCATGCTCGCAGAACTCCTTGGCATCCGGGATCGGGCAGCGGATAAAGAGATAGAACGCTCCGTCGGGATGGATATAGGGCAACTTCACTTCATCCAGTATGCCGCAGAGAATATCCCGGTTTTCCTTATAGGTGCTGATATCCGGCTTGAGATCCACGCAGGCTTCAATAACCCGCTGCATGAGGCTGGGGGGATTGACGTACCCGTAGGACCGTGCTGCGCCGGCCACGGAGGCGAAGACCTTTTCCCGATCCGCCGCCCGGTCGCTCACGGCGCAGTAGCCGATCCGTTCCCCAGGGAGGGACAGAGATTTACTGTAAGAGTAGCAGACTACGGTGTTTTCATAGAAGCTGATGGGACTAGGCACCTGCTTGCCGTCGTATTCCAGTTCCCGATAGGGCTCGTCGCTGACGATATAGATGGGGTGGCCGAATTTCTCCTGCGCCTTATGCAGAACGTCCGCCAGTCTCTTCAGGCTGTCCTCCGTCAGCACACTGCCGGCCGGGTTATTGGGTGAGTTCACCAGAACCACGGCGGTTTTCTCCGTCAGCACCGCCTCCAGGGCGGCTTCGTCCAGCTGCAGATCTTCCCGGCGAAGGGAGCAGACCACGAACTTCCCCCCCGCCGTACGGGTAAATACCGGATACTCCGGGTAATGAGGGGCCAAAGCGACCACCTCTTCTCCTATGCGGGTCAGGGCCCGAATGGAGGAGGTGACGGCGGCGGAAGCGCCGCAAGTGACATAAATATCCGTATATTCCGTATTCACTCCGCACCGGGCGTTCAGCTGGTCGGAAATGGCCTTCCGCAGACTGGGACGGCCGGGGGCCACGGTATAGTCATGGAGGGTGGGATCCTCCAGGGCTTTCAGGATGGCTTCCTTTACCTGAGGAGGCGCGGGAACGCTGGGATTGCCCAGACTGAAATCAAAAACCTTCTCCTCCCCGATCTCCGCCTTCAGGCGAAGGCCGTATTCGTATACCTCGCGTATGCAGTTTCGGGCGATGCCCCAGCCCAGGGTATCAGATGGGATCACACGAATTCCTCCTTTTTCTTTTCCTCTTCCTTAAGATAACGCATTAAAAAGTCTACTGCAAGCCTGTATCCATCAAAACCGTATCCCGCGAAGGTTTTCAGGCAGGCCATGCCGGGATAGGAGATGCGTCGGAACTCCTCCCTGGACTGTACGTCCGTGAGGTGCACCTCCACCGCTGGGATGGCCACGGCCTTCAGCGCGTCCAGGATGGCCACGCTGGTATGGGTGTACGCCGCGGGATTGATGACGATGCCGTCATAGACGCCGTAGGCCCTCTGGATGGCCTCCACCAGCTCCCCCTCATGGTTGGATTGAAAAAGGGTCGCCTCCGCTCCGGCCTGTTGGCAGGCCTCCCGGATGCTGGCGCACAGGGCGGCAAAATCCTGCTTCCCGTACAGCTCCGGCTCCCGGATGCCCAGCATATTCAGATTGGGTCCGTTGATGATCAGCAGTTTTTTTCCCATATCTCCAATATCTCCTTGACGGCAGTCTTCGGGCTGCCGTTATTCTCCACCCGGTGATCCGCAAAGGCGGCGTACAGATCCTTTCTCCGCCGGTACAGCTCCTCCGGCCCGACGCTCTGGCTCAGAGGGCGGTCGGTAACCGGAAGCTTGCTCAGGTCGCGCCGGAGCCAGAAGACCCTGCCGTTCTGCCGCAGGAGGTTCCGGTTCTCCGGCCGCACCACGCAGCCGCCGCCCGTGGCAATGACCGCTCCGGAGCCCTTTCCCAGCTCCGCCAGCACCCCGGTCTCCAGATCCCGGAAGGCCGCCTCTCCGTCCTGCCGGATGATCTCCGCCGGGCTGCGCCCGGCCTCCCGGGTCAGCACCTCGTCCGCATCCAGGAAGGGGCGGCCCAGCTCCTTGGCCAGCAGCTTCCCCAGCCGGGTCTTCCCGCAGCCGGGCATGCCGATGAGGATCAGGTTCTCGGTGGTCCGCCTCACGCTGTCCGCCGCCGTCTTGATCAGCTCCTCCGGGAGCGAGCGGCCCAGAAAAACCTCCTCGCTCCCATGGGCCTGGGCAGCCAGCATCCCCAAGCCGTTCCGGCAGGGTATGCCCAGCTCCTCCGCCTCCAGCAGGAGCGCGGTGCGGGCCGGATTATAGATCAGATCCAGCACCGCCCGGCATTCCGGAAAGCTCCGGAGGCTTGCCGCCGCCCTGCCGTTATCCGGATACATGCCGACAGGGGTGGCGTTCACCACCAGCCGGGCGTCCCGGTGCCGATCCAGATTCCCGTAATTCTCTGGACCGGAGCGGGAAACGGCCGTCACCTCCGCCGCCCCCAGGTCCCGGAGCACGGCGCAGGCGGTGACACTGGCCCCGCCGGTACCGAAGACCACCATCTTTTCCCCCGCCGGATCGAAGCCCAGGGAGGAGAGCATATAGCGGAAGCCCGCGTAATCCGTATTGTCCCCATACCAGCCCTCCGGCGTGCGCCGAAGGGTATTTACGCTGCCTATGCGCTTCGCAGCGGGAGACAGGGCGGAGCACAGGGGGACCACCGCCTTCTTATAGGGAATGGTGACGTTCATCCCCAGGAGAGGGGTGGTTTCCAGAAACTCCGCCAGCTTTTCCGGCTCCACCTCGTACAGGCCGTAATCCGGGCAGCCCAGAACGGCGTGGATCTGAGGAGAAAAGCTATGGCCCAGATGCTCCCCCAGCAGGCCATAACGGCCCGTCATACGATTTCGGAATAGCTGCCCAGGTACTCAAAGCGCTCGCAGAGCCCTTCCAGGTCCCCCAGGAGGCTGATCATCTGGAGGGCCCGGATGGGCTTCTCCAGATCGAAGTAGAACATGAATTCGAATTCCCGCTCCGGCAGCGGCCGGCTTTCCAGCTTGGTCAGGTTGATCCCCAGGCTGAAGAAGCGGGACAGGAGCTTGTACAGGGATCCCGGCTTATGGGGCGTGACCGCCATGATGCTGGTCTTGTCCGCCCCGGGATAGATCTCCGGCTCCCGGGCGATGCAGATGAAGCGGGTGAAGTTGCCCCCCTGATCCTGCACGGATTCCCGCAGACAGTTGAGACCGTACAGAGCCGCGCAGTGCCGGGAGGAAAGGGCCGCCAGATCCTTCCTGCCGCTCTGGGCGACATATTTGGCCGCCGCGGCGGTGTTTTCGAACGTCGTGAGCTTCACATCCCCCAGGCTCCTGAGGAAGCCTGCGCACTGGTTCAGGGCCTGTTCATGGGAGACGATCTCCCGCAGGTCCTTCAGCTCCGTACCGGCGGGGGCCAGGAGGCAGTGATCCACCTTCAGGCGCACGCTGCGCACGATGTAGAAGCGGTGGCGCATCATCAGGTCGTATACCGTATTCACGCTGCCCGCCGTGCTGTTTTCGATGGGCAGGACGCCGTACCGGCACATACCCCGTTCAATGGCGGTAAAGACCCCTTCAAAATTCTTGAAGTACAGGATATTGGGCAAAGTAAAGAGCTTCTCGCAGGCCTCCTGGGAATAAGCCCCCTCCACCCCCTGACAGGCGACGGGAGCGAACTCCGGGAACACCTCCGGGGTCCTGGCCATAGCCTCCTCGATCATGGCGGAAAGAGGGGCCTTTCCCCGATTCAGCTGGGCCTGGTAGGCTTTGCTCAGGTCAAAGAGCTGGGAATACAGGGCGGCTGTGTAGCCCCGAAACTCCTCTCCCGCCTGCTGGGTGACCTCCACCAGCTTCTTTCTTTCCCGCTCCGGGTCGGTCAGGGGCAGGCCGTTTTCCTTTTTCCAGGCCGCCACGTCCCGGCTCACCGTCATCCGACGGCAGAACAGGTCCACCAGCTGCCGGTCGATCTCGTCGATCTTCGTTCTGGCTTCAGCAAGATCCATTTTGTGCGCATCTCCTTTCCAACAGGGCGTCATACAGGGCTGCCGCGGCAGCCGCCTCCATACAGGGCACGGCTCTGGGCACGATGCAGGGATCATGCCTCCCGGCGATCCGCAGGGATACCGCCTCCCCCGTTCGCATATCCACGCTGCGCTGCTCCAGGGCGATGGAGGGCGTGGGCTTCACCGCCGCCCGGAAGAGGATGGGCATTCCCGTGCTCATTCCCCCCAGGATGCCGCCATGGTTGTTTCCCTCCGTCCGGACGCCTCCGTTCGGCCCGGGAACGAAGGGATCATTGCAGACGCTTCCGGTCATTTCCGCCGCCCGGAAGCCTGCGCCGAACTCGATCCCCTTTACCGCGGGAATCCCGAACACCGCCTGGGCAATGCGGTTTTCCAGGCCGCCGAACATGGGCTCCCCGATCCCCGGAGGACAGCCCAGTATCGCGCATTCGATCACCCCACCGACGCTGTCTCCCCCTTCGGCGGCGGTGAGGATGGTCTCCGCGAAGCGCTCCGGATCCTTCTCCCTGCCGATGCTGAGGATCTTCGCCTCCACCCGGATCCCCAGGGTCTCCAGCTGCTGCAGGGCGATTCCGCCGGCGATGCACAGCGGCGCGGTAAGGCGGCCGGAAAACTGCCCGCCTCCCGCGTAGTCCCGGCTCTCCCCGAACCGGAGCATGGCGGGATAATCCGCGTGTCCCGGTCTCGGCGTATACCGAAGCCCCTCATAGTCCCCGGAGCGGGTATCCCCGTTGCGGATAATGAAGGTCAGCGGCGCGCCGCAGGTCCTGCCATCCGGCCCCAGGCCGGACAGGAGCTCCGGAACATCCGTCTCCCTCCGGGGGGTGGACAAGGGGCTTTTTCCCGGCGCCCGCCGATCCAGGAAGGCCTGCAGCACTTCCAGATCCACGGGGCTCCCGGCCGGCAAGCCCTCGATGGTCACGCCGATGGCCGGGGCGTGGGACTGGCCGAAGATCGTAAACCGGAACAGATTTCCAAAGCTGTTGCTCATGCTTCCTCCTCCCGGATCCTGCCGCCCAGGCGGTGATAATCCTGCCAGAAAGCGGGGTAGGATTTTTCCACCGCCTCCGCCCCCAGAATGGTCACCGGCTCCCGGCAGGCCAGGGCGGCGACGGCGGCGCTCATGGCGATCCGGTGATCCCGGAAGCTGTCCACCACTCCGCCCCGCAGGGTCTGTTCACCCCGGATGATCAGCTCCTCCGGCTTCTCCTCCGCCTCCGCCCCCAGGGACTTCAGCATGGCGCAGACGCTCTGCAGCCGATCGCTCTCCTTCAGCCGGAGCCGCCCGGCGTTGACAAACCGGCTCTCCCCCGGGCTGGCGGCGGCCACAGCCGCCAGGGGAGGCACCAGGTCCGGAATATTCCCGGCGTCGATCACGGCTCCGCCTTTTCTGATGCGGGGGATCAGCTCCGCCGCCGCCCGGTCCCCCTGGGCGGACTCCGGATCCAGGCCTGTGATCCGGATCTCTCCGGAGCTGAGGGCGTCCGCCGCCAGCCAGAAGGCGGCGCAGGACCAATCTCCCTCCACATCCGCCCGGCCGGGGGAACGGTAACCGCAGCCGGAAACAGGCTGCCAGATCTCCCCTGCCCGTTCTCCGGACCAGCTCAGGCCGAACAGGGCCTGGGCCTGCCTGGTCAGGGCCAGGTATCCGGCGGATTCCAGCCTGCCGGTGGGGGTCAGGGTGCTCTTCCCCTCCAGCAGGGGCAGGGCGAAGAGCAGCCCGCTGATATACTGGGAGGAAATGTCCCCGGGGAGGGAATAATTCCCCGGTTCCAGCCTTCCGGAAAAGGCAACCGCGTCCCGGGCAGGCCTGGACAATACCGCTCCGTGCCGTTCAAGCTCCTCCCACAGGGGAGACAGAGGCCGCTCCGGCAATCTCCCCCGGAGAAGGAAGCGTCCCTCCGCCCCCAGAGCGCAGGCTACGGGCAGGAGGAAGCGCAGGGTACTGCCGCTTTCCCCGCAGTCCAGCACCGCCCCGGAGGTCGGCACGGTGATGGGGGTGATCCGAAATTCCCCTCCGCCGTATTCTATCCCCGCGCCCAATGCCCGGAGGCAGGCGGCGGTGGCCTCAATATCCCGGTTCAGCGCACCGCAGGCCAGGACCGTCGGCCGGTCCCCCAGGGCGGCGCAGATCAGCAGCCGGTGTGCCTGGGACTTGGAGGGGATGGCCTGCAGCTCCCCCGCCAGGGGGCCAGGCCGGATGATCACGTTCATCTCCGGCACCCCGCTTCCATGAAAGCCCGCAGCTCCTGCCGCTCCATAGGCCGGACGCCGCAGCGCCCCAGCTCCTCGGGTACGATGACCTCCACCCGGGATCCATTCCATTTCTTGTCCGCCAGCATGAATTCCTCCAGTTCCTCCACCGGCCAGGGGGAAAAGACGGGCAGCTCCAGCTTCTCCAGCAGGCGTTCCAGTCTTCCGGGCAGCTCCGCCGGACACCAGCCCCGGGCTGCGGCGGCCCGGGTCACCGTCGCCATGCCGATGCTCACGCCGCGCCCATGGCTGAGGGTAAAGCCGCTCCGCTGCTCCAGGGCGTGGCCCAGGGTATGGCCAAGGTTCAGGAGCTTCCTGACGCCCCGGTCAAATTCATCCCGGCTGACAAAGCCCTGTTTATCCCGCACGCAGTGCTCCACCACCCAATCCCGGCGGAAATCCAGACCCCGTTCCTCCAGATGCCGGAACAGCTCCGGGTCGCAAAGCACACCGTATTTCACCACCTCGGCGCAGCCGTCCGAGAGGATCTCCCGGGGCAGCGTTTCCAGCGCCGAGCAGCGGCAGAGCACAAGACTGGGCTGCCAGAAAGCCCCGGCCAGGTTTTTCCCCGCGCTCAGGTCGATGGCGGTCTTGCCGCCCACGGAGGAATCCACCATGGCGAGAAGCGTGGTGGGCACCTGGATATAGGCGATGCCCCGGAGGTAAGTGGCGGCGGCAAAGCCGCCCAGGTCCCCGGTGACCCCGCCTCCCAGGGCCAGGAGCACATCCTGCCGGTCGATCCGGCAGCGGCTGAGCCATTCCAGGATCTCAAGATAAACGGAGGCGTTTTTTGAGGCTTCACCATGGGGGAAAGCATGGTGGAACACCCTAAGCCCCGCTGCGGCAAGGCGGTCCTCCAGCTCCGGGCCATAGAGGCCCCAGACCGTATCGTCTGCCAGGATCGCAGCCCGGACGGCTCCGGGCACGGCGGCCCGGACCCGCTCCCCCGCGTCGGCGGGAAGCCGGTCCTCGATCTGCACCTCATAGGTGCGGGATGCCGGGATGAAAACTTTGCTCATCGGCCGTCGATCTCCATTTTCCGTCTGCAGCCCTCTTCCAGGAGACGCTGCAGGGCCTCCCCGTCCCGTTCCTCCAGCGCCAGCCTGTACTTTTCCAAATCCCCCATGAAGGAATCCAGCTCCCGGAGCAGATTATCCCGGTTTTCCAGGAACAGCTCCGTCCACATCTCCGGCTTCAGCCAGGCCACCCGGGTCATATCCTTGTAGCTCCCCGCGGAAAAGCCCTTATGCCCCGCCGCCGCAGGGCTCTTGATATAGGCATTGGAGACCAGATGGGGCATCTGAGAGGTAAAGGCGATCATCTCGTCATGCTGCTCCGCCGTGGTGACGGAGAAGGACCCGAAGCCCAGGGGGGCCAGAAGGGTTTTCACCCGCTCCAGCAGCTCCATATCGAAGCCCTTCGGGGGAACCAGAACCATCGGCGCCCCATGGAAAAGGTTTTCCCGGGCGTACTTGAATCCGGAATGATGGGTCCCCGCCATGGGGTGCCCGCCCACAAAGGTGAAGCCATATTTTTCCGCCAGCGGGAAAGCGGCGGCGCAGATCGGCCGCTTGGTGCCCAGGCAGTCCATCACCAACATCCCCTTCGGGAAAAAGGGGGCCTCCCGATGCAGGTATTCCTCCGCCGCCTCGGGATAGGCCGCCAGAAGCAGCAGATCGCAGTCCCCCTGATTCTCCCGGGTGAGCTCCCCGTGCACCGCCCCGGACAGGATCGCAAATTCCAGAATGCTCCGGTCCGCGTCCAGACCCAGCACCCGGACCCGCTCCGCCCGGGAAAAGGCCTTTGCCATGGAGCCCCCGATGAGCCCCAGGCCGACAATGCCTACGGTCATGCTTTCATCGCCTCCAGCAGTTTCCGGATCCGACCGCTCAGCTCCGTGAACTGCTCCGGCGTCAGGGACTGGGCTCCGTCGCACAGGGCGTGAGCGGGATCGTTATGCACCTCCACCATGATCCCGTCCGCTCCCGCCGCAGCGGCGGCCAGGGCCATGGGCGGCACCAGACGGCTGAGGCCCGTGGCATGGCTGGGATCCACGATCACAGGCAGATGGGTCCTCTCCTGCAGCACGGGCACGGCGGAAAGATCCAGGGTGTTCCGGGTCATGGTCTCGTAGGTGCGGATGCCCCGTTCACAGAGGATGATCTTCTCGTTGCCCCCGGCCATGATGTATTCCGCGCTCATGAGCAGCTCCTTCAGGGTGCTGGCCAGACCGCGCTTCAGCAGGATGGGCCGGTCCAGATGGCCCAGCTCCTTCAGCAGGTCGAAGTTCTGCATGTTCCGGGCGCCCACCTGGATGATATCCACATCCTCGAACAGCTCCAGGGTGTCGATGCTCATGATCTCGCTCACCAGCGGCAGGCCCGTGGCCCTCTTGGCCTCGCTCAGGAGCCGCAGCCCCTCCCCCTTCAGCCCCTGGAAATCATAGGGCGAGGTGCGGGGCTTGAAGGCGCCGCCCCGGAGCACGTCGGCTCCGGCGGCCTTTACCCGCGCCGCCACATCGATGATCTGCCCCTCGTTCTCCACGGAGCAGGGGCCGGCGATGATGCAGAATTCCGCGCCGATCCGCGCCTTCCCCACCTCCACCACGGTATCCTCCGGGTGGAACTGGCGGCTGCATTTCTTATAGGGCTCGCTGACCCGCTGGACGGATTCCACCATATCCAGGCTCTCCAGCAGCTCCGGATCGATGCGGCTGGTATCCCCCACCAGGCCCAGGACCGTATAGGCCTTGCCCTCGGAAATATGCACGTCTGTGACCATGGTTTTGAGCCATTTGATCAGGTGTTCCCTCTGCTCCGGGGAGGTATTGGGCTTCAGTACGGCGATCATAACACATTCTCCTTACTTCAAATCGGATTCTTTGGAAAAAGAAAAAGACTGCCCAGCAAAAGCGCTGTGCAGTCGGCCGAACGGGAACGGACGGGTTCAGAAACGGCAGCACAAGGCGCTATTCCTTTTCTTCGTAAAGGAATAGTACCCAAAATAAAAGATGCCGCCGCCGATGTAACGCAACAGAGTTTCCTCCAAAAACAGGTTGGGTAGATTATAGCGGTTTAAATCGCAAATGTCAATCCCGTTTTCCGCTTTTTTTCTGCCCGGGATCGGCTCTTGCCCCACCCGGGAGAATATGCTATGATTGATCCAGCTTATCATGGGAAGAAGCGATGATATGAACGTTACCCTCGAACATCTCACCAAGGTTTTCCCCTCCCGGGACCGGAAGGACAGGCAGGGGGTCACCGCGGTGAACGACTTCACCTTTGAGATCCCGGATGGGGAGCTGGTGGGCCTGCTCGGCCCCTCCGGCTGCGGAAAGAGCACCGCCCTGTACCTGATCTGCGGATTGGAAAAGCCCACGTCGGGCAGGATCTTTTTTGGGGAGGACGATGTAACGGACCTGCCGCCGGAGAACCGGGGCGTGGGTCTGGTATTCCAGAACTATGCGCTGTATCCCCACCTCACCGTGCGTCAGAATATCCTCTTTCCCCTGCAGAACCTGAAGGGAGAGGCGCGCCCCTCCAAGGAGGAAATGCTCCGGAGGGCGGAGGAGGCCGCCAGGCTGGTCCAGATCGAACGGTACATGGACCGGAAGCCCAGCCAGCTTTCCGGCGGGCAGCAGCAG
>JAFWOX010000025.1 GCA_017545325.1 Oscillospiraceae bacterium | reverse complement strand
GTATGACTGCTGACGAAATCAGGAAAATAATAGGCCCTGAGGTTAAGGAACTGGCGAGAGGAACTCTCATGCTTGAAAACTTCAGCCTATTGGGAGAAAGCACAACCGTGCTGTTTGAATTTGAGAAAATGGGTTTGGAGATTCCGGAAGCGCGTCTTGTCACGATTAACATTACTTTCCCGGAAAGCGTGGAAATGTCTGAGTTGGTTGAGAAAATCTCAACGGTATTCGGTGCAAAAGAAGCTCTGCCGCAGGAATTCCAGTATTGGCATTCTGCACAATCGCTGATGGATGTGCTCAACGAAACAGAAAAGGCTGAGGCCCGATCTATCGCAGAGGAAAGCCTCGGGAAAGAATTAAATGACACTGCCTACGACAAGTGGCTTTCTGATCAATGGCTTTTTACCGCAGTATTGGATATTGTGCCCTTTAGCGAAGGGAAAAAGAGCATGTACATCCATGCTTATGGCTCCTTATTGGCGCAAGCGCTGAAAGAACAGTGATAAATACACCTTTTGTCCTCGAAATGGCAGGAACAACGGGTAGAGGCGGCGGATACCGCCGACCTGGTGCTGCGGATGAAGGATGGGGTGCTGACGGCAGAATAGTCCTGCGATCACGTCCTGCGCGCCTGCGCACAGGGATCGGCTTCGCCGGAGCTGCGCAGCGGCACAGACAGAATAACGGCGCGAAGGGAAAACCTTTCGCGCCGTTGGGTTTTGATTTCCTATGTCCCGCAGGACGATTCAGGATGCCGCCGATTCAGTCGTACTCTCCGCGGCCTTTTACCCGGAAATACTCGATCATCTCCGCCGTGAGGGCAAAGCCGTCGTCCCGGTTGGGGATCTCCGCCCGGGGGACCCATTCCGCGACGCTGAGCTCATCCCCGCCCACCCGGATGGTCTCCTCTCCATCCAGATCGCAGAAGAAGCCAAAGAGGAGAGAATCGGATAAAGCCCAGGGCTGGCTCTTATAGAAGCGCAGGTTCTTCACCCGGACGCCGGTTTCCTCAAATACCTCCCGGGCGACGGTCTCCTCGATGGTCTCCCCAGTTTCGGCGAAGCCCGCCACCAGGGCATAGAAGGGCACATTGGGACGCCCCTTGTACTTGGTGAGCAGAAGCTTGTCCCCGCTGCGTACCCCCACGATCACCACGGGATTGATCCGGGGATAGACGGTGCTCCGGCAATGGGGACACTGCATGGCCCGCTCCCTTTCGGAATGGACCATGGGCCGGCCGCAGCGGCCGCAGAAGCGGTTCAGGCCGTACCATTCCCCCAGCTGACAGGCAACCAGGGCGGCAAAGGCCAGCTCCTTCGGCTTCAGGCGCATGAGGGTGAATACGGGCACATAGTCCCAGCCCTCCCAGGCGGGAGCGGCCTTCGGACTGCCGTCCTCCTCCAGGGCCAGGAAATAATCTGTTTTGTCCACGGTAAAAAGGTACCGGAATACGCCCTCCTTATCCTCCAGCTCCCCCCAGGTGGGGAAGCGCAGGGCGCCCATGGCGGTATGGCAGAACAGACTCCGGTTCTTCACGAAGGCTATGGGGCTGTCCGCCGCCGGAGTCCTGCCCGGCTCATAGTGGTTATTGTAGACATGCGGCTGGATTTCTTGGATCATTTTTCCTCCAATTCCTCCAGCAGGGCCTCCACCGCAGAGGTGACGCAGCGGGTGCAGTATTTCTTCTTCTCCACAGGGTCCTCACGCTTGATATCCCGGCAGTATATGGAGCCGTTTGCTTCCTTGAACCGCTCCGCCAGCCGCTGCACCCGGGCATAGTGGGCTTCCTTGCTCTCCAGATCCCCGGGAGCAAAATCCCCCTTCAGGAGGCCCAGGGCGATGCAGACCCCGCTCAGCGCGCCGCAGAGCTCGCCCATGCCCCCCACGCCACCGCCGAAGGAGGCGGCCAGCTTCGCCGCCTGCTCCTGCTCCAGCCCGCAGGCGGGGGCAAAGGCGATCAGGGCGGACTGGGCGCAATGATATCCGCTGCTGAAGGCCAGCTGGGCTCGCTTCAGACAGCCTTCCCGATCCAGCTTATCCGTGACCATCAGAAAATCGCCTTCCCCTCCGCCACCAGCCGGTCGTAGTTCTTCCGGGTGGCCTCATAGAGCTTTTTCCGCAGGCGGGGCTCCCGCACGTCCAGCAGGATGCGGTTGTCCGCCCCGGATTTCTGCATGAAATCCGCCACGGCGGCGTCCAGCTCCTCCTCCGTGGCGTCCGGCGCCACCTTGGGGGAGTCGGTAAAAATGAATTTGTCCCCGTACATCTGCTTCAGCTTCCATTTGTCGTTCAGCGGCTGGCCGCCCCAGGAATCCTCACCGGCCTCGATGAACAGGGGGACGAAGCCCTCCACAAAGCCGCAGCAGTGCAGGTCCCAGTACATGCCCAGGCTGTGGACATGGTCCACCAGCTCCTTCACATAGGGCAGGAGCATCTCCCGGCAGGTCTCCTCGCTGAAGAACTCCGCCCGCTGGGAGCCCCAGTCGTCGTTGAAGTTCACAATGTCCGCGTTGAACCATTTCTTGGCCAGGGTATAGAATTTCTTATGTACGTCCGTCACCTTCCGCAGGAAGCGGTGCACCGCCTCCTTCTGCTCATCGTCGATGAGGGCCACGGCGGCCTCGGAGAAATCCAGGATGGCGATGAGCCGTTCGAACAGGCAGCCGGGCACGGCGATATAGGTGCAGCGCTCCGGGCTGAGCTTATCCTTGTTCCGCTCATAGCAGCCCGCCCAGTCCCAGGTATCCGGGTCGGGGATGGTGACGTATTTTTCCCATTCGGTGATATCCGGGCAGATGGGGTTGCCGGGCTTCACCATGGCGCCGCCCGCCACCTCCACAAAGATCCATTCCACACCGTAGCCGTCCTTGATGGGGGTATCGGCGGGCATGTCCTTCCGGGGAGAGCGGGCCACGTTCTCCGGGTCGCAGTCCAGCATCAGGTGGGTGTTGTCGATCCCCGGGAAGGGGGCCCACATGGGGGTTTTGCCCTGGTACAGGAGCAGGGTGTTTTCCTTCGGGGTGATGGGCGTTGTGTAAACATCCATGGGGGGCCCGAACATGGCGGGCAGCTGTCCCCGGATCTGCAGCTCCTCCGGGGAATACTTGGAATCTCTTGCCATAATTACCTCCGTCGCCCGCCGCAGGCGGGCAAATCAAAATATTATCTTATTCTATATTATACGTTCCGATAGTTCCAAAGTCAACGGATTCGGTGCAGGCATTTTCCCCGCTTGGGCCTTGACAGAAGTCAGCCTGCAGACTATAATATCGAATAACGATATTGATAAACGATATTGAAGAGGGGAGGGACGGGAAATGCCGAAGAAGGCCCTGGACAGCATGACCGAGTCCATGTTCTATACCTTGATGGCCTTTCAGACCGGACCCCGGTGCGGGATCGAGATCAGCGCTTATGTGGAGGCCCTGACCAGGGGCCGGGTGCAGCTGGGCCCCGGTACCCTGTACACTATCCTGAACAAGTTCCAGGAGGTGGGCTTTCTCCGGGAGGTCTCCGTGGAAGGGCGGAAGCGCACCTATGCCTTGACGGAGGAGGGAAACCGGGCATACATCCAGGAGTTGGAGCGGCTGCGGCAGTGCCTGCGGGACGCATCCTCCGCCCCGGCCCTTGCCCTTGGGGAGGGAGGTGATCCACGTGAAGGATCGGATCTGGCGCTTGCCCCCCTGCCCGCCCTATGATGTAGAGAGTACGGAGAGCTGGCTGAGCGACATGGCCGCCCAGGGCTGGAAGCTGGAGCCGGACGACTTCTTTTTCGGCATCGCCTCTTTCCTCAAAACCGATCCCGCCCCGGTACGCTATCGGCTGGAGGCCAGTCCCAAAAAGGTCAGCGCCTGGGACGACGATGGAGGCGTCCCGGACCGGGAAGCCTGGGAGCTGAATACGGACTATGGCTGGGAGTATGCGGGAAGGCGAGGGCAATTTTTTATCTACCGCACTGCCGATGCCGAGGTCAGGGAGCTGCATACGGACCCGCAGGTCCAAGCCCTGGCAATTAAGGCGGTGGAAAAGCGGCGTCTGCAGGATATCCTCTTGCTGGCAGCATTCTGGCTGCTGCAAATCCTGACCCATTTCTGGAGGGGTTCCTCTTTCCTCCTGTTCGCGGTGAAGGCCGGGCTGCCCACGGTCCTTTTGCTGGCGGCCTTGTTCCTGGGGGTGCTGGCCTTCGGGATCGGGGAGATCCGGTATCTGCAGGGGCTGAAGCGACGGCTGAAGGAGGGAGCCCCGCCGGACCACCGGAAGGACTGGAAAAAGACGCGACGCCGCTGGTTTGGAAGCAGAGTTCTTTTCTATGTGCTGTTCATCCTGTTGATCGTCCTGCTCCTGCGGCTGCTGGGCATCGAATTGGAGCATCGGGATCGGATGCCCCGTTCCGAGTACCCCGGAAAACCGCCCTTCGCCACCCTGGCGGATTTTGCGGAGGGGGAATACCGGGAGCTCCGAAATGGTATGCTGGATGCCTATGCCGTGAGGTGGTCCAACGTCTTTCTGAAGGAGGGCGTGGAGTGGTTCGAACACGGGGAGATCCGCCGTCCGGATGGGTCGGTCCTGTCCGGCGGACTGAGGATCGCCTATTATGATGCCCGGAGCGAAGCCCTGGCGAAGCTCCTGGCGAAGGAGCTCCAACGGGTGGATCGGGCGAGTGACCGGAAGGATTATGAAGAACTGGCCAGCCCGGATCTGGGCATGGACGACACCGCCGCCTATCATGCCCTGGCCCATTTCCCCTGCGTCGTCCTCCGGAAGGGGAACATCGTGCTCCGCGCCTTGTTTTATCAGACGGGAAATGACACCGTCATCCTGGAGGAATGGGCGGGGATCCTGGCGGATTCCCTGGGATAAACGGTTTCTTTTCCCATGGCGGGGAAGAAATGGGCAGAAAGTGATTGAAATGCCCGGCCATGAGGTATATAATCTTTTGGTCAAATGCACTCAAATCACATTCTGAGGAGGAAGAAAAGTGAGAGACATATATCTGGTCAACTGCTGCCGTACCGCCGTGGGCTCCATGGGCGGCACCCTGAAGGATACCCCCGCCCCTGAGCTGGGCGCCATCGTCATCAAAGAAGCCCTGAAGCGCGCCGGCGTGGAGGCGGACAAGGTGGACGAGGTCATGATGGGCTGCACCCTGGTGGCCGGTCTGGGTCAGAACCCCTGCCGTCAGGCGGCCGTGAAGGCCGGCGTGCCCGTTTCCGTTCCCGACTACACCGTCAGCATGGTCTGCGGCAGCGGCATGAAGGCCGTGATCGAAGCCGGCCGGGCCATCGCCGCCGGGGATGCGGAGATCATCGTGGCCGGCGGCATGGAGAATATGTCCGCCGCTCCCTATGCCCTGCCGGATCTGCGCTTCGGCAAGAAGATGGACGTGGCCATGGCCACCTCCGGCCTGGTGGACACCATGGTGAAGGACGGCCTGTGGGACGCCTTCAATAACTACCACATGGGCACCACCGCCGAGAACGTCTGCGATATCTGGGGCATCACCCGGGAAGAGCTGGACGACTTCGGCTACGCCTCTCAGATGAAATACCAGGCCGCTTTCCAGGCCGGCAAGTTCAAGGACGAGATCGTCCCCGTGCCCGTGCGGGTGAAGAAGGAGATCATCGACTTCGCCGAGGACGAGTTCCCCCAGAAGAACCCCGACCGGGCGAAGATGGCCAAGCTGAAGGGCGCCTTCAAGCTCTCCGGCGACAATGCCTTCAAGGCGGACGGCGGCACCGTTGAGGATACCTTCGGCGCCAAGTGCTGCAAGAAGGTGGAGAGCGACGGTTCCACCCGCGTCACCGCGGGCAACGCATCCGGCATCAATGACGGCGCCGCCGCCATCGTGCTGGCTTCCGGCGATGCCGTGAAGAAGTACGGCCTGAAGCCCATGGCCAAGCTCACCGGCTGGGGCCAGGGCGGCGTGGATCCCAAGATCATGGGCACCGGCCCCATCGCCGCCACCCGGAACCTGATGAAGAAGACCGGCTACGAGGTCAAGGACTTCGACCTGGTGGAGGCCAACGAGGCCTTCGCCGCCCAGAGCATCGCCGTGGTGCGGGAGCTGGGCCTGGATATGGACAAGGTGAACGTGAACGGCGGTGCCCTGGCCATCGGTCACCCCGTGGGCTGCTCCGGCGCCCGGATCATCGTCACCCTGATGCATGAGATGCAGCGGCGGCCCGAGGCCAAGGTGGGTCTCGCCACCCTGTGCATCGGCGGCGGCATGGGCGTTGCCACCAGCTTTGAGAAGGTGTAAAGCACTAACCCTAAACAGCAAACAAAGACTCCCCTCCGGTTGGAGGGGAGTTTTCTGTTCAAAAGGGCTTTTGTTACGCCGTCTTCTTTCCGGCTACGGCGCGGATGGCGAAGAGCAGTATCAGCTCCACCACAATGGAAACGGGCAGGATGATCGCCAGGCTGGTGGTAAAGGCGGAGATCAGGTAGCCCACGGCGCAGCATACCGCAACGGTGACCGCATAGGGCAGCTGGGTGGAAACATGGTTCACATGGTCGGAATGGGCGCCGGCGGAGGCCATGATGGTGGTATCGGAGATGGGGGAGCAGTGGTCGCCCATGACCGCGCCGCCCATGGCGGCGGCAATGGCGATGGTGAGCATGGGAGAGCCCACGTCATAGATGCCGCAGACGATGGGGATCATGATGCCGAAGGTTCCCCAGCTGGTGCCGGTGGAGAAGCTGATGCCGCAGGCGATGAGGAAGAGGATCAGGGGCAGGAAGTTCTTCAGGGTGTTCGCATTGGCCAGGACCGCCTGGACGAAGTCCGTGCTGCCCAGGTTTACCTTGGTGGTGCCGCCCAGGGACCAGGCCAGGGCCAGGATCAGCATGGCGGGGACCATGGCGATGAAGCCCTCGGGGAAGCAGCCCATGAAGGTCTTGAAGTCCACGCAGCGCCGGATCATGTAATAGATGAAGGTGAAGACCAGGGCCGCCGCGCTGCCCAGCACCAGGCCCATGGAGGCGTCCGCATCCGCGAAGCTGGAGGCGAAGCTCGCCCCCTCGAAGAAGCCGCCGGTATAGATGAGGCCAATGATGCAGAAGACGATGAGCACGATAACCGGCAGGACCATATCCCAGAGGCTGGCGCCCTTTTTGGGCTCCTCCGCCACCGTATCGTCCCCGTAGGGCCGTCCCTCGGTGGTGAACAGGTCGCCGTTTTTGACGGCGTTCAGCTCATGCTTCGCCATGGGGCCATAGTCGAACTTAGCGATGGCCAGGACGATGAGCATGATGATGGTGAGGATGGCGTAGAGGTTATAGGGGATGGTGCGGAGGAACATGAGGAAGCCGTTGATGCCGCTCTCCTCCGGCACATAGCTGGTGACCGCCGCCGCCCAGGAGCTGATGGGGGCAATGATGCACACCGGGGCCGCCGTGGCGTCGATGAGGTAGGCCAGCTTGGCCCGGGAGACCTTGTGGGAATCCGTGATGGGCCGCATGACGCTGCCCACGGTGAGGCAGTTGAAATAGTCGTCCACAAAGATGAGCACGCCCAGGACCACGGTGGCCAGCTCGGCCCCCACCCGGGTCTTGATGTGCCTGCCCGCCCAGCGGCCGAAGGCGGAGGCGCCGCCGGCCTTGTTCATCAGGGCGACCATGATGCCCAGCACCACCAGGAAGACCATGATGCCTACGTTCCAGGAATCCGCCAGGTTGGTGATGATGCCGCCGTCGGAGAAGAAGATACCGTTGAAGAAGGTCTCAAAGCTGAATTTCCCGTCGGCAAAGCCGTAGAAGAAGTTCCCCAGGATGATGCCGATCAGCAGGGAGGAGTAGACCTCCTTGGTGACCAGGGCCATGATGATGGCGATCAACGGGGGAACCAGGGACCAGAAGGTGGCGATCATGGTATTCCCGTTCAGGGCGTACACCGCCCCGGCAACCGCCACCGCCAGGAGTAGGACGAGCACCACAATGGTGGCGACGCTCCTGCGTTTTGTTGCTGTCATTTTCCTTTCACTCCCCAATAAAAAATCAGTCATGACCGGGAACGGCGCCGGCATGACTGAAGGCGGGAAGGAGAAATCGCTTCCTCGTATACTCCCACAGGATCATGACAGCTCTCCACTTAACGTGACAGTCCGCCGGATGTTCTTCGGCGGCCCGGGCAAACGGAACCTGGGCGTTTCCGTTCCCTCGGCGGCTTCCCCTTTCCCCCTCCGCTTGCCCGGCGTAAATGAAGGGTACTGATGTCAGCCGCACCTCTATCATAACACATACAGCTTACTCGCCTTTACATGGTTTGTCAACTTTTTTGCAAAAATTCGGCGAAACCCCTTGACAGGGGACATACTTCGTGATATGAAGTATATATACTTCGTAACATGAGGTATGCCATGAAAGGAGGTATGATATGGACGGACAGCTGAAACGCGGGCTTCTGGACGTCTGCGTCCTGGCCGCCATCAAGAGCGGGGAGTCCTACGGCTACCAGATGATCAAGGACATGAAGCCCTATCTGGAGATGTCCGAGTCCACTCTGTATACCATCCTCAAGCGGCTGGAGGGGGCGGAGATGCTCACCGTCCGGTCTGCGGAGCACGGGGGCAGGCTGCGGAAGTATTACCGCATCACCCAAAAGGGTCTGGACCGCATCGAGGAATTCCGGGAGGACTGGAGCATGATCCTGTCCATCTACCGATTTATCACCAGGGAGGAAGAGGCACATGACTAGAGAAATGTTTCTGGCCGAACTCCGGCAGCGGCTGGCAGGCCTGCCCCGGGAGGAGCTGGAGGAGCGGCTGGCCTTTTATGGGGAAATGCTGGATGACCGGCTGGAGGACGGCCTGACGGAGGAAGAGACCGTGGGATCGCTGGGTACCCCGGAAGAGGTGGCTGCCCAGGTCCTGGCGGAGATCCCCATGTCCGTTCTGGTCCGAGAGAAGGTAAGACCCAGGGAAAAGGCCTGGGGCTGGGAGACCATTCTGATCATCCTGGGCTTCCCCATCTGGTTCAGCGTGCTGATTGCCGTGGCGGCAGTGGCCTTCAGCCTTTATGTCAGCCTCTGGGCCGTGGTGGTCAGCTTCTGGGCCGTGGCCGTAAGCCTGTTCGCCGGTGCGGTGGGCTGCGTCGGCATCGCGGCGCTCTATCAGGTGCGGGGAAACCCTGCCGCCGCGGGCTTCTCCATCGGGGCTGCCCTCATCTGCGCCGGTCTGGCGCTTCTGTGGACCGCCGCCTGCGCTGCCGTCACCCGGGGAGCGGCCAGGCTTACCCGGAGCATCTGGCTGGATATCAAGACTCTGCTGGGGAGAAAGGGGAGAGACCAATGAAAAAAGTCATCGTCGCAGGGATCGTCCTTCTGGCCTTGGGCCTTGTGCTGGGGGGCGTTTCCTTCGCCCGCATGGGCTTTCGCTTCGACGGTCTCAGGACCGAGAGCTTTGAGACCAGGACCCTGGAGCTGCAGGAGGACTTCCGCAGCATTCGTATCCTGGGAGATACCGAGCATATCGTGATCCAGCATACGATGTACCCCACGCTGGAAAAGACCCCGAGGCTGGAGTATCGGGAGAACGAAAAACAGCGGCATGACATAGCCATAGAGGACGGGACCCTGATGATCCGCAGCGTGGACGAGCGGAAGTGGTATGAGCGCGTTTCCGTTCTCGGGGAGCCGCGGGTGCTGACGCTCTATCTGCCGGAAGACGACTTTGGAGACCTGACCATTGAAACCAGCACGGGAAGCATCCGCATCACCGGCTTCCGCTTCGAACACATCCGGATCGAATGCAGCACCGGGGACGTGAAATGTCAGGCCTCGGCGGAGACCATCTCCGTCACCACCAGTACCGGGGATATCACCCTGTCGAACCTCACCGCGGAAGAGATCGCCGCGGAGGTCAGCACCGGCCGGGTGCAGCTCAGCGGCGTGAACTGCGGCAGCCTGGAGACCACAGGCAGCACGGGAAAGGTGTTCCTTATAAACGTGACAGCGGAAAGCAGCATCGCCGTCCGCCGCAGCACCGGGGACGTGCGGCTGGAGAATTGCGACGCCCCGGATATCCGCATCCAGACCGATACCGGGGATGTAACGGGCACCCTCCGCAGCGGAAAGACGTTCAAAACCAAGACCGACACCGGAAGGGTCCAGGTGCCGGATAACGCCCCCGGCGGCGTCTGCGAGGTCACCACCGACACCGGGGATATCAAGCTGGAGATCCAGGGATAAAGCAAGCAGTCCAAAAGGGGCGGCTTCCCATGCGGAAGCCGCCCAACTGTTTACTCACGCCCTCATAGAATGATGCAGATGAGTCCGCCGCTGCCCTCGTTCACAATGCGCTGCAGGGCCTCCTGGAGCTTTCCCTGGGCGTCCGCGGGCATCTTCTTGATCTTGGCCTGCAGCCCCTCCCCGGCGATATCGTACAGGGATTTGCCGAAGATGTTGGACTGCCAGATCTTCCCGCTGTCCCCCTCGAATTCCTGGAGCAGGTAGTTGATGATCTCCTCGCTCTGCTTCTCGCTGCCGATGGCGGGGGAGACCTCCGTTTCGATATTCGCCAGGATCATGTGGATGGAGGGGGCGCTGGCCTTCAGCCGGACGCTGTACCGCCCGCCCCGGCGGACGATCTCCGGCTCCGCCAGCTTCAGCTCCTCCACCCGGGGACAGACGATGCCGTAGCCCGTCTCATAGACGCTGTGGAGGGCATCCCGCACCCGGTCATACTCCTGCTTCATCTGGGCCATATCCGTCAGCAGGCGCAGCAGGTCCCCGTCATCCGAAACCGGGATGCCGGAGCGCTCGCTGAGGGTCTCGTAAAACAGCTCCCTGGGCAGGACCGCCTCCGCCAGGACGACCCCTTTGCCCGCCCGGATCTCCCGAAGGGCGGCGGAGCTTACAGCGTCGCTTCGGCCCAGCCGCTGCACCGCGGCCTCCGCGTGCCGGAGACGGGTCATGCCGGCGCAGGCCTGCCGCAGGGCGGCGCAGATCCGGGTGGGCACGGGATGCTCCGGGGGCAGGGCGGAGACCCAGGCGGGGAGGAAGATCCCCAGCTCCGTAATGGGGAATTCCAGGAGGAGGCAGCGGATGATGCTCCGCACCTCCTCTTCCCCCAGGGTGAGGCAGCTGACGGGCAGGCAGGCCACGTCGTATTTCTCCCCCAGGGAGGCGGCCAGACTCCGGGTTTCGGGGGCATCCGGCTGGGCGGAGTTCAGCACCACCACGAAGGGCTTGCCGATGGCCTTCAGCTCCGCCACCACCCGCTCCTCCGCGGGGACGAAGCTGGCCCGGGGGATATCCCCGATGCTGCCGTCCGTGGTGACCACCACCCCCACGGTGGAATGCTCCGCGATCACCCGGCGGGTACCCAGCTCCGCCGCCTCCACCATGGGGATCTCATGGTCGAACCAGGGGGTGGTGACCATGCGGGGGTTGCCGTCCTCCTCCGCCCCGGCGGCCCCCTCCACCAGATAGCCTACGCAGTCGATGAGGCGGGCGGAGAACACCGCTCCCCCCGCGTCCACCCGGACCGCGTCCTCCGGCACGAATTTGGGCTCCGCGGTCATGACGGTGCGGCCGGAGCCGCTCTGGGGCAGCTCATCCCTGGCGCGCTCCCGCATGTATACGTCCTCGATCCCCGGAAGGACCAGCGTTTCCATAAAGCGTTTGATGAAGGTGGATTTGCCCGTGCGCACAGGGCCAACCACCCCGATATAGATGTTGCCGCCCGTTCGGGTGGCGATGTCCTGATAGATGGTCTGATTGTCCAAAGCCGATCCCTCCGTTTCCTACTTGCTGCAGTGTATGCCCCCCGGCGGGGAGAATAGAACGGCGGGGACCGGCATGTTTTCCGCACCGGGTCCATAAGCTCTGCATAGAATGCTGCAGAGGGGCGGCGTCAGCCGCCGGGGGAGGTGCGGAGATGAAGCAGACACCGGAAAAGGGAGCGGAGAGCCTGCTGACGGAGGACCGGGCCCGGTCCCTCCAGGCGAACGCGGGAAGCATACAGAAGCTGGCGGAGTCCGCCGACGGGAAGAAGGTCCGAAAGCTGCTGGGAGACGAGGGGAAGGCGGCCAAAGCCCTGGAGACCGGAGATGCGGCGGAGCTGAAGCGGATCATGGAGCGGGTGCTGAGCACCGAAGAGGGCAGAAGGCTGGCAGGTCAGCTGAAGGACCTGCTGGGCTGAGAGGGACGCCGTTTGGACGGATGGGAGGAAAAGCTGGGGGCTCTGTTCTCCTCCCCGGAGAGCATGGCCCAGCTGAAGCAGCTGGCGGACAGCCTGGCGGGGACCCTGGGGGGCGGAGGCGGTGACCGGGGATCCGGCCCGGAGCGAGGCGCGGAAATGCCGGAGGGCATGGATCCCCGGCTCATGCAGTTGATCACCGGGGCGCTTCGGGAGTTTCAGGCCCCCAGCCGGACGGGAGAGCTGGTGGCGGCCCTCCGCCCCTGGCTGGACGAGGAGCGGGGAAAGCGGCTGGAAAAGGCTCTGCGCATCGCCCGGCTGACCCGGGCGGCCAGGGCTGCGATCCCGGAGCTGGGGATGAGAAGATAAACGGAGAAGGGGAGCGGGATGTACAACCGGTATCTGCAGACGCGGCAGGGCGGCGGGGAGGAACGGGCCGGACGCCCGGATCCCCGGCCGGAACGAAGGCCGGAAAACAGAGAAAGCCCGGCGGGATCGGCCGCCGGGCTGAAAGGCATATTGAACGGGCTCCTGGGGAACCGGGTGGATACGGGAGATCTGCTGCTGTATCTGGTGCTCCTGCTCCTGTATCTGGAGAAGGAGGATGAGGAGCTTCTGATCACCCTGGCCGCCCTGGTGGTGCTGAGCTTCAGCGATCAGGAGGACAGCAGGAAGAGCTGATCGGAGGGGGCGGAAAGGTCCGCCTCGCCCGCCGTCATCCGGTAGATGAGGGTGTCCCCGTCCCACTGCTCCGCGCCCACCAACAGGCCCGTATCCAGGGAGATATAGTAGATATCCAGATAGTTGAAATCCGGGTTCACCGCCGCCACCAGGATGCGCCATTTTCCGTCCTCCGTGCAGGTGCAGCCCGCATCCCGGATGGAGGCCGGATCCAGGGAGAGGATATCCTCATAGGTGGGGATGCGCTGCAGGCCGTCCCCCAGGCGGGCGTCCGCCCCGGTATAGGTGTACCGGCGGCTCATGTCGCTGCCGTACCAGAGGGTGAGGATGTCCCCATCCAGCAGGTAATTGACCTCCCGCTCCGCGCCCACGATGTTCAGGCGGACGGCGCCGCTTCGGACCCATACCCGGATCTCGGCGGTACGGCCGCCCCCGTCCCAGAACTGGAACACCTGCAGGGTGCGGGAATAGCTGTCCGGCCGGTTCAGGGTGGAGATAACGGCCTGCACCGTTTCCGGGGTCACCTCCACCTGGGTCAGCTCCCGGGGTACGGCTGCGCCGGTGTGCTCCGGCAGCCGGTCCTGGATCGGCGGCAGATGGACCTCCGCCGTTTTCCTCGCCGCAAGAGGAGAGGCGAGGAACAGCAGGATCCCCCCCAGCAGGACCAGGGTGGCGATGGCGGCGACGGTCAGGGAACTGAAGCGCTTCATGGCTCTTCCTTTTCCTCCCGGTTTTCGGGCGGGGCTTCCTCCCGGCCCTTCAGGGTGATGCGGATGGCGGGATCGGAGTTTTCCTTTGCCTGGGGCGCCTCCGGCTCAGACCGGTGACCGCTGCGCAGCACGAAGCCCGCCAGCAGACCCGTGGCCAGGAAGGCCAGGACCAGGAGCAGGGCCTTCATCCCGCCGCTGGTGGCCAGCACCACGGCGGAGAGACCGAAGACGGCGCTGACGCAGTAGAGGATGGCGACGGCCTGCTTTTGGTTCAGACCCATATCGATGAGCCGGTGGTGGACATGTCCCCTGTCCGGATGCATGGGGCTCTGCCCATGGATGAGCCGCCGGATGATGGCGAAGCCCGTGTCGAACAGCGGCAGGGCCAGAAGCAGGAAGGGGAGCAGGAAGGAGATGATGGCATAGGTCTTGAACAGACCGATCACCGACATGGTGGCCAGCACATAGCCCAGGAGCAGGGCGCCCGTATCCCCGGCGAAGATCTTCGCCGGATTCATGTTATAGGGCATGAAGCCCACGCAGGCCCCCACCAGGGCGGCCATGATGATGGCTACGTTCCCCTCGCTCACCAGCAGGGCGATCACCAGCATGGCCAGGGAATCGATGGCGCTTACCCCTACGGCCAGCCCGTCCAGCCCGTCGATCAGGTTCACGGAGTTGGTTACCAGCACGATCCAGAGAACGGTGATGGGGATGCTCAGCTCCCGGAGGATCAGCCATTCCGTACCCATGAAGGGGATGGGATTGGAGAAGACCTCGATGCGGATGCCGGAGAACACGGCCACCAGAGCGGCGGCGATCTGGAGCAGGAGCTTCAGCCACCATTTCAGGGGGACGATATCGTCGATGACCCCGGTGATGACCACCAGAACGCAGCCCAGGAGCATGCCCCGGACCTGGGTATCCACCTTGCTGAACAGCAGGGTGCTCACCAGAAAGCCCAGAAACATGGCCAGTCCGCCCAGTCGGGGGATGGGATGGTCGTGCATCCGTCTGCCGTCCTTGGGTACATCCATGGCGCCCACCTTCTGGGCAAAAACCTTTACCACCGGGGTGAGGGCAAAGCTCATGACCAGGGCGGCGGCCAGGGAGACCAGGACCTGGGCCAGGAGGCCCATATCAATGGTGAACATGGCGTTACCTTTCTACGAAACCGACCTTCTTATAGACCTTCCGCAGGGTGCGGGAGGCGGTGCGGGACGCCTTCTCTGCGCCGCTGCGCAGGATGGAGGAGAGGTAATCCTTATTCTTCATCAGGTCCTCTGTCTTTTCCCGGATGGGACGGAGCAGCTCTACCACGCTCTCCCCCACGGCGGTCTTGAAGTCCCCGTAGCCCCTGCCGTCGAATTCCGCCTCGATCTCCGGGAAGGTCTTCCCCGTGGCGCAGGCATAGATCTGCATGAGGTTGGAGACCCCGGGCTTGGCCTGGGGATCGTAGCGGACGCAGCGCTCCGTGTCCGAATCCGTCACCGCCCGCTTGAAGCAGCGGAGGATCTCCTCCGGTTTCTGGAGGATATAGATGCAGCCCCCGGGATCCTTGTCGGACTTGGACATTTTGTTCTGGGGGCTGGTGAGGCTCATGATCCGGGCGCCGGCCTGGGGAATGAAGGGCTCGGGAACGGTGAACACGTCCCCATAGATGCCGTTGAAGCGCAGGGCGATATCCCGGCTCAGCTCCACATGCTGCTTCTGGTCGCTGCCCACGGGCACCAGATCCGTCTGATACAGCAGGATGTCCGCCGCCATCAGGGAGGGATAGGTGAAAAGACCGGCGTTGATGTTCTCCGCGTTCTTGGCGGATTTATCCTTGAACTGGGTCATACGGCTCAGCTCGCCGAACATAGTGTAGCAGTCCAGCACCCAGGCCAGCTGGGCGTGCTCCGCCACATGGCTCTGGATGAACAGGGTGTTCTTTTCCGGATCCAGGCCGCAGGCGATATACTGGGCCAGCTGGCTCATGCTGCGCCGCCGCAGCTCCGCCGGGTTCTGCCGTACGGTGATGGCATGCATATCCACGATGCAGTAATAGCAGTCGTACTGCCCGGAAAGGTCCACCCAGTTCCGGATGGCCCCCATATAGGAACCCAGGGTCAGTTCGCCGCTGGGCTGGATGCCGCTGAAAATGACCTTTCGCTTTTCGTCCATTGTCTTTTCCTCGCTTCCACGGATGGGAATTATCGGCATGTTGACCGATTAAAATATGTTACCATATTGGCCGGCTGATTTCAAGCGAAACGCGGAAGACAAATGCCCGTACAGGGTTTTTGGGGATTCTACCGGTCTTGATAATAATCATACCCGCATTTCGGGCATTTGGGATAATCGAAATCATGCTCGAAGCCGCATTTCGGACAGGTACGCTGCGGGGTCTCCCCGGATTGATCCGTTTCTTCGGAAGAATCATAGAATTCCAGCTTTCCGCAATTTGCGCATCGGTAAATGGCAACCTCCAATGCGCCGGAAAAGATATTCGACCATATGCCGGTGAAAAACCCGGTTTTCCCAAGCTGGAGCTGTTCGGAACCCAAAAAACGCATGGGTGAGCCGCAGCGCAGGCAGTTCATGCTTTTTCCTCCTCCGACCGGGTTGACGGACTTCTCCGTAAACCCCGCTTTCTTTTCTATGCGCAATCTACCATGAATCCATGGCTTTTGCAAGGCTTGCCCATAGGGGCGCATGCGATCCATGCCTTGACAGACTCCCGCGGCAACGATACAATAAAGTAATACAGTATGGATAGTCTGTCCAATGACGGAGGTAACGATATGAAGGATCAGGCATGGTTTGACGCCCTGGAGGCGAAGATCCCCAAGGGAGGCGTGCGTACCCGCTTCGCTCCCAGCCCCACGGGCTATATGCACATCGGCAATATGCGCACCGCCCTGTACACCTGGCTCATCGCCAGGAGGGCGGGGGGAAAATTCCTCCTGCGCATCGAGGATACCGACCAGGGAAGACTGGTGGAGGACGCCACGGAGATCATCTACCGCACTCTGAAGGGGGCGGGGCTGACCTGGGACGAGGGGCCGGACGTGGGGGGCCCCGTGGGCCCCTATATCCAGACGGAGCGGCGGGACCTGTATATGCCCTATGCGGAGCTGCTGGTGGAGCGGGGCTGCGCCTACCGCTGCTTCTGTGAGAAGACCGAGTCCGAGGAGGACAGCGGCGATTTCAGCCGGGGGGAGGATCCCTGCCGCAGCCTGAGCCCGGAGGAGTCCGAGGCTAGGGCCGCCGCCGGGGAGCCCTATGTCATCCGCCAGAGGATCCCCCATGAGGGGAGCACCACCTTCCGGGATGAGATCTTCGGGGACATCACCGCCCCCAATGCGGACCTGGACGACCAGGTGCTGATGAAGCGGGACGGGCTGCCCACCTACAATTTTGCCAACGTGATCGACGACCACCTCATGGGGATCACCCACGTGGTCCGGGGCACGGAATACCTCTCCAGCACCCCCAAGTACAACCTGCTGTACGAGGCCTTCGGCTGGTCTAAGCCCGCCTATATCCACTGCAGTCCCATCATGCGGGACGCCCAGCATAAGCTCAGCAAGCGGCACGGGGATCCCACCTACGACGACCTGCTGAGCCAGGGCTATCTGAAGGAGGCCATCCTCAACTATATCGCCCTCCTGGGCTGGAGTCCGGCGGGGGAGCGGGAGTTTTTCACCCTGCCGGAGCTGGTGGAGGCCTTCGACCTGAAGGGGCTGAGCAGATCCCCCGCCATCTTCGATCCGGTGAAGCTCACCTATTTCAACAGCGCCTATCTCCGGAGCATGAGCCCGGAGGACTTCCATGCCGCCGCAAAGCCCTATATCGAGCAGGCGGCCGCCGGGATGGATACCGCCCTCATCGCCTCCCTGCTGCAGCAGCGGTGTGAGAAGCTCTCCGATATCCCCGGGCAGTTGGGCTTCCTGAAGGAGCTGCCGGAGTATGGGCTGGACCTGTTCACGAACAAGAAATCCAAGTCGGACGCCGCCTCCTCCATGGAAATGCTGGAGGCCGCCATTCCCCGGGTGGAGCGGCTCTCCCCCTGGACGAAGGATGCCGTGCACGACGGGCTCATGGGTCTGGCGGAGGAGCTGGGGGTCAAGAATGCCAAGCTCCTGTGGCCTGTGCGCATCGCCCTATCCGGCCAGGCCGTCACCCCCGGCGGGGCGGTGGAGATCTGCTGCCTGCTGGGACGGGAGGAAGCCCTGCGCCGTCTCCGGCTGGGGCTTGCCCGGCTCAGGGCCGGGCAGGAGGGCTGAGCCTTGCGCCGCCTGATTTTGCCTGCCGGACTGCTGATCCTGATCCTGCTCCTTTCCGCCTGCGCCGGTCCCGCGGAACCTGCGGTCACCGGCGGGCCTGCCTCCCCCTCCGCCACCGCGGGGCCGGGTCCCGCGGCAGAGAGCGCCGCCCCCGATCCCACGCCCTCGGCGAGCCCTGCCCTCCCCTCCGCTACCCCCTTCGTGATCCCCGAGGCCTCCCCCAGCCCCACGCCGGACTGGACCCAGGGGGAGGAGGGAGAGCTGGTTTACCGCATCGATGGGGAGGAGCAGCATGTTCCTGCGTATGGCCGGGAGTACGTTCTGCGGGAGGAGCCCCATCTGGGCTTCAGCATGATGGCCCCCAAGGAATCGGTGCCCTCCGCCTATGTGGCGAACGCCTGGTATTTCCCTATCCAGTCGGAATCGGAGCCCTCCTCCTGGCTGGAGATGAGCTTTATCTCCGGAACCGACGCGGAGGACCTGCTGCCGGATTTCATCAACGCCTATCTGCAGTTCACCGAGATCGAGTTTTCCGGCGCCTCCCGGCTGGGGCGGATCTCCATGGATGAGACCATCACCGCCTCCGGGACCACCCTGCTGGTGAAGGCCTGGCTCCTGAATGTGCCCGAGGGGGTTTTTACCGTGGTCCTGAGCTGCCCCCTGGACCGGCTGGATGCGGATCTGGGTCTCCTGGGGGCCATGCTGGAGACCTTGAGCCTGACCATGTGAGTCTGGAAAATCAAACCGAACATATTTGGATCACCCCATGCCATACTAGCGGCATGGGGTGATTTGATGCGAAAAAGAAGAACGGCGGTACGGCTCCTCAGCTTCTGCGCCGCCGCGCTGCTGGTGATGGGCGGCTTTACCGCCCGGGCCCGGGCAGAAGCCAGGGAGGACAGGCGGCAGCTGGAGGCGGGCTGGCGCAGATCCTTCGCGGCGCTGGCCTCCGACGCGGCGCAGATCCACACCGCCCTGACCAAATGCCTCTGCTCCTCCTCCCCCAGGCTGGTGGGCTCCGCCTGCGCGGAGATCAGCGCCCGGGCTCAGGAGGCGCAGCTGAATATGGGAGAGCTGCCCTTCTCCGGCCTGCTGCTGGAGAAGACCTCCGGCTTCCTGGGCAGGCTGGGGGATTACTCCCGGGTTCTGGCCCAGGGGGCCTATGCCGAGCTGCCCGGGGAGCCGGAGCGGGAGACGATGGAGGCCCTTTCCCGGGCGGCGGAAAGCCTGGACCGAAGCCTGACGGAGCTCCAGTCCCAGCTGGAGCAGGGGATGATCAGCATCCGCCAGCTGGCGGAGGATCCGGACAGGGTGGAGGCGGCGATCCCGGATCTGGGCGCCGGGATGATGGAGATCGAGGACGCCTTCCCCGAGCTGCCCGCCCTGATCTATGACGGGCCGTATTCGGACAGCGTGGATCAGGGAGAGGCCAGATTCCTGGCCGGGCTGCCGGAGGTGGAGGAAAGGGAGGCCGTCTGGGCCGCGGTGGCCTTTACCGGCGTTTCCCAGAGCTCGGTGAAGTCCCTGGGCCGGGGAGAGGGGAGACTGCCCTGTTACCTCCTCAATGCAGACCGGAACGGGACGGAGCTGACCCTCCGGGTCACGATCCGGGGCGGCAGGATCCTGGATATGGTGGCCGCCGGGGAGACGCGGGAAGCCCGCCTCACCCCGGAAGAGGCGGTGGAAAGGGCGGCGGACTTCCTCGGCAGCCGGGGCTATGGAGAGATGCGGGAGACGTATTGGCGCCGGGAGGGAAACACAGTGCTCATCAATTTTGCCCCCCTCCAGGGAGAGGTCCTGTGCTATCCGGATCTGGTGAAGGTGCGGGTCGAGCTGGAGAAGGGGGACGTGGTGGGCTTCGATGCCGAGGGATATCTCCTGAACCATACCCTGCGCAGTCTGCCGGAGCCGGCGAGCCGGGAGGAAGCGGCGGCCGGGGTGGCCCAAAGCCTGACCATCCTATCGGACCGGCCGGCGGTGATCCCCACCGAGGGAAAGGGGGAGCGCTTCTGCCGGGAGTTCCTCTGCGAGACGCCCTCCGGGGGAAGATGCCTGGTGTATGTGGACGCCCTCACGGGGGAGGAGGCCAGGATCCTGCTCCTGCAGGAGGACGAGGACGGGACGCTGACCCTGTAAAAAAACGACCCGGAGCCCGTCAAGCGGCTCCGGGTCGAACACCGGCAGTCTACTTCAGCCGTTCCAGGGCTGCCCGGACCTGGGCTTTCATCTGCTCCTCCAGGTCGGAAGCATGGCTCCGAAGGAAGGTCAGGAGCCGATCCCTCAGCTGGGAATGGAGGACCTGGCCATAGGTGAGCTCCAGCAGCTGGATCACGGGAGGCTGGGAGAGGAGAGACGGCAGCTCCCGATCCGTCCGCTCCTCCAGAGAGGGGATGAGGCGCTCATCCAGGCTGGAGGGAAAGACCTGCCGGGCTACGGGCAGGGCGGTGAGGGAGAGACCGTAAACCAGGCGGAAGAGCACAGGCTCCTCCCGGGCCAGAAGGCGCATGGCCTCCAGCCAGCTCAGACCCGTCAGGCCGCCATGGAGCCTGTTCCCGGTGACCTCCTCCAGGAGGGAGAGAAGCTCCGGCTTGTGCTCCAGGTTCCGGAAGCTCAGCTTGAAGCCGAAGCTCCGGGAGACGGCGTTGAGCAGCTCCAGCTCCCCCCGCATGGTCTCCGCCTCCGCCCCCAGAGGGGCTGCGGCCTCCAGAGGCAGCTCCAGCCGGGGGCAGACGGCCTGGAAGGAGACGCCCCGGCGGCACAGCTCGTTGGCCAGAAAATAGAGGCCTGCCCCTCCGGTGGGGGTATCCGCCTCGTTCAGCAGGATCTCCAGATCCGCCTCGGCGCGCTGGATATAGGAATAATAGATCTCGGACAGGAGGATGACAGCCTGGCCGTATTCCCGGCAGCAGTCCTCCAGGGTCAGCCGGTCGAAGACGATCTGCCTTCCCTCCACGGAGAAGGTGCGGCCCTGGTACTGCTCCCGCAGCTCGTCTGAAGGGGGATCCCCCTGGCCCAGGAGGGGGGCGCAGTCCACGCTCAGGCAGGTATAGCCCGCCGCCAGGGCGGCCTCGATCTCCTGAAAGCTCTGGAGACGGTCCGCGCAGGCGCCCCAGGGGCCGAGATACCCCTCCCGGTAGACGGCAAAGGAGGCGGCGTCCAGGGCTTCCTCCCAGGTCCTGCCGCTGAGGCTCAGCTCCCGGGCGGACTGCTGCACCGCCATGGGGACGGCGTCGGAGTCCCGGAAGCCCTCCAGGATCCCAGGCGCGGAGAGATCCAGCCGATCCCCCAGCCCCACGGTTTTCCGCAGCGCCAGCACCCGGGAAGGGGCCGTCCAGGGAAACTCCCGGCGGAGCATCGCCCCGGTCTTGTGGTCCAGAGGCTGGGTGATGCCGCAGTTGACGAACCAGTCCTTGCCCTGATTGTCCCGCAGCATATAGGCCTTGCCGCAGCCGTGGGGGCGGACGGACCGGGGATAAACGGTAAAATCGCTCATGGCGCGCCTCCTGATCTCGTTCTGGTGAATACTATACCCGCTTTTTCCCCCCGGAGCAAGAAAAATTC
The DNA here is from genome assembly GCA_017545325.1 of Oscillospiraceae bacterium. The sequence continues at coordinate 5,246 of JAFWOX010000025.1, read as the reverse complement.
CGGAGCTGCCGCATCTCGGCAGCCCCGGAAGGCCGGCGCGGGTGCGCCCGATGGGTTCGGGCGCTTATTTCCCCCCGTAGCAATGGAGGCCGTAGTCCTCCACCACCTCGGTCATCCAGCGATTGCGCTTGTTGAAGGCGTCGTTATCCGGATCCCCGAACAGCCAGTGGTTGAAGACGAAGATGGCGTTCTTGGAATAGGTATCGATGGCCTCCCGCACGGCGGCCTTGAAGGTCTCCTCGGTGCAGGAATCGCTCATCAGGTCCCCCAGCACGTCGAAGCAGCCCTCCAGGATGATCCGGTTGCCGTATTTCTTCTGGATCGCCGCCAGATCGTTGCTGGTCTGGGGCGGATCCCAGTACCGGACGCCGAAGCTCAGCCAGTCGTCGATGAACATCTCGCATTTGCCGCAGCAGTGCATGGCGATGGGCAGGCCGCGGTCATTGCCGAACTTCGCGTCCCGCTCCTGGAAGGGCTTGATCAGGGCGCGGTACTGCTCCGGGGAGACAAAGGGCATGGCCCAGGCGGCGATATCGTCCGTCAGCTGGATGACATCCGGCTTGTAGTAGTCGATGACCTTCTCGGTTACGGATTCATAGAAGCTGCAGAGGTAATCAAAGAGGGCATAGACCTCCTCCGGCTCCTCCTGAATCGCGCAGAGGCCCTCCACGAAGCCCATGAAGGCCATGAGGGTCTCGAAATAGCCCCCGTGGATCCCGTAGGTCACGGCGGATTTGGTCCGGTCCATCCCCATTCCGGCGACCCGTTCCATATCCTTCTTCGCCTGCTGCTCCCAGTCCACTCCGCTCAGGTCCGGGGCTTTGATCACATCCCGCCACTTGGTGATGTCGTCCAGGATGAAGTTTCCCGGCTCGGGGATGAAGGCAAAGCCGGATTCCCGGTTGGCCACATAGTGTACGCCCCAGATATCCTTGCCCCCCTCCCGGGAGCGGACGATGGAGGGGCTGTATCCCATGGTCAGGGGATCCCGCTGGGAATAGGGGTTGCGGCCATAGGAATACTGCAGAAGAAAATCCGGTTCGATCCCCTCCAGCATATCCAGATACATCTGCCTCATGCTGCGCTTCGTCATGATAACCTCTTTCCGGCCCGAAGAACGGACCCGGTTTGTTTAATCTGCTGATATTGTAGCCCAAAGGCAGGGAGAAAGCAAGAGGGAAGGTCCCCAAAAAGTCAAAATCGGGAAGGCGCATGGCCTTCCCGACGAGATTGCCACCTGGGGAGATCGGGCTCGCCGAAACAAGCCCGATCTGCGGGATCAGCGTTTTCCCTCCGCCTTTTCCAGCTTGAGCTGGCGGCGGTGCTCCACCTCGGGGCTCTTGGGCTGGATATCCCCGCTTTTGGTGAGAACGATCTTGGTCATCATGGGACCGGTGAGCTCATAGATCAGCACGCTGAAGAGAATGATGCTGCGGATGAGCTGTCCCTGGGGGCCCAGAGCCGTTGCCTGAAGGCACATGCCCAGGGCAACGCCGGCCTGGGGGAAGAGTGCCACGCCCAGATACTTCTGCACCCTGGGGTCGCAGTGGGTCGCGCCGGTGCTCAGCCGGGCACCGAAATATTTCCCCAGGCAGCGGGAGAGGATATACACGATGCCGATCCCGACGCAGGCCACATCCCGGAACACATCCAGCTGCAGGGCGGCGCCGCTGATGACGAAGAACAGGGTATAGATGGGGGCGGTCCAGTTATCCTCCCGCTCCATCAGGTCCTCGGAGAGGGGGCAGGCGTTGCAGAAAACCGTGCCCAGCATCATACAGACCAGCAGGGGAGACATGCCCACCGCAACGCCCCCCAGGCTGAGCTTCAGCTGGGACAGGCCTACGGAGAGTACGACGATGCCGGTCATCAGGCAGAGACGGTTCTTGTTGGAATTGAAGAAGCGCTCCAGAAAGGTGAGGAACCAGCCCAGCAGCGCGCCCAGGATCAGACTGAACACGATCTCCAGGATCGGCGCCAGGAGCATGGAGCCCAGGGAGGAGGCGCCGCTCACCATGGACATGGCGATGCCGAAGTTGACGGCGAAGAGCACCAGGCCCACCGCGTCATCCAGGGCCACCACCGGCAGAAGCATTTCCGTCACCACGCCCTTGGCCTTGTACTGACGGACCACCATAAGGGTGGCGGCGGGGGCAGTCGCCGCGGCGATGGCGGAGAGGGTGAGGACCATGGGCACAGGGAGCTTCTCCCCCAGGAACAGATGGAGGAGGAAGAGAAAGGCGCAGACCAGAAGCGTGGTGAAGACGGCCTGGGCGATGCCCACCACCACCGCCTGCTTACCGATGCGCTTCAGACTGCTGATCCGGAACTCGCTGCCGATGGCAAAGGCGATGAAGCCCAGGGCGATATCCGAAAGGAACCGGAGCTGATCCACATCCCGGGCGGTGGCAAAGCCCAACCCGGGGATCCCCAGCCTGCCCAGCACATAGGGGCCGACCAGGACGCCCGCCACCAGGTAGGCGGTCACATCCGGAAGTTTCAGCCGGGTGAAGAGACGGGTGAGGAGCAGGCCGGCCAGCAGCGCCACCCCCACAGACAATAGGGCGTTCATGTTGTTTCCTCTTTTCCGGCGGCTTTCCGCCGCGCCAATGCCATATTATACGGGATGAGGGCCGGAGGAAGAAGAGAAAAGCCGCCGAAAAAACACGAAATTTCTCCGGCTCGGGCCTAAATATTCGTGGGTTTTGACCAAGAAACAGGGCAGAAAGAGGAGAGTTGAAGCATTGACAAAGGACCCCGTTTCGGGTAACATGTGAATAAACTGTAAACGCACCGGAGTCCCGCCGGCGTGCGGGGTTGAGATAGAACAGAGGGGGAGTCAGTCATGCGCCCGGACGGCATAAAGGTAAAAGAAGCGGATCCCATGTATTTCCTCATCCCGTATTTCCTCACCCGGAGATACGACGCGATGAATATGATCACGGTGGATGTGCCGGAGGAGCCCATGCGCCTGTATATGAACCAGAAGCGGCGGGAGGGCAGACCCGTGAGCCATCTGGCCCTGGTGATCACCGCCTATCTGCGGGTGCTGGACGAATATCCCGCCCTGAACCGCTTCGTGGGCAACAAGACCATCTATGAGCATAAGGATAAGACCGTTTCCATGGTGGTGCTCCGGCCCAACGGAGAGGACGCCATGAGCAAGATCTATCTGGAGGCCACGGACGACGTTTTTTCCATCCAGGAGAAGATCACCTCATATATCAGCGAGAACCGGAGCGTGGAGGAACAGAACCTGCTGGATAAATGGATGGCCCGCATCGTGCGCATGAAGCTGCTCATGAGCATTTTCCTGGCCCTGGTGCGCTTTATGGACCGGCATGGGCTCCTGCCCATGGCCCTGGTGAAGGCCAGCCCCTTCCATGCCAGCCTGCTGATCTCCAACCTGGCCAGCATCCGCACCAACCATATCTATCACCATATCTACGATTTCGGCACCACCAGCTTGGCCATCACCATGGGGAATATGCATGAGATCCCCCGCCGCACCAAGGACGGCATCGTTTTTGACCGGTGCCTCCCCCTGGGGATCGTCATGGACGAGCGCATCGCCACGGGCCACTATTTCGCCCTGGCCTTCAACCGCTTCCGCCAGTATCTGGCCAAGCCGGAGCAGCTGGAGAGACCTGCCAGGCGGGCGGAGGGCAAAGCGGAAGCCGCGGCGGCGGCCGACTGAATGGAGAATTACACCGGCCCGGGGTTTTTGCCCCGGGCCGTTTTTCCGTGTTTACCTGTTCTTCCGGGATTCTCCCGCGTCCACATCCAGGAAGCCTTCCCCAACCACCTCGTTGGCCTGGGCCCGGAAGACGAAGGCGCCGGGGTCGATCTCCTTCACCAGGGCCTTGACCCGATGGCTCTGCCTGGGCTTTACCACCGTCATGAGCACCTGCTTGGCCTCATGGCCGTACATGCCCCGGCCGCTGAGGCTGGTAACGCCCCGGTCCAGACCATGGATGACCGCCTGGGCGATGGGCTCCGGATCCCCGGAGGGAATGATGAAGAACACCTCCGCCTTATTCATGCCGTGGATCAGCAGGTCGTTCACATAGGAGCAGACCCCCAGGCTGATGGCGGCGTACAGGCCCAGCTCGATATCCCCGGTGACGAGGATGGAGGCCAGGATCACCGCCCCGTCCACGATCATGAACATGGTGCCCAGGCTGAGCTCCCGCCGCCAGGTGACCAGCAGCCGGGCCAGAAGGTCCGTGCCGCCGCTGGAGCTCTCCCCCTGGAGGTAAAACACCGCCCCCAGGCCAATCAGCCCCCCGCCGCATACCGCGGCCAGGGCCGGATTCTCGGTGACCCGGTGGAGGAAGAGCGCCGATCCATCCACGAACAGGGAGTAGCTGGCGGTGGTGAGGAGGGTATTCAGCACATATTTCCAGCCGTGTACGAACCAGGCCCAGATGAGCAGGGGGATCGTCAGGACCAGAACGAAGGCGCCCACGGGCACATAGAAGAAATGGTTCAGGACAATGGCGATGCCGAAGAAGCCGCCGGCCGCGATCTCATTCTCCGTAAGGAAGAGGTTCAGGGCCAGGGCGTTGCACAGGTTCCCCGCCAGAATATACAGGATGCGCCGGGCGAGGACCTTCCATTTTGCGTTTTCCATGCTTGCCGCCCCCTTCGCGCAGTTTGGCCGCCGTGGTGAAGCACGGCGGCAGGTTTATCTTAGCGGAGCGGGTCGGCCTTGTCAAGCAAAAAACCTCCCCGCCCCCGAAGGGGCGGAGAGGCTGTTCACAATTTTGTTCAGCAGCTGAAGCCCAATGGGCTCAGAGGCTTACTGCTGGGCTATGTAGCGGTCGTAGGCAGCCTGATAGATCTCCTGGACCCGCTGATAGCCGAAGCTGTTGAGGTCGTTGATGTAGCTGTCCCACTCGCTCATGGGCTTGGAGCCGTCCACGAAGGCGACGTAGTTCTCCTCGTAGTAGGTGCTCAGGTCGGCCATGAGCTCGGTGACCTCTTCCCGCTCCTCGTCGGTCTGCTTCACGGAGCTGGGCCACTCCCAGGCGGCGTCATAGTAGCCTTCGGGGGTGAAGATATCGAAAGCGGTCAGGGCGCGCTCGCCGCCGTCATAGGCGTAGTTGCGCTTGTGGATCTGCAGGCAGAACTCTACGAGGCCGTTGCAGCCGTAGAGGCACATGCACCAGGCCATGCCGCCTTCCCAGTTGAAGCACCAGTCGGTCAGACGGCGCTCGCCCTTTTCGTTGTACTCCCACAGGGTG
>JAFWOX010000024.1 GCA_017545325.1 Oscillospiraceae bacterium | reverse complement strand
TGGGGAAGGTGTCGATCTCGTCCAGGAACCAGGAGAAGGAATACTCCGGGTACAGGGCGGAGCAGCGGAACTCCTCCCCGGGGTGCCCCACGATCAGCTCATGGTCCCGCACGGGGGTGGGCATGTTCTCGAACAGGTTCCGCAGGTTCATGGCCCGCTTCAGGATCCCCGGCAGATGGGGGTTCTCCATATAGAACTCCGTCACCAGCCGGTAGCGGGTGATGTCGATCCGGGGCTTCTTTCCCCGGTACATGGCCCGGATCCTTTGGACCCGTTCCGAAATCGGCGCATTCTGATACATGATCGTTTCTCCTTTTCTGTCATGACGGGGGGACGGCGCAGACCGCCCCCCGTGCAGAATGGTATTCAGTCCGTTACCGTCACGGTGACGAAGATCGATTCGCCCACGGGCTCCCCGTCCTTCTCGCCGGTGATGAAGAGCTCCACCGTGGCCTGGCCGACGCCGCTGCCGGTGACGTACAGGTTGGTGACCGTCCCGTTCTCGGTCCAGTCCTCGTCCCAGCTTACCGTAATGATGTCGCTGCCGTAATTCCGGTAATTGAGCCAATAGTTGGAATACCCCACCGCCTGCACCCGGCACAGGATGGGTTTGGTAAAACGATTCCTGACCGTCAGGCTTTCGGGCTCCGCGGTGAAGGTGAGACTGCGCTCCGCCACGGTAACGTCGCAGGAGGCGGTGAGCCCGCTCTCGGAAACGGCGGTGATCACCGCCTTCCCCGGGGCGACGGCCCTGATATAGCCGTCCTCGTCCACCGTGACCACCGAGGGATCGCCGGAGGTCCAGTCGACATGCTCATAGATCGCGTTGTAGGGCTCAAAGGAGGCGTACAGGTAGCCGCTTTCCCCCACGGCCAGGGTCGTCTCCCCGCCGCTGATGCTCATGCTCTCGGGAAGGGGATAGGCGATGGTGGTGACGACGGTCATCTTTTGGGCCGCCTCGTCATAGGTATACTCCGATACGGTCATGGTGCCGTCGTCGTCCTCGGTCTCCTTCACCAGGCGTCCGCTGCCGTCATAGAAGCTCTCGGTCACGTCCCGGTAGCCGTACCCGGTGGTGTATTCGCTCCGGATCTGCCTTCCCTCGTCGTCGTACCGGTACAGGCCCAGCGAGCCGCCCTCGTCGTCCTTCCGCTCCATCCGGACCATCCGGCCGCCCTTGTCATATACATAGTCCGTGACGGAATTGCCGTATGGCGAGTCCGTCTCTTCGTGGGTGAGGTTTCCCCTGCCGTCATAGGTGTAGGTGTAGGTCATCACGCTTCCGCTGCCGGAGGTGTACACGTTCTTCAGGGTGTTGCCGTTTTCGTCGTAGGTGAAGGTCTGGGTGTAGGAGAGCACGCCGGCGTCATTGCCGGTGGTTTCCTTCAGCGTCCGTCCCTCCCCATCCCGGATATACTCGGTGATGTACACGGAGCCGTCCATATAGGTCGATTCCACACGGGAAAGGAATCCGTTCCCGTCATAGCGGTAAACCGTGCGGCTCTCCCCGGCGTTGGTGCGGTAGATGTAGGACAGCTCGTTGCCGTTTTCGTCGTAGGTGTAGATATACTCGGTAATGATGTCCCCGGTTTCCTCGCGGGCCTCCCGCGCCAGGTTGCCCCAGATATCGTATTCCTTGACGGTTTTGCTGTACAGGAGCTCCTCGCCGCCCTCGCCGTCCTTCCAGATGGTCACGGTGTTCGATTCCGTCTCCCGGCCCAGCTCATCGTAACGGGTGACGGTCTCCTCCGTGGAATACTCGGTTTCCCAGCGATAGGAGATGACGCGGCCTTCCGCATTGTAAACGGTGACGCTGCGGGAATCTCCCCCGTCGTTGCTTTTGGTCATCCGCTCCACGGTAAGCCAGTCCGCCGGTTCGGCGGCCCGCTTGCTGAGGATGACGGCGGTATTGGAGGGTTCGTCATAATCCACATGGAAGCCCAGGGCCGCGCCCAGATCCCGGAGCCTGAAGTAGTTGTTGCCGCCGATGTTGTATACCCTCAGGTCGCTGCGCGGCTCCCCGTCCACCAGGATGGTCTGGGTGCCGGGCTTGGCGGTGGCGGACTTGTCCCCCCCGCTCAGGTCCATCTCGCTGCCGTCGGGGGTATACGCCTCCCCGGTGACGATGGAGACGGTTTTCCGGGCCTCGTCATAGCCCACGGAAAACTGGCTGCCGGTGCCGTTCACCAGATAGGCGACGTCCCGGAGCTTGAAGTAGTTGGAGCCGTCGATGTTGTATTTTTCGCAGGCGATGGTCTTTCCGTCCGCCCGGAGCTTCTGCCGGGAAAGCATCACCGCCGTATCCGCCGCCATTGCGCCGGCGGAGAGAAGGCCTGCGATCAGGACCGGGACCAGAAGGAAGCTGAGAAACTTTTTCATGCGGTCGCCTCTCCTTTTTTCATGAAATCTCTGCTCTCTTTATACCATAGCGGGCGGGGCATTTCAAGGATGCGCGCGGCCGCGGCGGGATATGCCCATGGAAAACCGGCGCCCGCGGAAGCGGACGCCGGGACAGGGGTTTCGTTCTATGATTCAGAGCTTCACGCCCAGCTTATCGGCGATCTCCTCCATGGTCATACCCTCAACCTTGGAAAGCAGCGCGGTGATCTGCTTCCGGCTGGGCTGATTGAGCTTCGCCTTCCGGGCTTTCAGCTTGGCGATGCAGCTTTCGTGATACTGGATTTTCCGATCGATCTCCTGGATCGGCGTGAGGGGCTTATCGGGATCCACGATTTTTCTTGGTCTGGCCATAAAAAACCTCCTTGTACATATTTTGCTTTATTATGTAAAATTAAAATATCAGCTGTTCCTGTACAAGTCAAGTGGTTTTTTATCCGGAAATATGTCAAATGCCCGGGATTTACCCCTTATGCCTCCAATACGGTTTTTCCCGTCATATGCTCCGGCGTCAGCCGCAGCAGCAGGGTTCGGGGACCGGCCTGCTCCAGCTCCCGGCGGATATACGCCTCATCCCGGGTGAACTTCAGGCTGAGGAGGCGGCAGATCCGCAGGACCTCTTCCCGGTCCTCCACCTCCGCCAGACGGCCGAAGACGATGACGCTCTTCACGGTCTTTGCCCATTCCCCCTCCCGGGATACGCCCCGGTCATAGACGCAGAAGGAGGCCTTTCCGCAGCGGCGGAAGGCGTCCACCCGATGGCCGGTCAGTCCCCCATGAAAGTACAGCGCCCCGTCCTCCGGGTCATAATAATGGTTCAGGGGCACGCCGTAGGGGTATCCCTCGTCCCCCAGGAGACTCAGCACCCCCCGGGTCTCCTCCCTGAGCAGCCGGAGGCATTCCTCCCGGCTCAGAGCCTGGCCGGCTCTGCGCATTTCCCGAAACATGGCGATTCCTCCTCGGTGTTTTTTCCAATATACCACAGGGCAGGGGAGCAGGCAAGGCTAGGCCCGCAGCACCGTCTGTTCCGCGGAGCGGCCGAAAAGGTGATAGCCGGAGCCGCCCTCGCAGAGCAGGTCCAGCGCCTCATCCGCCTTCGTCACCCGGATGCCGCCCAGGGTGGTGACGCCCCGGCGGAAAAAGGCCTCCGGCAGCATGCTCGCCGTGGGACCGGTGACGAGGATCTCCGCCCCGGGCTTCGCCAGCTCCAGGAGACCGGGAAGTGTGCCGTTCAGCACCGTTACCCCGGTGATCACCAGCAGGTCCGCATCGGGTACGCAGTCGGCTGCCCGGTCTGCGGGGAGATAGTGGTCCAGCTCCCGGCCCTTTAAGGTGCGGGGATCCATCTCCAGCACGGTAAAATCCGCTTCTGCCGCCAGGAGCCTTTTCAGCATGGGGACCAGGGCGCCCACCACCACGGTTTTCCGGTAATTCCGGGGGTCCGCCGCGTCGAAGGCGTTGACGCCGTAGTGGAAATCCGGAGCCTCTCCGGGCAGCAGGTCCCAGTACAGGGAGCTGAGGGCATTCATGGCGGCAATGCCCAGGGTGCGCTTCAGCACGTTTTCGTCCAGGACGTAATTCAGGTATTCCAGCGCCGTCCGCCCCCGCAGCCGTCCCGAAAGAGGCATGGCCCGGGCCGAGCTGGGGCAGCAAACCGCCTCCGGCAGCTCCTTCACCGGAGTATAGCAAAGGCCGGCGTGGCCCGTGGAGAGCTTCACCCCGGAGAAGAACAGACCGAAGACCGCCCGCTCCACCGTAATCTGCTCCAGGTCCTGCCCGAAGGCGCCGTACAGCGTTTCCGCCGTTTCCCGCAAAAGAATGTTTTCCATGGGGCATACCTCCATAGAGCCAGGATACACGGTGATTATACCGCCCCCGGCGGGACAGCACCGTTGCAGACGCAACATTATCCCGGAAAGGGAGGCTTGTTTCCGGGCCGTGGGCGGGGTATACTGGGAGAAAAACACCGGGAGGAACAAACGTGGACGAACAAACGCTTGCGGTGCTCCGCCGACTGAAGACGGAGCTGGCTGAGGCGGACCGGGTGCTGATCGGGGCGGGAGCGGGTCTCAGCGCCTCCGCCGGACTGAGCTATCTGGATGAGGGGGCATTTATCCTCCATTTCCCGGAAATGTACCGCCTGGGCTATCGCTGCCAGTATGAGCTGGTGGGCATGCGGGATTCCGACTGGACCCCGGGCCGGAAATGGGCCTACTGGGCCACCCATATCTGCTATGTGCGGGAGACGGTGCCGTCCCTGCCCCTGTACGGGAAGCTCCTGAAGCTGCTGGAGGGGAAGGACTGGTTTGTGGTGACCTCCAACGCGGACCGGCAGTTCATGCGCGCCGGCTTCGATATGGACCGGGTCTTCGAGTACCAGGGGAACTACGATGTGCTGGCCTGCTCCAGGCGCTGCTCCAAGCATACCTGGGAGAGCCTTCCCGCCCTGCGGGAGGTGAAGGCCCATATCGACCATGAGACCTTCGAGTGCCCGGAGGAATTCATCCCCCGGTGTCCGTACTGCGGGGAATATGCGGAGATCGGCTTCCGGCCGGAGAACCATGAGGAGGGGTTTCATCGCTATGCGGACTTCGTGAATTCCTCCGGGGACCTGCGCCTGTGCATCCTGGAGCTGGGGGTGGGCTTCAATACCCCCGGGGTCATCCGGTGGCCCTTCGAGCGCTTCTGCCGCCTCATTCCCCGGGCGACCCTGTTCCGGGTGAACCGGGGCTATAAGGACGGGGTGGGATACAAGGGCTATCCCCAGGTGCCGGAGGATCTGGGGAACCGGGCATATCCCCTGGATCTGGACGCCGGGGAGGCTGTGGACTGGCTGATGGGAGAGGAAGCATGACGGCACGGGACAGGCGGGAGTGGGACCGGCTGTTCGCCGCGGCGAAGAAAGTGCAGAACGGCAGAAGGATCTCCCAATACATGGAGGCCGGCGGCGTCGCGGCGGCGATCCTGTCCGCCTCCGGAAAAGTCTATACCGGCGTCTGCGTGGATACCTGCTCCACCCTGGGGATCTGCGCGGAGCGCAGCGCCATCTTTCAGATGCTCACCAACGGGGAGCAGGAGATCGTCAAGGTGCTGGCTGTCATGCCGGACGGCCGGACGGGCGCCCCCTGCGGCGCCTGCCGGGAGCTGATGGTCCAGCTGATGCCGGAGACATATCCGGGTATCGAGATCATGCTGGACTATGAAACGGGAAGGACGGTCACCCTGGGGGAGCTGACCCCGGAATGGTGGATCTGAATCCACAGGGATCGCACCCGGTGATCCGCGTCGTCGCGGATTCCTGCAGGCTGCGTTTTCCGGTTTGCGGAAGGGCCGGGAAACGGGAGTTCTGCGCGAAGCAACGGGACCAGCTGACATATCCGGGGGGATCCAATGGGGGGCAAACGGCCACCCTTGGCCGGGAGGGGAGGTCCAGGAGGACCATTCGGAAGGTCCTCCCGGTGCGCCTTTGGTGACTTTCCCCGCACCGGGAAAGTCACGCCCCGCGGCGAGCGGCTCTCGACGAAACAGGCAGTCACTCTCTGCGCAAGGAGCGGCCTTCGAAAAAGCAAGAAGTCTTCCTCTCCGACAGAGGTTTGCCTCCGGCGGCCCGGTTTCTCTGACGCGAGAGAAACCGGGAAAAGAGCGCGGCGGGGCTCCGCCCCTGCACCCCGGTGCGGCGGGCGCTGAAGCGAAGGGGATACTGACGCGGCGGAGAACAAGCGGGTGTGTAACGTGAGTCCGCCGCCTCCGACGGCGCTGCTGGCAAAGCTCCATTTCTGTTCAAGGCGCTTATCTGGACCCTGGCCGGGTTCACCGTCTCCAGCCGCCGCGGCGACTGCTGGATCCCCCCAACGGCAAAAACAGGGAACATTCCGTACGCATTTCTGCAGGAATGTTCCCTGTTCGGGTTTTATCCGATCTATCTGGCCTGCACCGCGGTGAGGGCGGCGGTATTCACGATATCCTGCACCGAGCAGCCCCGGCTGAGGTCGTTGCAGGGCTTCGCCAGGCCCTGGAGCACGGCGTAGGCCTCCGCCCCGCCGATGCGCTGGGTGAGCTTGTAGGCGATGTTCCCCGCCTGGAGATCCGGGAAGATGAGCACGTTGGCCCGCCCGGCCACGGGGCTTCCCGGGGCCTTGGAGGCTCCCACCTCCGGCACCAGGGCGGCGTCCGGCTGCAGCTCCCCGTCCAGGAGCACGTCGGGGGCAAGCTCGTGGGCGATGCGCACCGCCTCCCGCACCTTGTCCACCAGCTCATGCTCCGCGCTCCCCTTGGTGGAGAAGCTCAGGAGAGCCACCCGGGGCTCCGGAACGCCGCAGAGGTCATGGGCGGTGGCGGCGGTGGTGACGGCGATCTGGGCCAGCTCCTCCGCCGTGGGGCAGGGGTTCACGATGCAGTCCGCGTACACCAGCAGCCCTTCCTCCCCCAGACTCGGGTTGGGGCAGTTCATGAGGAAGCTGGAGGAGACGATGCGGATCCCCGGCTTCGTCCTGATGATCTGCAGAGCGGGCCGGAGCATATCCCCGGTGGTGTGCACGGCGCCGGAGACCAGCCCGTCCCCGTCCCCCAGCTTCACCATGAGGATGCCGAAGTACATGGGATCCAGAGCCAGCTGCGCCGCCCCCTCCCGGGTAAGGCCCTTGGCCTTCCGCAGGTCATACAGGGCGTCGATATAGGCCTCCCTTTTGGGGCTGGTTTCCGGATCCACGGTTTCGATGCCGGAGATATCCGCCCCGGCTTCCGCCGCGGCGGCTTTGATTCTTCCGTCGCTCCCCAGGAGGATGGGGATGCAGATCCCCTCTTTTTTCAGCTTCTCCGCCGCCAGAAGGGTGCGCTTCTCGTCCCCCTCGGGAAAAACGATGCGCCGGGGATACTGCCGCGCCTTTTCATATACCTTTTCGATCATGCTCATTTTGTCTCCTCCTCAAACCAGGGAAATCCGCCCCAGACGGGCTTGCCGGTATAGGTGAGGGCCTCTTCTTCCCCCCGCAGGACCTTCAGGGCCCCCAGGGCCAGGGCCTCCTGCTCCAGCTCTCCGGGATAGACGCTCACCGGGGCGATCCAGCCGCAGCGGTCCTCGATCCCCGCCCGGATATCGTCGAAGCGCATGAGGCCGCCGGTGAGGAGGATGGCGTCCACCTTCCCCTTCAGCACGGCGCTCTGCTCCCCGATCATCTTGCAGATCTGGTAGATCATGGTGTTCCATACCAGGCTCGCCTTGGGATCCCCCGCCTCCTTCAGGGCGTGGATCTTATCCGAATCCGCGGTGCCGAAGAGGCTGACGAAGCCCCCGGCCCGGGAGCACATGAGGCGCACCGCCTCGACGCCGTGCTCCTCGATATAGTCCAGCAGGGCCAGCACGGGCACGGAGCCGATGCGGGTGGGGGTGAAGGCCCCTTCCCCGTCCGCCCCCATGTTCCCGTCCACCATGCGCCCATGGTCGTGGGCGCTGACGGTGATGCCCCCGTCGATATGGGCGACGATGAAATTGCAGTCCCGATATCTCCGGCCCAGCTTCTTCGCGTGGGCCTCCGCCACGGCCTTCTGGTTCAGCACATGGGAGTGGGAGACCCGGTACAGGCCCCGGATCCCCGTGAGCCGGGCCAGATCCCCGTATTCATCCACGTTGGTGGGGTTCAGGGTGTAGGCGGGCTTGCCGTAGGCCCGGGAGAATTCCCAAGCCAGCATGACCCCCAGCTTGGCGGGATGCTCGCTGCCCCCCACGGCGGCGACGGTGTCCTCATACAGCTTTTTGTCGATGCGGGTGACGCCCCCGGGCTGGGTCTGGGCGCTGCCCCCCCGGCCCACGAATACGTCGATGTCCTCCGGCCGGACCTTCTCCTCCTCCAGCATCTCCAGGATGACCCGGTAGCGGAAGGGGGTCTGGTCGTTCACATGGGGGTATTTCAGCAGCTCCGGTGCGTCGTGGAACAGGCTCCGGTCGAAGCGGAGGGTCTCGTTTTCAAACAGGCTCACCTTGGTGGAGGTGGAGCCGGGGTTGATGACCAGAATGCGGTAAATGCGTTCGTCCATGGAACTCTTCCTCTTTTGTCTGGGTTTAATCGTAGCGGCCCAGGTATTTCGCCGCGGTATAGGCGGTGCCGGTGGCGTTCAGGATGGTGGAGCTCTGCCTGCAGTCCCCCACGATATGGAAGATGGGCGCCACGTCGTAGAAGGAAAGGGCTTCCTCGGTGCGGGCCTTCATCCCGGCGGCGTAGACCACCGTGTCCGCGGGGTAGAACACCTCCCCCTCGGGCCCCTGGCACCGGACGCCCTCGGCGGTGATCTCCAGGGCCTTGGTGTTCACATGCAGGGGGATCTGATGCTGGAGGATCATATCCAGCACCGCCCGGCCATGGCAGGAGTTGCCCCCGTCGTTGATGCCCCGGCCCATCTCCACGAGCTCGGAGGCCTTGCCCAGGTCCGCCAGATGGATGCTCAGCTCCGTTCCCGCGAGACCGGCTCCCAGGATCAGCACCTTTCCCCTGGCCAGGGAGGGATCCGAGAACACCTCCACGGCGGAATGGACGTGGGGCAGGTCCAGGCCGGGGATGGGGGGCTTCGCCACATCCGAGCCGATGGCGCAGATCACCGCGTCCGGCTTCAGGGCTGCGGCGTAGTCACGGGTGACGGGGGTGTTCAGCCGCAGGTCGATGGGCAGGCGGGCGATCTTCCGCTTCTGCTGCTCAATATAGGCGTGAAGGGCCTCCTTGAAGGCCACCTCCCGCTCGCAGAGGATAGTGCCCCCCAGCTCCCCGCTTTTTTCGCAGAGGATGACCTCGTGGCCGTTCTCCGCCGCGGTGACGGCGGCCTCCATCCCCGCGATGCCCCCGCCGATCACCAGGGTGCGGCGCTTGGCGGCCTTGGGCAGGGAATAGTATACCTCCCGGTTCCGCTGGGCCTCCGGGTTCAGGGCGCAGAGCATATCCCCGTGGCTCACGGTCTGGCTGAAGCAGGTGAGGCAGCGCATGCACCGGCGGATATCCTCCGGCCGTCCGGCCCGGACCTTGTTGGGCAGGTCCGGGTCGCAGTTCAGCTGCCGGGCCATATTGATGATGTCCGCCTTTCCCTCCGCCAGGACCCGCTCCATCACATAGGGATCGGAGAAGCCCCCCGCCACCCCCACCAGGGAACGCTTCACATGCTTTTTGATCTCGGCGGAGACCTCCGCATGGTGGCCCTGCTCATAGAACATGCTCAGATGGGTGCGGGAGAAGGACTCGGGATTCATGGTATCCATGGCGGAGACGGAAACGCTGATGATGTCCGCGTGCCCGTCCAGCTGCTCCGCGATGCGGCAGCCCTCGTCCACCCCGTAGCCGTCGGGCAGGATCTCCGTGCCGCTGATGCGGATCTCCACCGGGAAGCCCCGGCCGCAGACCCGGTGGATCTCGTCGATGGCCATGACGGCGAAGCGGCAGCGGTTCTCCGCGCTGTCCCCGCCCCATTTGTCCGTGCGCCGGTTCTCCTGGGGGCTGAACCAGTGCTGGAAGGCCCGGGAGTGGGCGGCATGGATGCTCACCATGGGGAAGCCCGCCCGCTTGGCGGCGGCGGCGCCGATGCCGAAATCCCGGATGACCTCCAGGATCCGCTCCTCCGTCATGGCCTTCACCGGGAGGCCGTCCTGGTTCCGCTCCATGTCGCAGGGCCCCTCCAGGGGGCGGCCGGAGGCCCGGTAGATGCCGATGCTGGGTTTGCTGGGGCCGGAGCCGGTGAAGCAGAGCTCCATGGTGGGCACCGCCCCATGGCGCTTCACCACGTCCGCCATGCGGGCGTAGTTGTAGTTCTGCATGTTCACGATATCCCGGGGCCACTTGTCCTTGCTGAACTCCGTGTGGTCAATGATGACCTCCCCCTCCGCCACGGTGGCGGCGCCGCCCATGGCGATGCGCTCGAAGCTCATGAGGCCGTCCGTGCTGGGCTGGCCGGGGGCGATATCGCCCGTGTGTCCCGTGGGGGCGCAGAACATGTGGTTCCGGTAGACCACGTCCCCCACCCGGAACGGGGCGAGAAGATGGGGAAACTCTTTAAAGGCGTCGACCATGATTTGCTCCCTTCCCTCCGGTTCCGCCGGAGCGATTTATTTTGCCAATACTATACACCCTTTTCGGCGGAAGGAAAAGGAGGAATTGCGGAGGCAAGACGGGAATACAGATTGGCATAATGCTCGGGCTATGGTATACTGAAAACAAACAGAAATTCTATGAGGAGGACAGTACAGCATGAGCAATCAGCCCTTTCCCCATCTCTTTGCCCCCGTTTCCGCCGGGGGGACCCTGTTCCGCAACCGGATCTTTGCCGCCCCCACGGGGGTATCCTTCGTGGACAGCGACGGCCTCCTGATGCCGGAGGTGGGCGCCTATTATGAGCGGAAGGCCCTGGGGGGCGCCGCCAGCGTATGCATCAGCGGCGGCGGAGTGAGCCGCCGGGGCATGGCCTATGGGGGCGGTATGCTGCCCTATACGAACCACCGGGGCATGCCCTTCTACAACTATGTTACGAATTCCATCACCCGTCATGGCTGCGTGGCCGCCCTGGAACTGCAGCACGGGGGCATCAAATCGGACCAGGCCCAGGATATGGGCATCCAGATCTACGGCCCCAGCGAGACGGAGTTCCATGGCAAGCCCGTCCTGGCCATGACGGAGGAGATCATCGAGGAGACCATCGCGGACTTCGTGAAGGGGGCGAAGTACGCCAAGCGGGCGGGCTTCGGCATGGTCACCCTCCATGGGGGCCATGGCTGGCTCATCCACCAGTTCCTTTCCCCCACCATCAATCATCGGAATGACCGGTGGGGCGGCAGCCCGGAAAACCGCACCCGCCTGGCCCGGGAGATCTGTGCCGCCATCAAAAAGGAGGTCCCCGGGATGGTGGTGGAGCTGCGGATCAGCGGCTTCGAGGGCACGCCGGAGGGCTATGAGATCGACGAGGGCGTCCGCATCGCGGAGCTGCTGGACGGGTATCCGCATATCCTCCATGTCTCCGCCGGGGCCAGCACCTTCACCGTCACCCATCCCTCCATGTTCGATCCGGATGGGGTGAACGTCTGTCTGGCCGCCGCCATCAAGCCCCGCATGCGGCAGTCGAAGGTCGCCACGGTGGGGGCCCTCTCCGACCCTGCCCTCCTGGAGGAGATCATCGCCTCCGGCAAGGCGGATATCGTGGAACTGGCCCGGGGCCTTATCGCGGATCCGGATCTGCCCAACAAGGCCCGCACCGGAAGGGCGGACGAGGTGGACCGCTGCCTGCGCTGCTACCACTGCTTCAGCGAGGTCATGTCCTCCGGCCAGTTCTGCTGCACCCTGAATCCCACCATCGGCCGGGAGGAGGAGTACTCCACCGCGCCCCTGCCTGCGGAGAAGAAAACCGTCGTAGTCCTGGGGGGCGGCGTCGCCGGGATGCAGGCCGCCGTCACCGCCGCGAAGCGGGGCCATCGGGTCAGCCTCTATGAGAAGACGGACCGGCTGGGGGGCGTCCTCCTGTGCGAGGAGAAGGTCCCCTTCAAGAAGCATCTGGCGGAGTATCTGGCCCGGCAGGCCCGGCGGCTGTACGACGCGGGGGTGGAGGTCCATCTGAACCGCGCCCTCACCCCGGCGGAGGTAGAAGCCCTGGGGGCGGACGTGGTCATCGCCGCCATCGGCTCCAAGGCCGCCATGCCGGAGATCCCCGGCCTGGAGCACACCGTGGAGGTGACGGAGGCATACGCCGACCCCGAAGCCCTGGGGAAGAAGGTCCTGATCCTGGGGGGCGGCATGGCCGGCACGGAGCTGGCCATCTATCTCCAGAGCCTGGGCCGTGAGGCCGTGGTGATCGAGGCGGAAAAGGCCCTGAACTTCGTCAACAACTCCTGCCACCGCACCGCCGTCCTGGAGCAGCTGCGGAAGCGGGGGATCGAAGCCCGTACCCAGACCCGGGTGAAGGCCATCGATGGCAGCAAAGTCCTGTGCGAGACGCCGGAGGGGGAGATCACCCTGGAGGCGGACAGCATCGTCAACGCCCTGGGCCGCGCCCCGCTCCAGGAGGAGGCCGCCGCTTTCGGCCTGGCCGCCCCGGTGTTCTACCCCATCGGAGACTGCCTGGCGGCGAAGAACGTGTACGAGGCCAACCGCCTGGGCTTCAACGCGGCCATGGATATCGGGAAATGATACGCTGAAGCCCTTTGGTTCGGGTTCCTAGAAAAAGATCCGCCGGGACGGCTGCAAAGCAGCCGTCCCGGCGCTGGTTTTGCCGATGATCTTCGCCTCATGCCGCCGTGAGCACACCGTCCTTCATCCGCAGGACCAGATCGGCCGCCTCCGCCACTTCCGGGTCGTGGGTGACCACGATGACGCAGCGGCCTTCCTCATGGGCCAGGCGGCGGAGGATCTCCATGACGATCTTCGTGTTTTCCCCGTCCAGGTTCCCCGTTGGTTCGTCCGCCAGGAGGACAGGGGCCCCGCTGCACAGACTCCGGGCTATGGCCACCCGCTGCTGCTCGCCGCCGGAAAGGGCAGAGGGGAAGCGTTTGTGCTTGCTTTCCTCAATGCCGACCTTCACTAATGCTTCCGCCGCTCTGATTCGGGCCTGATTCTCCGGAGTGCCCTGCATCTCCATCGGGAGGCATACGTTTTCCCGCACCGTGAGCAGGGGCAATAAACAGAAGGCCTGAAAAATGATGCTGACCCCTTCTCGGCGGTATTTGTCCAGGTCCAGGGATTTCAAGTTGTCCTCGCCCAGGGTAACGTCTCCTTCCCCGGGGACATCCAGGCCCGCCAGCATGCTCAGCAGGGTGCTCTTCCCGCTCCCGCTGGGGCCGACGACGGCATACAGCTTCCCGGCCTCAAAGCCATATGTCGCGTTCTTCACCACCAGGGAAGTCCCTCCGGGGTAGGTGTAACTGACGTTTTCAAGAGTAAGTGCGTTCATGGGATAGCCTCCTTCCTATTCTTTTGCCTGCAGCTGCTCCAGTACCCGCTTCCTGGCGCAGAGCCAGGCAAAGACTCCGCTGCCCAACGCACAAGCAGCCAAGTGAGCGGCAAGGTAAATCGCAAAGGGAACGATCACCTCTCCCAGCTCCGGGCGCAGGGCGACCAGTACTGCGGCAATGCCCAGCACAAGCCCTGCCAAGGCACACAGGACCTGGGACAGGGTATACAGGATCACGCAGTCCCTGGCCCGCACCCCCAGGGCCCGGAGGATGCTGATCTCCCGAGACCCGTGGAGCACGATCAGTCCCGGCAGCACGCCCCCCAGAAGCAGGGCCGCAGCGACGGCCAGGGGATACAGGGATTCAATGAGCCGGTGGATTTTATAGATCCGGTCCGCGTAGGAGGTGTCCATGGTGAATTTCGCCGCGGATTGGTTCCGGTCCAGCTGACTCTTTACATAGTCGGTAAACGTCGCCGCCTGGTGGTAGTCGATCAGCGTATACTCCGCAATGTCCAGCTCCAGCTTTGGCACTAGGAACTGTACAGACCATCTGGCCTCTGTGGAGATAAAAACAGTTTCATTCTCAACATTTGACTCAATGATTCCTACCACCCGAAAGAAGGGGCGACGGGCATCCCGACGCTCCAAAGCCGTCTCCCCTGGCTTCAAGGGATCTAAGCCCATGGCGGTTAAATTGGTATACCAGTCCGACTCATTCACACGGACTTTATCTCCCAGGGAGATCCCAAACTTTTTCGCATGAGCTGCGTACATCACCAAGACTTTCTCGTCTGATCCTGCGAACACATTTTCATCCCAACCCGGGAGCCATTCTACCGGGTCAGTCACCCATTTGTCCAGGCGGTTCGTCAGCACCACCGTGGCCGGCTCCATTTCGATTTGCCCCACCTGTGAAATATATTCATAGTAGGGATCCCGGACATAACCGGACTCCGCGATTTTCACCGCCCGGTCATAGCCCAGGCCGCCGGAAATCACGGGCTTTACCTCTATATTTTGATAAGCGACCGCGTAAATACCACGAAGCACTGTCACCAGTCCGAAGGCGAAGGCCAGTAGGGCAGCCAGCAAGAGACTCAGGGCGCTCCGCCCCAGGTTCCGCCCCAGGAGGCGGCGGAGATACCGTCCGCCCCAATTGCGGCTCCGGCTCCCGCCAAGGGCATTGGGTCCCTCATCAGTCGCTTCGCGCCAGCTTCCCCCAAGGGAAGCCAGCCGCTGCGGCGGGACGACGGCCGAGGAAAGCGCTCTGCCTTCCCCTGGGGGAAGGTGGCAGCCGCCATCTCCCGCAAGGCGGCTGACGGATGAGGGAGATTCCGGACTGCTGGCTTGCGCAATTCTTTCCCTTCTTCTGTTCCCCTCTCCCTGGAGCAGCTCCAGCACGCTTTTCCGGCGGATGAGCAGGATACCGCCCCAGGCAAAGGCGGCCAGGACCAGGAGGAAACCAAGGGTCCCCAGGATATACAGGCCCGGACCGGCGGGGGTGTGCATGGCAACGGCCTCCATAGCCTCCGCCTGGGCCTGAGACAACTGCCGCAGGCTGAACACCCGGGCAGCTATGGACCCGATGATTGCTGCCACGACCCCAAGCGCCAAGAAGGGAATATACAGCCGCATAGATGCCCCCCGTTTCGGCATGCCCAATGCCCGATAGATGGCATATTCCCGCTTCTTCCGCCCGATGAAGAGCCAGACCGTCAGCACCAGGGCGAACACCGCCGCCCCGCCGAAGACCAGGAGCTTTACTAAGGCGATGCTCCGGGCCTGCATCAGGTCCGGGCCTACGGTGGACCAACCCCCGTCGCTGAACACATAGCTGAGCCCCATTTCGTCCAGGATGGGCAGACATTCCTCCATGAAGGGGATGATCTCCTCCGCGTTCTCCACCACGAAACTGATCTCACTAGGCTTGAACTTATGCCCTTCCGCATTCCGGCACTCCGGCAGAAAGGCGGAGGGAACAAAGATGGCATTATTACTCCAACACCAGAACCGATCTCGAAACACCTGCTTTCCCTCGTTCAGATCCCGCCAGGAGCCGATGATAGTGAAGGTCTGCGTGGTGTATTCCGTATTCTGCCGCCCGCGGGTCACCGCCACCGCCCCCAGAGGGGCGTACTGCTCAGAGAGGTAATTCCCCAGGTCCAGGGTGATGCTGTCCCCCACCTTGAGACCGCTCATTTCCAGGAAGTCCGTACTCACCACACACACGGGCCGGCCCGCATCCGCTGGGGTAATGAAGCGGCCTTCCTCGCATACCATCCGTCCCTCCGCCACCCGGCGCTGAGCAGCCATGTCGTCTCCGTACACCACATCGAAAGTATGTACATCGTCGTTAGTCACCCGGATGAGCTCCCGCAGGTCGGCGAATTCGTTGGCCTCTATCCAGTTATCCGGTAGGTCGGTGATATCAACAAAGTAAGGCCACCAGCCGATGAGGCTGTCGTCCCCTGTATGGAACAAATGCTGACCAAAACCTGTCACATCCGAATATTCCTCGAGGTATTCGAGTGTCGTTCCTATCGATTGTTCTACGCAGTTGTTCCGCAGGACCATCAGGTATTTGTGCCCGGGCTGCAGGATGCTCACATCAGAGGCATAAAGATGATTATCCGTTGTAAACATACAAAACCTATACCCGTCTATACCGCGATAATCATAATACCTATCCTCAATAAACTCTCCCCGGGAATCATCCTCCATGATTTGCAGACGCACGGCGTGTCTGTCACGTTCGTGATGATAGACTCCGTCTAAAAGCCAAGCCGGATCCCCTGCCAGCAACTGCACATCCTCTATGGTAAGATATTCTGTATCATGCCAGTATGGGAATTGCTTTTTCAGCACTGTGCTTCCGCTGGTTTCTGCGGGGAAACGATACCGCACTGTGGCGGTGAGAACAGCGCGAGCATAATACGGAAAAAAGCTATGGTTTGTATCCAGCCGTATATACGCCGAAGAAACCCCGGCGGTAAGATACCTTTTGTCCACACGAGAAACATGAGGCAGGTTTGCAAGCTGTTCAATCAAGCCTTCCGACAAGCTGGATTGATGATTGTCTTCATATTTCAGATCATACCGGTTTCCTTGAAAGGTCTCATCGGTCATGAGGAAATAGTCAAAACCCGTAGCGTTATCTGGCACGGCCTTTTCCTCAACCGTGAGCACCCCTTCATACTTATCCCTAGCCTCCTTGTACTCCCGGTCCGAAACGCTATATTCCCCCAGGTTATTCAGGAACAGAAACGCCGCCGCTGCCAGGAGCAGCAGGGTTACGGCGGTCTTCACCGGACTGCGGTACAGGGATTTCAGCCCGTTTTTCATCTGCGCAGAACCTCCTTTCCGGTACAGCTCCCCCCGGCTGCCGGTGCGGATCAGGTGCAGCAGCAGCACGTCCCCGTCGATGCGGTAGACCAGCAGCCGGTCCGGCTGCACCTGACATTCCCGATACCCGTACAGCTCGCCCCCCAGGGGCCTGTCCCGATTCTCCGGGGGCAGGAGTTCTCCCGCCGCCAGGGCGGCGATCACGGCGTTCAGGGGGCCCATATCCAGCCCCTTTTTTGCCGCCCGCCGGTAATCCCGTTCAAACTGGGGCGTCGGGCTGATGGCGTACTTCATGGTCAGTCGTTCAGCTCCCGGAACAGCGATTCAGGGTCCGCATAGCGTTTGGCCTCCGGGTCCCGGCCTTTGGTGGCCGCGTACCGCATGGCCGACGCCGTCTCTTTGCTGGGACGGTCCCATTTGATCTCAAAGGGGATCCGGCTCTCCCGCACCGCCTGGCGGAAATACACCGTGACGGCGGTGGACAGGCTCATCCCCAGCTCGCTGAACAGCGCTTCGGCTTCGGTCTTCAGCTCCGAGTCGATCCGGACGCAAAGATTCGTGGTTGATGACATGATTCCTTCAACTCCTTTGCTTTGCATTATAATCTCATTGCAAATTAATTGCAACTGCAATTTTCCGCAGACAATGGTAAAGCGCCGGGACCTCGGTCCCGGCGCTCGTCGGATTTTCGGCTATGGTTTTTTCAGGATCCCCCGCTTTTCCAGCAGGCGGGCGAAAGCCAGGGCCAGGATCAGGGAGGCGAGATCCTTGGGCAGGAAGGGCAGGCTCACGGCAAGAGCGGCGGCAGGGAAGGTCAGCCCGGCGGTATAAGCGTACCACAGGGCCCCAAGCAGGTGGCAGAGGAGCAGGCCGGCGACCCCAGGGAGAAGGCGCAGAGGCAGGGTCCTGTCCCTTCCCAGGCCGCAGCCGCAGGCCAGCAGCAGAAAGCCCCAGAGGAAGCCGCCGGTGGGCCCCACGAAGCGGCCGATCCCCCCGGTGAAGCCGGAGAACACCGGCAGGCCCGCCGCCCCCAGCAGGAGGTAGACCGCCACCGCCAGCGTTCCGTAAACGGGACCCAGGAGAAAGCCCCCCAGGGCGACGGCAAAGGTCTGGAGGGTGAGGGGCACCCCGGAGGGCATGGGGATGGACAGATGGGTGCAGACGATGATCAGGGCGGCGAAGAGCCCCGTGCGGGCCAGGTCCGATGCAGTGAGCCTGCTTTTCATTCCTGCACCTCCAGGGGCCGGATCAGCTGCACTTCCCCGGAGGAAAGGGCGGTCTCCTCCCCGCTGTCCAGCCGGATCAGCAGCCGGGCGGCGTCGTCCACCCCCAGCACCAGGCCTCTGCGCTCCCGGCCCTCCCGGATAAAGCGGACCTCCCGCCCCGTGAGGATGCTGCGGGAGCGGTATTCCTCCAGCCAGCCCCGGTCCGGCAGGGCCCGGTACAGGGGGAGGAAGCGATCCAGGATGGCGGCGATAAGGCGGCTGCGCTCATCGTCCTCCGGCTTCCCGGGAAATACCGCCCCGGCGATACCCGCCAGCTCCGGGGGAAAGCCTCCGGCGGGGGGAAACAGGTTCACCCCGATCCCCAGGACGGCGTGATCCAGGCCGCCGCTTTCCATATCCATCGTCGCCTCCGTCAGGATACCGCAGACCTTCAGACCTCGAAGGTATACATCGTTCACCCACTTGATCCCGGCGCCGCCTGCACCCAGGTCCTCCATGGCCTGGGCCGCCGCAACCGCGGCGATCCCCGTGACGGCCACGGCCTCCGCCGCCGGGAGCTTCGGCCGAAGGAGAAGACTCATATAAACCCCCGTGCCCGGGGGAGAGACGAAGGTCCGGCCCTGCCGCCCCCGCCCGGCGCGCTGGGTGTCCGCGACCACGACCAGCCCCTCCGGCTCGCCCCGGAGGGCGGCCTCCCGGACCAGGTCGTTGGTGCTGCCTGCCGCCTCGTCGTACACCCGGAGCACAAAATCCCCGGCGGCCCGGAGATGCCGCCGGATGGTCTCCGGATGGAGACAGCCCCCGTCGGACTCCAGGGTATACCCCCGGTTGGGTCCGGCGGCGATCCGGAAGCCCCGGTCCTTCAGCCCGGAAACGGCCTTCCATACCGCCGCCCGGGTGAGCCCCAGGTCGGCGGCCATCTGCTCCCCGGAGACCGTCTCGCCCCGATGGGCCTCCAGGATCCGCAGGGTATCGTCCATAGCTGCCATGGTCTTTCCTCCTCGGCAAAATCGTAAACTGATTATAGTATTAAAGTTTACGATCTGTCAAGAAGAATCCCCGCCGACTCAGCGGCGGGGAACCCGGAAAGCCGAGTGGCTTTCAGCCCACCAGGGCGTCGAATTGGGCCTGGGTCAGGTCGCAGCCATAGAAAAGCTTGTAATACCGGGCGATTTCGGTATAGAGGTCATAATCTGCGGTTTCGGGATACAGGAGCTTCGCCGCCCACAGGACGCCCAGATACCGCTGGACGGAGGGGGGGAAGCCCATCCAGTTGTAGGGGCCGTAGGGCACCCGGTAGTAATTCCCGTTCCGGATCGCCTGCAGCTCCTGCCAGGCGGGATCGTCCCCCACCTTGTCGTAAACGCTGTCCGGGGCGAAGAAGATGACCTCCGGATCCCAGAGCATGAGCTGCTCCATATCCGTCTCGTTCCCGGTCCCCTTGGAGGAGGGGTTTTCCAGCACCGCCGCGTTATCCACGATCAGATTCAGCATTTCCGCATGGAAGGAGCCGGAGGCGATCACATTCAGCCCGCTGTCCCCCAGGAGATAGAGGGCGGTCTTTTTCTTCTCCGGGGCGAGCTTTTCCTCCAGGCCGGCGGCAAAGGCATAGATCTCATCGCAGTAATCCGCCAGCATCGCCGCCCGGTCCTCCAGCCCCAGGAGCTCTCCCAGCATGCGGTAGGTATCCCCCATGGTGGAGGTATACCCGTCGATGTGGAGGAAGGGGATGCCGGTCTGTTCCGTCAGCTTATCCATATCCCCGGCGATGCCCTGCTTGGGTTCGCCCACGTCGATCACCACATCCGGGTCGGCCTTCAGCAGCTCCTCCAGATTCAGCTCGCCCTTACCGCCGTAGAGCTGGCCCAGGAGGGGAAGATTATAGTATTCCGGCGCAATGTATTCCTGAGCGGCAGCGTCCCAGCTGTTGGAGATCCCCACCAGGCGCTCCGGCGCCAGGGCGAACAGGACGATCTGCGCGGTGGGGCCGGAAATGGCGATCCTTTCCACCTTCGCGGGCAGCTCCAGGGTCCTTCCGGCAGAATCCGTGAAGGACCGGGTCGCCGGTTCGGCGGCCTGGGCGGGCTCCGGAGCAGCGCTCGGCGCAGGCGTGGGGGCGGCAGTCCCGCCTCCGCCGCAGGCGGAAAGGGTCAGGATCAGGCTCAGCAGGAGCAGGAGAGAGAGCAGACGTTTTTTCATGATGGTTGATCTCCTTGTCTTTCAAAATCAAACGGGGGCGGTCTGTCCTTCTCGGAAACAGACCGCCCCCGCAGCTGACGCATGCAGGCTCCGGCATCCCGCAGGCACAGGGCCCGGGGCGCAGCGGAGGGTTTCCTTCTCAAACACGGAAAGCGGGAACGTTTCCCTTCCCACTCTTGCGCGCCGGAGGTCCGGCGCGGCCGTCCAAAGGGCCCTGGGCTCACGCCTTTAGGCCGGTTGGCTCGGAAACGACCATATGGATTTATCTTATTAGAGAATAACACATCCCCGAAGGAATTGCAAGAAAAAAAGAGCCCCGGCTTTTGCCGGAGCTCAGACTGCGTACAGGGCCTCGCGGAGTTCGCGCCGCAAACTCAGTATTCGCTGAGCCAGCGGCGGATGGCGGACAGGGCCTTTTCCCGGGTCTCCAGCGCGGAGGGGGGGCAGTTCAGCAGGGTCTGGAGCGCCTCCCGCCGGTCCGGGGAGAAGGCGAGCCGGGCGGCATAGGCCGCCACCTGGGCGGTGAAGCCCGCCGCATCCCCGGGTCTCCGGGTGCCTGCCAGGATGCGGGAGATATAGGAGGGGTCGTAGGCCAGGGCCCGGGCCAGGGCGCTGCTGCGGATATCCAGACAGCGGCAGAGGGAGCTCAGCCGGCTGATATAGGTGGCGTGGTCCAGACGCAGGCCGGTGCTGAGGCATTCCCCCAGGGCGGTGTGCAGGGCCTCCAGCTCCGCGTCGTCCCCGCCCCCCAGGGCGGTGAGGCCCTTGGCCAGCTGCCAGAGCTGGGGACTGCCCCAGCGGGGCTCCCGTTCCCCCCGGCGGTATCGGCTCAGGGTGCTTTTGCCCAGGCCGGAGGCGGCGGCCAGCTCCGCGTTGGTCCTGCCCAGCCGTTCCATCTCCCGATCCAGTATCTCCTGAAAGCGCATTTCTCTCTCCTTACCGGCTTTTCGTCGGCGATATTACGAAAAGCCCTGCAGAGTTCGCGCCGGATGGCGCGAAGCAAAGCGGTTAAAACTCCACGCCCTTCCGGGCGGCGACGCCCCGGTCGAAGGGGTGACGGCGCTTCACCATCTCCGTGATGTAGTCCGCCTGGGCCATGAGGGCTTCCGAGGGGTTCCGCCCGGTGACGGCAACCTCCAGCCCCTCCGGCTTATGCCGCAGGAAGTCCAGCAGCTCCGCCTCCGGGATGACCCCGTGGTTGCAGGCGGACACCGCCTCATCCAGCACCAGAAGCTCCGCCCCCTCCCGGGCGGCGGACAGGGCAGAGCGCAGCAGGGCGGTGAAATCCTCCCGGGCGGCGGCCTTCTGCTCCTCGCTCATGCGCTTGAAGAAGCCGTATTTCCTGGGACATATCAGGACCCTTACCCCCGGAATGGTCTCCAGGATCCGCAGCTCGGAGGAGGTACCGTCCTTGAAGAACTGGGTGAAGATCACCCGGCCACCGGCGCCGGCGCAGCGCACCGCCAGACCGATGGAGGCGGTGGTCTTTCCCTTGCCGTCCCCGCAGTAGAGATGGACGAGTCCCATGGTCAGACCTCCCGGTTCAGGACCTTATACACCAGATCCATATCCATATTGCCGCGCACCGTGTCCGCCAGAAGATCGTACTGGCGCTCCTTGTACTCCGTCATATCGAAGGTGCCCAGGGCGGAAAAATCGATGCCCTTCTTTTCGCACAGGGCCTTGAGGATCGTATCGCAGATCCCCGGGGCGTCGAAGACCCCGTGGACATAGCTGCCGTAGACGCAGCCGTTCCCCACCAGGGGAGGCAGGGCCTCGTCGCTGCGGCCCATGTGGATCTCGTAGCCCCGATAGGTCATGCCGTTCAGGCCCCGGAGCATGCCCTCCACCCCGGAGAAGACGCCCTCCGTCTGGGTCTGCACCTTCTGTCCCCGGAAAATGGTGTCCAGGGGCAGGAGGCCCATGCCCCGGATCTCCGTCTCCCCGGCGGCCTCCACCTGATCCGGATCGGATACGCTGCGGCCCAGCATCTGATACCCGCCGCAGACCCCGAAGACCAGGGTCCCGGCGTCCGCCGCCTTCTGCACCGCCGCCTCCAGGCCGCACTGCCTGAGCCATTTCAGGTCCGCGATGGTGCTCTTGGTGCCCGGAAGCAGGATCATATCCGGGTTTTCCAGGTCCGCCACCTTTTCCACATACCGGAGAGAGACGTTCTCATACCGCTCAAAGGGGCTGAAATCCGTGAAGTTGGAGATGCGGGGCAGGCGGATCACCGTCACATCCAGGAGCCGCCGCCCATCCTTCCGCTCAAAGCGCTCGGAAAGGCTGTCCTCATCGTCGATATCCAGATGGACATAGGGGATGACCCCCGCCACGGGCACGCCGCACAGGTCCTCCAGGATCTTGATCCCCGGCTCCAGGATGGCCCGGTCTCCCCGGAACTTGTTCACGATGGTGCCCTTGATCCGGGCCCGTTCCTCCGGCTCCAGCAGGGCCACGGTGCCGTAGAGCTGGGCGAAGACCCCGCCCCGGTCGATGTCCCCCACCAGGAACACCGGGGCGTCCGCCAGCTTCGCCATGCCCATGTTCACGATATCGTCCTCTTCAGGTTGATCTCCGCCGGGCTGCCCGCCCCTTCGATGACGATCACGTCGAAGTCGGAGGCCAGGCTGTTGTAAGCCTCCATGATGGCGGGAATGAACTCCGGCTTCCGCCGGTAATACTCCATGGCCCGCATGTTCCCCTGGGCGACGCCGTTGACGATCACCTGGCTGCCCACGTCCGTGGTGGGCTTCAGGAGGATGGGATTCATGCGCACGTCCGGGTCGATCCCCGCGGCCTCCGCCTGGACCACCTGGGCCCGGCCCATTTCCCCTCCCGCCTTGGTGATGAAGGAGTTCAGGGCCATATTCTGGCTTTTGAAGGGAGCCACCCGCAGCCCATCCTGCCGGAAGATGCGGCAGAGGCCCGCCGCCAGCAGGCTTTTGCCCGCGTTGGACATGGTCCCCTGGATCATGATGCTCTTTGCCATGTTTACTCCTCTCCGGCCGACTTCGCGGCGGCCAAAAGACGTTCATTTTCCTCCCGGGTGCGCACCGCCGTGCGGAACCAGCCGGGGCCGAGGCCGTGGTAATTCGCGCAGCTGCGCAGGGCGATCCCCTGCCGCCGCAGCTTCTCCCCCAGGTCCTCCGGTCCCCGGAAGAGCAGATAGTTGGCCTCCGAGGGGCAGACCCGGTACCCCAGCTCTTCCAGCCCCGCCTTCAGCCTGGGCCGCTCCGCCCGGATGACGGCGTTGGCCCGCTCCAGAAAGTCCTTCTGCCCCAGGGCGGCGATCCCCGCCGCCTGAGCGGGCACGGAGACGTTCCAGGGCTGGCTGCAGGCGCTCATCCGCTCCAGCAGGTCCCCGTCCGCCGTGAGGCAGTACCCCAGGCGCAGGCCGGCCATGCCGTAGCTCTTGGTAAAGGCCTTCAGGAGGAAGAGGCCGGGCCATTCCTCCAGCCGGGAGCTCAGGCTCACGCCCCCCTCGGACAGGTCCAGGAAGCACTCGTCCACGAAGAGACGGGACCCCATCTCCCGGCAGAGGGCGATCACCCGGTCCATGAGGGAGGGGGGAAAGAGCCGCCCCGTGGGATTGTTGGGGGTGCAGAGAAACACCGCCTCCGGCCGCTTTTCCCGCAAAAAGTCCAGGATGCCCTCGTCGGGCAGGAAGCCGTTTTCCTCCCTCAAGGGGTATCGGTCCACCCGGCACTCCTGACGCGCCAGCCCTTCGGAATACTCCGAGAAGGTGGGGGCGGTCTCCACCGCCGTTTTGGGGCGCGCCGCCTCGGCATAGGCGCAGATCAGCTCCGCCGCCCCGTTGCCGCAGAGGACCCGGTCCGGGTCTACCCCCTCGTGGGCGGCGATGGCGGCCACCAGCTCCCGGCAGTAGGGATCCGGGTAATCCCGCACCCGGTCCAGGACGCCCCGGACCGCCTCCAGGACGGCGGGGGGAGTGCCCAGGGGATTGGTGTTCGCGCTGAGATCCAGGAGGATCCCCGCCTCATAGGCGGCGCCTCCATGAGGATTCTTCTTTCGATACAGCATAGCTTACCTCAGGTGATCAGGAATCGGATCACGCAGCTCAGGATCAGGGCCAGCGCCGCCGTCAGGGTCATGAGGCGGCAGGCCAGGGGGATATCCCCGTGTACGATCTCCCGCAGGGGATCCCCGATGAATTCCTTTTTGTGCAGAACGCCGTGGTAGACCGCGTCCCCCGCCAGGCGCAGGCCCATGAGCCCGGCGCACATGGATTCCGTCTGGGCGGAATTGGGACTGGCGTGCTTGTACCGGTCCCGGCGGAAGATCCGCCAGCCGTTTTTCCCGTCCAGACCCAGGAGGACGCCCGCCGGGAGCATGAGCAGGGCGGAGATCCGGGCGGGGATATAGTTGAATGCGTCGTCCAGCTTCGCGGGGTACCGGCCGATATTCGTATAGGGCGGCTCCGTGTATCCCAGCATGGAGTCCATGGTATTCACCGCCTTGTACAGGAAGCCCAGGGGCGCGCCGCCCAGGGCCAGGAAGAGCAGGGGAGCCACCACCCCGTCGGAGCAGTTCTCCGCCACGGTCTCCACCGCCGCCCGGGTGACGCCGGCGTCGTCCAGGGCCTCCGTATCCCGGCCCACGATCATGCTCACCGCTTTCCGGGCGTCCGTCAGGGTGCCGGTCTCCAGGGCGGTATAGACCTTCATGCTCTCCACCCGCAGGGACTTGGTGGCCAGGATCTGCCAGCACATGAGGGCTTCCGCGATGAACCGGAGCCAGGGGCTGATCCAGCCAAAGAGCCGGAGAACCAGCCAGGGCACCAGGAAGGATACCAGGACCACCAGGATCCAGAGGACCGCCCCGGCGGTCCGCTCCCCGGATACGGTGGCGGGGAAGCGCTTCCGCAGCTCCGTTTCCAGCAGGGAGATGAGCTTGCCGATGAACACCACCGGATGGGGGATGCTGTGAGGATCCCCCAGGATCAGGTCGATGAGGAAGCCCAGGATCAGGGCCAGAACGGAGAGCTTCACGCCTTGTCTCCTCCCTGCAGGGTGAAGATATATACCGGGTTCTGCCCCAGCATCAGGTGGTAGGGGCCGGCCTTCTTTCCCCGGCTGACCTGGAGGCAGACGGTCTCCGCCTCAGAGAGGGTCTTATCCTTCAGGCAGGCGGTGAGTTCCCCCACGGACTCCAAAGCGATGGCGGTGGCAACGATCCGCACCCGGGGATTCTTCTCCCGGGCCAGGGCGAGGATCTCCCGGATGCCGCCGGAGCTGCCCCCGATGAACACATGGGTGGGGGCGGGGAGCTCCCGGCAGGCCTCGGGGGCCGTGCCCTCCACGAGCTCCAGGTTCCCCAGACGAAATTTCTCCTGATTCTGCCGCAGCAGGTCAATGGCGTCCGCCCGCTTCTCGATGGCCCAGACCCTGCCCTTTCGGGCCAGGAGAGCCATTTCCACCGCCACGGAGCCGGTGCCCGCGCCCACATCCCAGCACATGGCGTCCTCCGTCAGCCGCAGCTTGGAGAGGGAAACAGCCCGGACCTCGCTCTTGGTCATGGGCACCACCCCGTCCTCCCCGCCGCCCCGGAGGAATTCTCCGTCCGGCAGGCCGGGGCTGACGATCCGGGCGGGCAGGTCCGCCTCCACCAGGGCCACGCTCAGGGAATCGAATTTCCCGTTCTGCAGCTCCTCTGCCGTGCCCCGGGTGATCTTTTCCTCCGGATAGCTGAGGCGCGCCCCCACGCTAACCCGGGTCTTTCCCAGGCCCGCCGCCGTCAGGGAGCGGCACAGGTCGGCCATGCCGCTCTCTCCCCCCACCAGGGCGAAGATCCGGGGATGATCCCGGAGGGCGGAGGGCAGATCCCCCTCCCGGCCGTGGAGGCTCAGGGGGACCACGTCCTCGTAGTCCGTGCCCAGCCGGGCGCAGAGGGTCACCAGGGAGCTGAGCCCCGGCAGGACCTCCAGGCGGCAGCGCCCCTCCAGCAGGGGCAGGAGCTTCTTCGCTCCGCTGAAAAAGCCCACGTCCCCGGACATGAGCACCGCAAAGCGGCGCAGCTCCCGGTGGGCGAAAATATGATCCGCGATGGCCTTGGGGGCGATGGCGGCGAAGGTCTCCTTCCCCGGCGTCCCGGCGGCCTCCAGCATCCGGGCGGCCCCGATGAGGCAGTCCGCCCGGTCGATGGCCCTGCGCACGTCCCCGGTCATGCTCCCCGGGCTGCCGGGGCCGATGCCCACCAGGCTTACGGAGGGCAGGGGATCCAGACCGAAGCGGACGCAGAGCCGGTCCACCGTCTCCTCCAGGCCCAGCCCCTGACGCTGGGGCGGGCGGCCGATGACCACCAGCCGGGCGCCGGTCTCCCGGGCGGCCTCCGCCTTATCCGAAAAGCCCCCGGCGCCGCCCCCGTCCTTGGTCACCAGCCAGGCGGCACCCACCGCCCGGAGGAGGGAGACGTTCAGCTCCCGGGAAAAGGGGCCCTGCATGGCGATGATATGGGCGGGCGGCAGTCCCGCGGAGGCGCAGGCCTCCAGGGAGGACTCCATGGGCAGCACCCGGGCGTAGACCCGGGAGGCGAAATCCGGGATCCCGGAAAACTTCCCCAGCTCCTTGCTGCCGGTGGTCAGCAGGATATTTCCCTGGGTCCCCGCCAGGTATTCCGCCGCCCCGGGGACATCCGGCACATATACCGCCCCCTCCGCCGTACCGGAGGCGGGGCGCAGGAGACGCAGGTATTCCGTGCCCGTTTCCTCGCAGGCCCGGGCGATGTTCTCCGTCACGATGGGGGCATAGGGGTGGGTGGCGTCCACCGCCAGATCGAAGCCCTCCCGGCGGAACAGCCCGGCCATGGCCTCCCGGTCCAGGCGGGCGGCGGAGACCGTGAGGATTTCCGCCTCCTCCAGGAGGGTCTCTCCGTATTCCGTGGCCACGCAGGCGGTGACCCGGATCCCCTGGGCGCAGAGGAAGCGGATCAGCTCCCGCCCCTCCGTGGTGCCCGCGAATACGCAGACCTTATACATCCCGGTACCCTCTGGGGGTGATGAGTCTGCCCCCCAGCGCCCGGGTCTGGGCGTTGCCGATAAAGACGGTGCAGAACATATCCACCTCCGCGTCCCGCAGCTCCCCCAGGGTCAGGATCCGGCCCGATTCCCCTTCCCGGCCGATCATCCGGGCGATGCCGCAGGGCCGGTCCGCCGGAAGGGTCTCCAGAAGGATCTCGCAGGCCCGGCGGAGATGGTCCGGCCTGCCCCGGCTGGCGGGGTTGTACAGAACGAGGGAAAGGTCCGCCTGGGCGGCCCCCCGCAGCCGGGCGGCGATCTTGTCCCAGGGGGTCAGCCGGTCCGAAAGGCTGACGACGGCAAAATCATGGGTGAGGGGGGCCCCCAGGAGGGCCGCGCCGCTGCAGGCGGCGGTGAGGCCGGGAATGACCTCCACCTCCGGGTCCTCGGCATCCCCCCGCAGCTCATAGATCAGGGCGGCCATGCCGTAGATCCCGCTGTCCCCGGAGCAGACCATGGCCACGTCCCGGCCCTCCCGGGCCAGGTCCAGGGCTAAGCGGCACCGGTCCGCCTCCTGGGTCATGGCGGTGGTGCGGTATTCCTTGCCGGGATACCGGTCCTTCACCAGATCCACGTACACGGAATAGCCCACGATCACCTGACTGCGCTCCAATGCCCGGTCCGCCCGGACGGTCATATTGTCGTAATCTCCCGGCCCGATGCCCACAACGCTCAGCTTACCCAAAGCGCACCTCCGTATTTTCCGCCGCCAGGGCGACGGTGACGCCCCCGGCAGCCTGTTTTTTTACGATCAGCCTGTCCGCCCCCAGGAGGGCGGCCCGCTCGCAGACGTTGTCCACCCCCGTGACCCGTTCCACCAGGGGGGAGGCGGTGAACTCCCCGGGCACCGCCCGCAGCTCCTCCGCCGTGTAAAAATCCGGGGTGATCCGCAGCTCCTCGCAGTATTCCAGCAGCCCGGCCTCATCCTTCTTCAGGTCGATGGAGGCGGCCCTGCCGATGGCCCGGGGATCGATCCCCTCCCGGTCCAGCACCGCCCGCACCGCCGCCCGGATGGCCTCCCTTGGCGTGCCCCGCCGGCAGCCCAGGCCCAGATGCAGGGTTCGGGGGATGAGGCGCAGGGTCTTCCCGAAGGGCTCCTTCCCGTACCAGCTCAGGGAGAGGCCCAGGTCCCCCGTATCCCCGATGTAGGTCCCGTTGGGCAGCTCCGTCAGGATGGGGAAGTCGCTCACCAGGGGCAGGTCCCGCTCCAGGATGGCGGCGCTGTAGGCCTTGGCCGCGGCCAGGCTGGAGATGGCCCAGCCCTGCCGGGCGGCCCAATCGTCCACGGAGAAGCGGTCATGGATATCCGTGGCGGTGGTCACCACCGCCGTGGCCCCCAGGGAGGCCGCCAGCCGCCGGGCCAGGGCGTTGGCCCCGCCGATATGGCCCGAGAGGAGGGGGATGACGTACTGCCCCCGGTCGTCCAGACTGACCACCGCGGGATCCGTGGCCTTGCTGCGGACATGGGGGGCGATCTCCCGCACGGCGATACCGCAGGCCCCCACGAACACCATGGCGTCCGCCCAGGGGAAGAGCTCCCCGTAAAAGGGCCTGGGAGGCCGCTTCAGCGCCTCGAAGCCGCCCTCCGCGTACCGCTCCGGGGCGTATTTCCGCACCTCCCAGTCCGGGAAGGCCTCCAGCACCCGGCAGGCGGTGTCCCGCCCCTGACGGCTGTAGCAGAAGAGGGCCAGCTTCACCTGCTGGCCTCCCGGAATTCCGTGGTGAAGCCCGGGTCATACAGGAGGCTCCGGTCGTATTTATCCCCCAGGCAGCCCCCCACGATGATGAGGCTGGTCTTGGTCAGATTGTTCTTGGTGACGGTCTCATGCAGGCTCCCCACGGTGCAGCGGAAGACCCGCTGGTCCGGCCAGGTGGCCTTGTACACCACCGCCGCCGGGGTCTCGGGCCCGTACCCCCCCGCCAGCAGCTCCCGCTGGAGCTTCTCCGTCAGGGAGGTGGAGAGGAACAGGACCATGGTGGACCCGTGGGCCGCCAGGGAGCGGATGCTTTCCCGCTCCGGCACGGGGGTCCGGCCCGCCGCCCGAGTGATGATGACGGTCTGGCTCACGTCCGGCAGGGTGTATTCCGCCCGGAGAGCCGCCGCCGCGCCGCAGAAGGCGCTGACGCCGGGGCAGACGTCGTATTCGATCCCCAGCTTATCCAGCTCGTCGAACTGCTCCCGCACCGCGCCGTAGATGCTGGAGTCCCCCGTATGGAGCCGCACGGTGGTCTTTCCCGCCGCCTCGGCGGCCTTGATGAGGTCGATGACCTCCTCCAGGGTGAGCTTCGCGCTGTTGTGGGTCTCGCAGCCGGGCTTGCAGTAATTCAGCAGCTCCGGGTTCACCAGGCTCCCGGCGTAGATCACCGTGTCGGCCTCCCCCAGGAGCTTTGCGCCCCGCACCGTGATCAGATCCACGGCGCCGCTGCCCGCGCCAACAAAATGTACCATTGTTTATCCCTCCATCGCCTTTTTCAGCAGGTCCCGGGCGTTTTCCGTCTCCCCCAGTATGCCGTAAACATTGGAGAAGACCAGCACCCCGGCCTCCAGCTCCTCCCCGGCCCGGTGCCGCAGCTGGGCGGCGATCCGCTCCGTCAGAAGGCGCATGGTTTCCTTTTCGATCCCTTCCTCCCCCAGGATGCGCAGGGCGTCGTCGCAGGCGGCGCAGGCCAGCATCTCCCGGATGCGCTCGCTTCTCAGACCGCAGGCCCCGCCGCAGGCCGCCAGGATATCCATGCGGCAGTCCCCGTACTTGGAGTGGGTGTTCATCATATTCCCCGCCAGCTTCACCAGCTTGCCGATGTGCCCCACCAGCACAAAGCCCCGGAAGCCCAGGTCCCGGCAAAGGTCGATCCCGTCCCCGATGAAGTTGGAGACCTGGACCTCCCTCCCGGGGGTCAGCTCCAGGCTGCCTTTGATGAAATCCGAGCCGTAGTTGCCCGGGGTGAGGAGGACGTGGTCCGCCCCGTTTTCCCGCCGCTGCCGGAGCTCCACATGGATGGTCTCCACCAGGGCGGATTCGCTCATGGGCTCCACGATCCCGGTGGTGCCCAGAATGGAAATGCCGCCTACGATCCCCAGCCGGGGATTGAAGGTCTTTTTCGCCAGCCGTTCCCCGTCCGGGGCGGAGATGATCACGCTCAGCCCCCCGGTCCAGTCCGTCAGGCGGATGACCTCCTCCAGGTTCTCCCGGATCATCTGCCGGGGAACGGAGTTGATGGCGGCGTTCCCCACGGGCTGATCCAGCCCCCGCTTGGTGACCCGGCCCACCCCCGGGCCGCCGTCGATGAGGACGCCGGGCTCCCTGGTCCGCCGGACCTCCGCGAAGATCAGGGTCTTGTCCGTCACATCCGGATCATCCCCGCTGTCCTTCCGGATGGCGCAGCGGGCCATATTCGGGGAAAGCTCCCGCTCCAGCACCTCCAGCTCCAGGGGGATGCCCTTGGGAGTCAGGAGGCGGATGGTCTCCAGGGGCCGGCCGGTCAGGAGCATCCAGGCCGCGGCCTTGGCGGCGGCGGCGGCGCAGGAGCCGGTGGTGTAGCCCATGCGCAGCTTCTTCCCGTCCTTGACGACGTACTGGTCCATCACCGCAGGATCTGGTACAGCAGGGCGTTCACGATGGCCGCCGCCACGTTGCTGCCCCCCTTGCGGCCCCGGGCCACGATATGGGGCACGTCGGTCTCGATGATCAGCTCCTTGCTCTCCACCACGTTCACGAAGCCCACGGGGACGCCGATCACCAGGGCGGGCTTCAGCTCGCCGGAATCGATCAGCTCCCGGATACGGATGAGGGCGGTGGGGGCGTTGCCGATGGCAAAGATGCAGGGCTTGCCCAGCTTCGCCGCCTTCTCCATGCTCACCAGGGCCCGGGTGACGCCCCTGGCCTTGGCCTCCGCCGCCACATCCGGGTCGGACATGAAGCAGTGGACCTCCCCGCCCAGCTTGGCTAAAGTGGCCTTGCTGATGCCGGACCTGGCCATCTGGGTATCCGTGACGATGTCGCAGCCCCCCTTCAGGGCCTCGATCCCCAGCTTCACCGCGTGGGGGGAGAAGACCAGATTATCCGCATAGTCGAAATCCGCGGTGGTGTGGATGGCCCGCTTGATCACCAGCTCGTTCTCCGGGTCCAGCTTCCGGCCCCCCAGGAGCTCCGTGATGATCTCGAAGCTGCGCTTCTCAATATCCATGGGTTTGATCGTTTCAGGCATGCTCATGTTTGACCTCCAGACAGCAGCTATAGAAATTCACGGCAAAGGCCGGATTTGCGCGGAAATGGAAATGGGGATAGCCGGCATAGAGCCGGGGACCGGAAAACCCGGCGTCCCAGCTCCGGCCCGAGGGTTTTACGGCCTTGAAGCCGTCCCCGGTATGGTCGGAGTCCCAATGGTGGAACTCGTGTCCCCGGATCTCCTCCCCCGCCGGGCACAGGAGGCCCGCCTCCTTCGCCCGCAGGGTGATGTAGCCGAAGCGCACCAGCTTCCCCGTATCCCGGCTGCCTCCGGGGAGAAAGCCCACCATGGGCGCGTCCCCGATCCGCTCCGTCAGGTACATGAAGCCGCCGCATTCGGCGATGCAGGGAAGCCCCCTTTCCAGGGCGGCCTTTACCGAGGATCGCATGCCGCGGTTCCGGCTGAGCTGCTCCGCATACAGCTCCGGGTAGCCGCCCCCAAGATACAGCCCCTGGATATCCTCCGGCAGGGCGGGATCGGACAGGGGGGAGAAGGGGACCAGCTCCGCGCCCAGGTCCTCCAGCACCCGCAGACTATCCGCATAATAGAAGCAGAAGGCGTTGTCCTTCGCCACGGCAATGCGCACCGGCTCCAGCCGGGGAAGCTGCGGGGGAGCGTATTCCACCGGCTCCGCGGAGCGGGCCAGGGCCAGGAGACCGTCCAGATCCAGGCTCTTCTCCGCCTGGAGGGAAAGCAGATGCAGCTTTTCCCGAAGGTCCTTCACCTCCGCCGCCGTCACCAGGCCCAGGTGACGGCTCTCCAGACTCACGTCCGGCATGGGGGGCAGGTAGCCCAGGGGCTTCACCCGGTCCCCGAAGCGGCGCAGGATGGCGTCCCGGAGGCTGGGGTAGGTCATGGCGGTGCACTGGTTCAGGATCACCCCCCGGATGGGTGCCTCGGGGCAGAAATCCAGAAAGCCCTGAAGCACGGCCAGGAGGGAGAGGGAGGCGCCTCGGGCCCCCAGCACCAGCACCACGGGGGTGGCGGTGAGGGCGGCGACATTGTGGGTGCTGGCCTCCGGCTCATCCATCCCCAGGCCGTCATAATAGCCCATGACCCCTTCGATCACGGAAACATCCCGGTCCCCTCCGTTTTCCGCCAGAAGGGAATTCAGCGTGTTCCCGTCAAAGAAGAAGGGATCCAGGTTCGAAGCCCCCGCGCCGATGATCCGGCTGTGGAACATGGGGTCGATATAGTCCGGCCCGCATTTGAAGGCCCCCACCCGGAGGCCCCGGTCCACCAGAGCCTGGAGGACGGCGCAGGTGACGGTGGTCTTCCCGCAGCCGCTGTTGGTGCCCGCCAGGGCGAGCCTGGGTACGATGGCGGTCATGGTTTCCTCCCAAAAAAACACCGGCTGCAGCGGTCATGCTGACCGCTGCAGCCGGATTTCTGCAGTCGTTTTTTCGCGGGCTCCAATGCACGGGAGCCCGGAAGCGCTTCAGCTGAGCAGGTCTCCTGACTTGCGCATCACCGGTCCGCGCACGCCTTCTCAGGTTTCCCCAATGGCCGGGCTGACGCCCTGTGCGCGGCCTCCGCGCATACAGTGGCGGTACCGCTCCGGATTCGCACCGGATTCCCTATTCTCCGCGCCCCGTAAGGCGCGGCACTCAACCTTATATGAAATTCAATCGAATTATACCCTGTTGTCCCAAAGTTGTCAATGCCGGGGCGAGGCGTCGGACGCCGCAAAACGGCCGTGCCGGAAAAGGGCTTTCCGCGGTTTTCCCGGGAAATAGGTCCTCAGAACAGACCCTTGATCCACTCCGCCAGGGGCAGGTAGGCCAGGGGGAGGAAGATCCCCGGAAGCATGTTCGCCACCTTGATGGGCTCCTTCCGCAGACCCAGCATGTTCACCGCCATGCCCATGAGGATGACGCCCCCCACGGCGGACATCTCCGCCACCACCTGGGCGCTGAGGTAAGGCCCCACCAGGGAGGCCAGGAGGGTCAGCGCCCCCTGGAACACCAGGACGAAGAGGGCGGAGAAGGTGACGCCGATGCCCATGGCCGCCCCGAAGGCCATGGAGGAGACGAAATCCAGGGCGCTCTTGGCCAGAATGATGCGGTAATCTCCGTGGAGGCCCGCCTCCAGAGAGCCCATAATGGTCATGCTCCCCACGCAGAAGAGGATGCAGGCGGAGACGAAGCCTTCGGTGAAGCGGCTCTCGCTCTTCCCCCGGAGAAGGCTCTTTTTCAGCCAGTCTCCCCCGGCGGTGATGCCCTTGTCGATATTGATGAGCTCCCCCAGCAGGGTGCCCAGGGTGAGGCAGACAATGATGCAGAGCACATCCTTCGTCCCCAGGGCGCTCTGGATCCCGATGAGGGCGGTGCACAGGGCGAGGCCCGCGATCAGGGCGTCCAGGAGCTTCTGCCGCAGCCTGCTCCGGAGCAGGATGCCGATGAGGCTTCCCGCCAGCACGGTCCCCACATTGACGAATACCGCCGGCATACGTTTCCCCCCTAGTTCAAATATGGGTCATGCTGCATGATACCCCGCCCGGGCGGCGGAGTCAAGAGGAACGCTTCGCGTTGACAGGGGCGAAAGCCTTGGGTATACTGAGAAAAAACACTTAAGGAGAAAGGATGAACCATATGGAGCCCATCATCGAAAACGCCGCCCTGAATCAGATCAGCTACGGCCTCTTCGTCCTCAGCACCTGGGCGGGAGGGAAGGATAACGCCTGCATCGTGAACACCGTGTGCCAGGTCACCTCCAACCCCCGGGTGATCACCGTGGCGGTGAACCGGGATAACTATACCCGGGACCTGATCCTGAAGTCTCAGGTGTTCAACGTCTCCATCCTGTCCGAGGAGGCCCCCTTCTCCCTGTTCCAGGACTTCGGCTTCCGCAGCGGGCGGGACTGCGAGAAGTTCGCGGACCGGGAGGACGTCGCCCGGAGCGCCAACGGTATTTATTACCTGACGAAGTACGCCAACGCCTACCTCTCCGCCCGGGTGCTCACCGCCACGGAGCTCAGCACCCATACCCTCTTCACGGCGGAGGTGCTCGCCGCCAAAAAACTCTCCGATGTGCCCAGCGCCACCTATGCCTATTACCATGCCCATATCAAGCCCTCCGCCAAAAAGCCCGCCGCCCCCTCCGCCGGAAAGGTCTGGGTCTGCTCCATCTGCGGCTATACCTACGACGAGGCCAAGGAGGGCGTCCCCTTCGAGAGCCTGCCGGAGGACTGGGTCTGCCCCCTGTGCAAGCACCCCAAGTCCGATTTCGTGCTCCAGGAGTAAAAGACCAGACAGAAAATGGGGGAGGGATCCGGCCGGATCCCTCCCCCTGTATGATTTCCTCTCAGAACACCAGGATCGGCTTGATGGCCTTGCCGTTCCGGGAGTCCTCGAAGGCCTGGTGGACCTGGTCGAAGGGGTAGTATACCGCCAGCTTGTCCACCGGGAAGCGGCCCTCCTTATAGAACTGCACCAGCTTCGGGATGAAGGTCTGGGGCTCGGCGGCCCCCTCCACGGTGCCCGCCAGGGTGCGGCAGGAGCCCACGAAGATCATGGACATATCCAGGTCCACGCTGCCCGCGAAGCTCACCACCACCGCCAGGCCCTCCTTTGCCAGGCCCAGGAGCATGGGCTTCACCAGCGCTGCCGCCCCGGAGGACTCCAGGGCGAAGTTCGTCCCCAGGCCGCCGGTGATGCGCAGGATCTCCGCCGCGATATCCGGGCATTCCTTCCCGTTGATCACGTGGGTGGCGCCGCATTCCAGGGCCATATCCAGCCGGGAGGGCACCGCGTCCACCCCGATGATGGTCCCGCAGCCCGCCAGCTTGGCCGCCATGATGGCGCTCATGCCCACGGCGCCGCAGCCGAAGACCGCGATGCTGTCCCCGGGCATGGGCTTCATGCGGTTCAGCACCGCCCCCGCCCCGGTCTGGGCCCCGCAGGCCAGGGAGCACAGGGGCCGCAGGTCCACCTCCGGGTCCACCTTCACGGCGCTGCGCTCCGCCACGATGCAGTGGTCCGCGAAACCGCCCTGGCCGAAGAGGGAGCCCACGTCCCGGCCCTCGTCATCCTTGATGCGGGTGCCGCCGCTCTGGTAAATGCCGTTGAAAAAGAGCTGGCTGCTGGTATCGCAGGCGTAGGGCTTGCCGCTGCGGCAGTTGGGGCAGCAGCCGCAGGAGGGGAAGGAGAGGATCACGTGATCCCCGGGCTGCAGGGTCTGCACCCCGGGCCCGACCTTCTCCACGACGCCCACCCCCTCATGCCCCAGCACCATGGGCAGGGGAGAGGGGACCACCAGCTCCAGGGTGGAGGCGTCCGTATGGCATACGCCGCAGGCCACTACCTTCACCAGCACTTCCCCCAGCTGAGGCTCCCCCAGCTCCAGCTCCCGGAATTCCAGCTTGCCCTTTTCCACGGCCGTTGCCGCTTTGATCCTCATGGTCGTATCCTCCGTTTATTCAAAATGATTCGAGTTCGGTTTTCGGATGCCCGTTCAGGGAAGGCGAAAGCCGTAGGGGACCAGGTCGATGATCTCCAGCCCCAGGCTTTTGGCGTAGCGCACGGTGCCCCCGGTGCCGCTGCGCATCCTCTGGAGATAGCAGATGCAGAAGGCGGAGCGGTCTGCCAGGTACCGGTTCCGCCGCTGGTACACCCCGGGGCTGTAGCCCGCTTCCAGGGTGACCACCCGGTCCGCCCGGAGCAGCAGGGCGTCGAATTGGGCCAGCTCCTCCCGGGACCAGTTCCCCTCCTGACGGTACTGCTCGGGAAAGGGCAGGACCAGGACCAGGGCCAGCTCCGGCAGCTCCTCCTTCAGGGTAAGCACCCGCTCCGAGGCCAGGGCGTCGAAGCCCCGGGCGCCTCCTGCGCCGAAGTAGCGCACGCCCCGGGCATACAGGTCCCGGATCGCCGCATCCACCCGCCGCTCCAGCTCTCCAGGGGGCTCGCCCAGTTCGCGGTGGCCGGTGAAGCAGGCGGTCCTGCGCCGGATCTCCGAAAAGTCTGCCATGCCGGTGCCCCCCCTTCCTTCATTCAA
Source organism: Oscillospiraceae bacterium (assembly GCA_017545325.1). The sequence goes on along the minus strand of JAFWOX010000024.1, from coordinate 445 downwards.
ATTATTATATCTCATTTTCTCCCGGGAAGGAAGCCCGGAATGGGCGGCGGGCGGGCCGTTTTTGCTTTTGCGGGGGATTCCGCTGGGGGAAACCGCCTGCTTCGTCGAAAGCCGCCTCGCCGGAGGGGTTGCCTCCGGCGGCCCGGTTTCTCTTGCGCGAGAGAAACCGGGGAAAGAGCGCGGCAGGGCTCCGCCCCTGCACCCCGGTGCGCAGGGCGCTGAAGCGAAGGGGACAAAGGCGCGGCGGGGAAGAAGCGGACGGTATATGCGCCTCTGCGCCGCTGACCATACTGCGGGCAGCGCGCATTTGCTTTTCAGGGTGCCCTTCGCCGCACCGGCGCAGGGACGACCGGTACCCTGGCTTCCCCTGGGGGAAGCTGGCGCGGAGCGCCTGATGAGGGAACACAACGAACAGATATGCAGTTATCACGGGTATGATCCATTC
>JAFWOX010000023.1 GCA_017545325.1 Oscillospiraceae bacterium | reverse complement strand
GCTTCGCGCCAGCTTCCCCCAGGGGAAGCCAGGGGGGCTCATCGGTCCCCCGTCCCGCCGCAGCGACTGCCTTCCCTTGGGGGAAGGTGGCACGGCGCGTCTCACGGAAGCGCCGTGACGGATGAGGGACATTCCCATTTGAGCGGCAGTCGGAGCCGGAACTGGGGCGGGCGGTATCTCCGCCGCCTCCTTGGGCGGAACGCGGGGCGGAGCCTGTTGAGCCTGGCCCTGGCGCTGCTCCTGGCCTTCGCCTTTGGCCTGGTGACCGTGCTTCGGGGCAGCTATGCCGAACTGTATCGGAAGGTGGAAATCAAGCCGGTATTCTCCGGGGGAATGAGCTATACCCGGGCGCAGAATTTTGCGGAGAGCGGTTATTTGCGGGATCCGTATTATGAGTGTGTCCTCGACAAGGGGTTGATCGAAATGGAGCCCGCCGTGATCATCCTTTCCAATCGGCTGGACCGCCAGGTAACGGAGCCTGTGGAGTGGCTGGAGAGCTGGGATGCGGAAAAGGCGATGAATACGGATGAAAAGGTCCTGGTGATGTACGCCTCCCACGCGGCAGGCTTGGGCGTGGGCCTGGGGGATATGGTGCGCGTCAATGAAGAAAACTGGCTGGAGCATTTGATCAATAAGGAGAATCCCCTGAAGCCCGGGGAGACGGCCATGGACCGGCGGGATGCCCGCCGCCCCTTTTTCCGGGTAGTGGGGATCATCCGGTCGAATCGGTTGGATCAGACGGTATTCCTTCCGGTGGAGGTGCATCGTCAACTGATGTTCATGATCCCGAAGTTTGAGCTGGACATCGCGGAATACACCCTGGTTGACTACCATCGGGCCGCAGAATTCAAGGAATATGTGCGGGAGGAACTGGAAAAGAGCTGGAGCACGGTGAAGTTCACCATGGACACCTCCTACGCGGACAGAATGTATAAGATCCACCGGCTCATTGAATCCTTGTACCCCCTGGCGGTGGCTGCAGCCCTGCTGCTGGGGGGCGTCCTGCCCGGACTGATCGTCCTCCACGGGTCCAGGGAGATCAGCATCCTGCGGGCTTTGGGGGTGAGAGCGAAGGAGTGCGTGATCCTGTACACCCTGGCCCAGGTGCTGTGCGCTTTGGCGGGGCTGGTGTTGGGGATCGCCATGGTATTGGTGATCCTGCGTCCGGAGCTGAGCGAGGTGATCGTGCCCTTTGCGATCTACCTAGCGGCCCATTTGGCGGCCTGTGCCCTGGGCAGCGGCATCTTCGCCTGGCTCTGCGCCCGGAAACGGGTGCTGGAACAGCTGCAGGCGAAGGAATAAAAGACGAAGAGTTTTTCTTGCCCAAAAGCCGCCTCACCGGCGGGGCCCCTGCCGGGGGCGTGACTTTCCCAATGCGGTGAAAGTCACCAAAGGCGCACCAAAGGGGACCTTCGTCGTCGCTGACCTCGCGGGCTGCGCTGACGCGGTTTATGTAAGAGCCGCGCCAGCTTGCAGGCGTTCGGTCGCTCCTCCTCTTCCCGACGAAGCATACGCTTCGCCG
>JAFWOX010000022.1 GCA_017545325.1 Oscillospiraceae bacterium | reverse complement strand
GGGCGTTGCCGCCCAGGTCCTCGCCGGCCTCCAGACGGCTGACGGCGTGGATCAGGGAGACGGAATCCAGGTCGAACACGGGCTTGGCGCCGGGATGGTCGCCCAGCTTGGTGTGGTCGCCGGTGAGGCAGAGGATGTTCTCGATGCCGAACATGGCGGCGGAAAGCAGGTCGGACTCCAGAGCCATGCGGTTCCGGTCGCGGCAGGTGAGCTGATAGATGGGGGTCAGGCCCGCGTCCTTCAGCGCCTTGCAGGTGGCCAGGGAGCTTAGACGCATGACGGAGGACTGGTTATCCGTGACGTTCACGGCAGTGATGTTGGAGAGGTATTCCTTCGCCTCCTCGATCAGGGGCTCAACATGGAAACCTTTCGGAGGGCCGACCTCGGTAGTAACGACGAACTCACCACGAGAAAACTTTTCACTGATCTTCATATCTTCAATGCTCCTAACTCTTAAAATTTACAGTAGCCTGATCAGACTTCTTTGTCGGTGGCGTAGTTGCGGAGCTGCACCGGCACCTTGAGCAGATCCAGTCTGCCCAGTTTCTTGAGGCGCTGGTAGATGCGCTCCCAGCCGCACTCCATGTTGGGGTCGACCTCGCACTTGCCGTCCTTTGCGCCGCCGCACTGGCCGTTCACCAGGCTCTTGGAGCAGGCGGTGAGGGGGCAGATGCCGCCGGTGATGTTCAGGTAGCATTCGCCGCACTGGTCGCACTTGTACTCCAGGGGGGTCACGCCCTGGAAGCCGGGGAGAGCGATGGTATCGCAGCCGGCGCATACCTTCTTGTCCTCCAGGTAGTCGGCAATGGTCTGTACGCCCACGCCGCAGGAGAATACCAGGACCATGTCCGCCGCGTCGATCTCCTTCCGGTGCATTTCCAGCCGGAGCTTCATGTTTTCGGGATTGCAGATGTAGTCGGTGGTAAGGATGCCGGTGACCTTGCCGGTCGCCGCCATTTCCTTCTGGAGGGCCTTGGCCTCCTCCTCGGGGAAGCTCACTTCCTTGCAGCCGTGGCAGTTGATGATAAAGACCTTGCCGGTAACCAGAGCGTCAATGGCCTCTTTCCCTTTGAGTTTGGTGATCAGCATCTTACTTCATCCCCCTTACTGCCGCTTTACCGGCCTTGATCTTGCTGACCAGGGAGATCTTGGAGGAGCAGATGTATTCGCAGCACCGGCACTCGATGCAGTCCATCACGTTCTTGTCCTTCATTCCCTGCCAGTTCTCCTCATCGGCAAATTTCTGGAAGTACAGCGGGCTCAGCTCCATGGGGCAGACGTCGGCGCAGCGGCCGCACTTGATGCAGGCCACGGCCTCGGTCTTGTCCGTATCCACGGCGATGATGCCGTTGGAGGCCTTGATGATGGGTACGTTCACATCGGTGACCGGAGTGCCCATCATGGGGCCGCCCATCTTCAGGGTGACGTTGTCGCCCACCACGCCGCCGCAGTAGTCGATGAGTTCCTTCACGCTGGTGCCGATCTTCACGATGAAGTTGCCCGGATTCTTCATGCGCTCGCCGGTGACGGTGACCACACGGTCCACCAGGGGCATTCCCTTCTGAATGGCGTCGGAGATGGCCTTCACGGTGCTGATATTGCTGACGATGGCGCCCACGTCCGCGGGCAGCCCGCCGCTGGGGACCTGACGGCCCATGACGCGCTTGATGAGCATTTTCTCAGCGCCCTGGGGATACTTGGTCCTGGCGCAGACCACTTCGATATCCGGAATATCCGCGGTCTTTTCGGTGAGGAGAGCCACCGCATCGGGCTTATTGTCCTCGATGACGATGACGCCCTTGGGGGCGCCGACCGCCTTCATCATGGCCTTCAGGCCGAAGACCACGTCGTCCGCATACTCCAGCAGGACCCGATGGTCCGCCGTGAGCAGGGGCTCGCATTCGCAGCCGTTCAGGAGGATGGCGTCGATGGGCTTGCCGGGCTTCAGCTTCACATAGGCGGGGAAGCCGGCGCCGCCCATACCCACGATGCCGCTTTCCTTGACGATCTCGATGATCTCATCGGGGGTGAGCTCATCCAGGCTCTTGTTGGGCTTGATGCTCTCGTCCAAGGTATTCTTCTTATCGTTCTTGATGACCACGCTCAGCACGTTGCCGCCCTTGGAGGGATGGAGACGATCCTCCACCGCGATGACGGTGCCGCTGACGCTGGAATGCACGGGAGCGCTGATGAAGCCGGCCTGTTCGCCGATCTTCTGGCCCAGCTTGACGGCGTCTCCGGCCTTCACCAGGGGGTTGGCCGGCGCGCCGGTATGCATGGACAGGGGGATGACGACCTCATCGGGCTCGGGGAAACGGGACAGGGGGATATGCTCGCTGAGCTCCTTCCGCTCGGAGGGATGCACGCCGCCGTAATACCCGGCGAAGCGGCTGTCCCGCACGGAATCCACATATTCCTTGATGACCTTGAAGTTGATCTTGGAATAATCCCGAAGCTGCACAGGCTGCTTCTCGAACTCCTCCTGCCGGCCCTGCTTTTTCAGGCGCTGATAGATCTTTTCCCAGGCGCAGTCCTTCTCCGGGTCGACTTCGCATTTGCCGTTCTTGGCGCCGCCGCACTGCCCGTTCACCAGGCTCTTGGCGCAGTCCACGATGGGGCAGATGCCGCCGGTGATGTTCAGATAGCACTGGGCGCAGGCATCGCAGGCCTTTTTGGTGAGGGCCATGCCGTGGTAGCCCCGGTAGTTCAGAGAGTTGGCCGCCGCCATCACGGGGAGAGCCGTCTCGTCCGCCATGGTCTGGATGCCCAGGCCGCAGGAGATGACGACGACGTTCTCGGTCCCCTCGGGGATGAGGTCCTTCAGCTTCTTCTCTGTCTGGGTCTTGTTGCAGAGGAAGTCCACCTTTGCCGCACCCGTGACGGTCTTGCCCTGCTCCGCCGCGAATTTGACGAATTCGTCGCATTCCGGCTCATCCACGGATACAAATTCCTTGAAGCACTTGTTACAGGCGATCACGAAGAGCTTATCCTTGCCCTCCAGCAAGGCAGCCAGTTCCTCGTTCCCCTTCAGCCTGTACTTGGTATAGTTCTCCAATTTCTCACCTTCCTTAACTATTGATCGACAAAACTCAGCTTCATTATTTTTCCGCCCCCGATGCAGAGGAAAAACAACAAATTCGCACGCAGCGCGTACTAGTTGAGTATAGCATATCCCCTAATCATAATCCAGCAAAATTTTTGGTTATTTTTCCCCTTCCCCGGTTTTTTCCCTGCTTTTTCGGGGCGGGAGATTCATGACGCCGATGGAAATCAGCACCAGCAGGATCCCCGCCGTCCCCCATACCCCCAGGCGGTCATGGTACAGCGCCGCGCCTACGGCGGCCGCCACCACCGTTTCCACCGAGGCGATCACGGGCACGCGGCTGGGCTCCCGGATCCGGCCCAGTCCCCGATAATACAGGACATAGGCGCAGACCGTGGGGATCAGGGCGAAAAGCGCGCCCCAAAGGAGGAGCCCACCGCCGAACCCTGCGCCGCCGCGCCAGGGTCTGAGGGTAAGGAGCATGAACAGGGCGGCGAAGAGGAAGCTGTACAGCGTCATGACCCGGCTGTCCATGCGCTTGGTGCCGAAATGGCCGAAAATGGGGGTGAGGGAGTAGCAGAAGCCCGCCCCTACCCCCACCAGGATCCCGGGCAGGGAGAGGGCTCCGGGCTCCAGCCTGCCACCCGTGGCGGTCAGGGCACAGCCCAGGATATTCAGCAACACGGCGAGGAGCTTCCGGCCGGTGAAGGGTTCCCGGAACAGCAGCGAAGAAAAGAGCAGGGTGAAGACCGGCGCGGTATACAGAAGGACCGCTCCCACGGAGACCCCCACCATCGTCACCGCCCGGCTGTACAGCATATTGAACAGGCCGTAGCAGACTAGGCCCTGGGCTGCGCAGAACAGTAGGTCCTTCCCGCCGATCCGAAGGCTGCCCGGCCCCGCTCCCGCGGCGCATAGGGGCAGATACAGGAGGAAGGCGAAGGCCATGCGCAGAAATGCGGTCATCTCCGGGGTGGAGCCTTCGGCCTCCAGCTGCTTGACAAACAGGCCGATAAAGCCCCATAGGATCCCGGCTGCCAGGATATACAGATAGCCGCCCCGCATGTTTCCCCCGCCGTTCTTCATGCTCCCGTCCCCTTTCCCGAAAAAACCCACGCGCCGATGCTCCGGCGCGCGGGCAGAGTTTTGGCTTACGCTCCGATGAGGTGGAGCCTGCCCAGGATATTCATCACCTCGGGCATCACGTCCTTCCCCTCCATGCGGCCGAGGCCGCCCTTGGAGAAGGCCCGTTCCCCGAAGGAGCGCACCTCGTCCCGGCGGACATGGGGAGAGCGGAAGAGGATGGGCACCGGATCCGCCGTATGGGCCTTCAGCTCACAGGCGGTGGAATGGTCCGCCGTGATCACCAGCAGCACGTCCTCCGGCAGGTCCAGCAGCTCGGCGGCCGCGGCGTCGCATTTTTCGATAAAGGCCTTCTTCCCGGCGAAATTCCCGTCCTCCGCCAGGGAGTCCGTAGCCTTTACATGGGTAAAGACGAAATCATAGTCCCCCAGGGCCTGCTTCGCCGCCAGGAACTTGGCCCGCACGTCGCTGTCCGGCAGGGCCGTGGCCCCGGGGACGGAGATCAGATCCATGCCCAGGAATGCGCCGATCCCCTTATACAGGCCGCCCCCCGCGATGCAGCAGGCCTTCATGCCGTATTTATCCGCGAATTTCGGCAGGGTGGGATAGATGCCCGCGCCCCGAAGGAGCATGAAGTTCGCCGGATACTCCCCCGCCGCCTTCCGCTTGGCGTTGGCCTCCATGGGATCCAGGATCTCATAGGCCCGGCGCATGAACTTGTTGATAACCTTTGCGGTAAAGGCCGCCTCCGGCGTATCGTCCGCCGGCTTCACCTCCAGCACCGGCAGGCCCTCCGCATGGGGATCCGCGTCGGTAATGGCGGCGGAAAGCCCCTTCCCTCGGAAGACCACCCCCGCCCGGTGGGCGGTGCCCGGCTTCACCAGGACCTGTACCCCGTCGATCTCCATCCCGTCCAGGGCGGCGGCAAATTCGTCCACCACCCGGATGCGTCCGGCCCGCCGATCCAGGATATTCCAATTCTCGTCCACGGTGCCGAAGTTGCCCCGGAAGGCGATATCCCCCTCCTGCAGGGCGATCCCCAGGCCCGCGACCTCGATGGGACCCCGACCGGTATAGTACTTCTCCATGGGATAACCGAAGATGGCCAGATGGGAGACGTCGCTCCCGGGCCTGATCCCCCGGCCCAGGGCATTGGACAGGCCGCAGATGCTCTCGGCGGCGATCCGGTCGAAATTGGGCGTGGCGGCGGCCTCCAGGGGGGTCAGGTCTCCCAGCTCCGACACAGGCCGGTCCCCCAGGCCGTCGAACACGAGAAACAACACTTTCTTTGCGCTAGACATAGACGCATCGTCCTCCGTTTCCTCCGCCGATCCGCGGCGGATATCCTATTTCGCATAGTAACACTGTCCCGCCCCCCCGTCAAGAAAGAGCGGCCCGGACGCCGTTTCCCCATGCCGAAAAAAGTGACGGTTTGCGCCGGAATAAAGGGAACTTCTTCCGGAAGATTCCGTCTGATATAGAAGAACCATAGATCATGACGAGGATGATCCGGACCCATATCAAACGGGTGGATAACATTGGGCTCCTCACTCCTGCCCATTGCTGTCAGAGCGCAGTCTGCTGTTTCAAGCAGGCTGCGCTCCTTTTTTCCGGTTTCTCTGCCCATGCCGGAGGAACCGGGACGGCTCAGCTCCTTCCCATGAGCACCCGCAGGACCTCCATGAAGCTCCTGTGGCGCAGGGTGCGGGGATCGAAGCGGAGCAGATTGTATACCAGCTGCATCACCGCACCCGCGCCGATGGTGCTGATGAGGGTGCCGATGCCCACGGGTCCCCCCAGGAGCCAGCCGCACAGGAGCACTGCCGCCCACAGGAGGATCTCCACCAAGCCGATGGGGATCTTCGGCAGCCGTTTCCCCAGCCCCACCAGGAGGGAATCCCGGGGTCCGCAGCCCTGTTGCCCCCGCATGTAGATCCACATGCCCAGGGCCATGAACACAAAGCCCGCGAGCATCAGCAGGACGCCCAGCCAGAGCTTGTTGTTCAGGGGGAAGGGATTCAGGTCGCTAAACATCTGTACGAAATTCCCGGTGAGCAGGGCGTCGATCACGGTGCCCCATCCGATCCGCTCCCGCAGGAGCAGGTCGATCCCCAGCACCGCCAGGGCGATGCAGGTCATGCTGAGGCCGTAGTTCAGGGGCGTATGGGCGGCGATGCCCATGCCCAAGCAGTCCCAGGGCGCCAGGCCGATATTGGCGAAGATGGTGAGATGCACCCCGAAGGCGAAAACCAGGAGCCCCAGGGCAATGCGCAGCCACTCCAGAAGGATGATTCTTTTCTCTTCTTTCAATTTCCCCAGATCCTCTCGCCGGGCGCAGAGCAGACTGCCCGCCCGGATCGGTGAACAGGATGGGAAAAGCCCCTTTGTCCAAAGACAAAAGGGCTTTTCCATGGCGGAGAAGCCGGGATTTGAACCCGGGCGCGGCTCAACACCGCCTACTCCCTTAGCAGGGGAGCCCCTTCGGCCTCTTGGGTACTTCTCCAAAGCTTTCTGAGAATACCACATGTACCCTGCCTTGTCAAGTCCGTTTCGCGTGGTTTTTCGTCTTCTCCCGCAGGGGAAAACGCTCCCCCAGCTCCTTCCGGAGGAAGTCCTCCCATGCGGTATAGTACCGCTCCGCTTCCCCGAAGGCGCAGCCGCCATGGCCCGCGTTTTCCCCGGTAAACAGCCGCTTCGGGGCCCTGCAGGCGGCATAGGCCCGCTCCGTCTCGTCATAGGGCGTCATGCTGTCCTTCCTGCCATGGGCGAAGAATACGGGGATGCCCTCGTTCCGCTCCAGAGCCGCCCTTCCGTCCAGGCTGCCGGGCCCCCTGCCCCAGGCGATCCGGGCATAAAGGGAAAGGAGCTGAAGGATGGGGAAGGTGCGCATATGGAGCCGCTGCCGCAGCATGTACCTGATCTGCGCCTTGGGGGAATAGAAGGCGGAATCCAGCAGCAGCGCCGCAGCGTTTTCCGGCAGGCCCCGGTCCAGGGCGGAGAGGATCGCCGCAGCCCCCAGTCCGACGCCCCCCAGCACCAGTCGGCGCTCCGGCCCCGCCAGAGCCGCTTCCTGTTCCGCCCACCGGAGGCAGTCGCCCCCCTCCAGAAGGCCCAGGGTGGAATACGTTCCGCCGCTCTCCCCATGAGCCCGCTCCGCGGGCAGGAGCACCCCCCAGCCCTGCCGGATGGCCCAGCGGGCGGTGAGGCAGAAATCCAGCCAGGGTCCGGAGCCGTAATCGTGCATCAGAAGCAGAACGGGCTTCTCCCCGCCGCCGGGCAGCCAGCGCCCCCGGAGCTCCGCCCCGTCCTCCCCGGAGACGGTCACCTCCTGCCAAGGCTGCTCCCGCAGCCATCTGACCCCCGGCTTCAGGATCGGACCGTAGGCGAACCAGCGGGAGCTCTGCAGGGCTGCCTCATCCTCCGGATCCACGGAGGCCGGACGGCGGAAGGCCCGGCGGAACAGGCTCCAGGCCATGAATCCCGTCAACGCCGCCAGGGCCAGGATGATCGCTGCCAGCCACATGCTTTTCTCCCCCTTTGCGGAACTTTGCTCCCATTGTACCCTCATCCGCCCGGGGAAGCAAGCTTCAATTCCCCGCCGGGGCGCCTCGCGCCGGCCGCACCGTCTTCTTCACCCCCCGGGCCCCGGCGTTGACCAGCATGGCCCCCGCCCGCTCCGCCTCCTCATCCGAAACGCAGATGCGCAGATCCGCCCCGCCGCTCCGGTAGATGGGCAGACCCAGGATATCCCCGGTGAACAGCACCCGGCTCCCCAGGGGGTCCCTTCCCTGGCCCATACCCGTGTGGGGCAGACCCGCGGAGCCCCCGGGGTACAGGACGGAGGCCCGGAAGGGGGCGTCCCCCGGCAGTCTGTCCCGCGGCCCGGAGTAATCCAGGGCGATACCCGGGATCGCCCGGCGAAGTCTGGAGATCGCCAGCTCCGCCAGGTCCACCTGATCAAAGCTGGCCTGAATGGTCGTCATAAGCCGCCTCCTATACATGAGAATTCAGGCTTATTCTTCCCGAAAAGCGCGGGAATTAACAGGCTCCGGGGGATTTTTCCCCGCCGCCGTTTCGACGGACAATCCCCGCTCCGGTCTGTACAATATAGCCATGAGGGTAGTTTACCTGGATAGTCTGCTCTTCTTCGAGCTGGTATCGGACCTGATGCTGCTGTGGGCCGCGGGGAAGCTCTGCCAGGCGCGGCGGCGGAAGCTTCGGCTCCTGGCCGCGGCCGGTCTGGGGGCCGCCTATACCCTATTGTCCCTCCTCTGGCCGCCTGCCGCCTCCGCGCCGGGGAAAGCCTCAGCCCTCTGCGCCATGCTGCTGGCCGCCTATGGGCGGGAAAAGGGCCTGTGGCGGCTGGGCCTGGCCTTCCTGGCCATGTGCGCCGTCTATGCGGGGGCAGCCTCCGCGGTGATCTGGACCTCGGGCCGGGCCTCCCTCCGCGCCCTGGTCTTCGCCCTGGGGATCAGCTTGGGGGTATGCGCGCTGCCCTTCCGGTTCAGCGGCAGGCGGGGCGGAAGGGCGAGGCTGCGGATGGTCTGCGGAGGCCGGAGCATCGAGCTCACCGCCCTTCGGGATACGGGGAACCGGCTGCGGGAACCCCTCTCCGGCGGCCCGGCCCTGATCGCGGAGGAGCGCGCCCTGCTCCCGCTGCTGGAGCCGGAGGTGCAGGCCCGGCTGCTCGCCACCGCCGGGCTCCCCGCGCCGGAGCGGCTCACGGTCCTGGGGCCGGGCTTTCGGCTCCTGCCCTACCGGACGCTGGGGGGAAACGGCCTCCTCCTGGCCTTTCGTCCGGAACAGGTATACATAGACGGAGCCCTCTCCCCCGGCGTCTGGGCCGCCCTCTCCCCCGAGCCGCTGCAGCCCGGGGACGGCTGCGCCGCCCTGTTGGGCGGCGATGAATAGGAAAGGAGCTGATTCGGGGATGAATGCTGCAAAAGAACTGCTGACCGGGCTGCTGCACCGGCTCTTCCGTCTGCTTAAGCCGCCTGTTTTCTACATCGGAGGGAGCGAAAGCCTCCCCCCGCCCCTGAGCCGGGAGGAGGAGCGGGACTGCATCTCCCGTCTTGCGGAGGGGGACGCCTCGGTGCGCGGTATCCTCATCGAGCGAAATCTCCGGCTGGTGGTCTATGTGGCCAAGCGGTTTGAAAGCTCCGGCGCGGGTCTGGAGGATCTGATCAGCATCGGCGCCATCGGCCTCATCAAGGCCATCAACACCTTCGATGCGGGGAAGAATATCAAGCTGGCCACCTATGCCTCCCGCTGCATCGAAAATGAGATCCTTATGTTCCTGCGAAAGAGTGCCTCCCGGAAGGGAGAGATCAGCCTGGATGAACCGCTGAACACAGACTGGGACGGCAATGAGCTGCTGCTGGAGGACGTGCTGGGTACCCAGGAGGACCTGATCCTGCAGCCTCTGGAGGAGGAGGCGGAGCGCAGCATGCTCCGCCGGGCGGTGGACCGGCTCTCTCCCCGGGAACGGCGGATCATCACCCTGCGGTACGGTCTCTACGGCTGCCGGGAAAAAACCCAGAAGGAGGTGGCGGACGACCTGGGTATTTCCCAGAGCTACATCTCCCGGCTGGAAAAGCGGATCCTCACCCGGCTCAAGCGGGATCTGGCCCGGGAGATCGCCATGTGACCCGCTTCTGCCCGGAGCGGGCATGAGGTTTGCTCGCTCGCCCCATAACCAAAAGCCCTGCGGCGCCATGCCGCAGGGCTTCAGACTGTAGACAAAGCAGCAGACTATCGGAAACGGTCATGGCGAAACCAGTGACCGATATCACCGGTTGTGGCAATCCGTAACCTCCGTCTGTATCTCCTTAACATGACCAAGGGGACGGGGGAACGGGAGTTATCAGCAGAACAAAGTGACCAGTCGGCATATGCGGGGGGGGGGGGATCCAATGGGGGGCATTCGGCCCCCCTTGGCCGGGAGGAGGGGCCCCGGGGAACCATTCGGAAGGTTCCCCGGGCGATCCTTTGCATCCTTTCCCATCGCGGGGAAAGGAAGGCCCCGCCGGCGAGGCGACCACGTGGTCAGGAAGAGTCCTTCGTTATTCCTTTGCCTGCAGCTGTTCCAGCACCCGTTTCCGGGCGCAGAGCCAGGCGAAGATGCCGCTGCCCAAGGCACAGGCTGCCAAATGGGCCGCTAGGTAGATCGCAAAGGGGACGATCACTTCTCCCAGCTCCGGGCGCAGGGCCACGATCACCGCCGCGATGCCCAGCACCAGCCCCGCCAGAGCGCACAGGACTTCGGCAAGGGTGTACAGGATCACGCAGTCCTTTGCCCGCACTCCCAGAGCCCGGAGAATACTGATTTCTTTTGAGCCATGGAGCACAATGAGCCCCGGCAGCACCCCGCCCAGGAGCAGGGCCGCGGCCACCGCCAGGGGGTACAGGGATTCAATGAGCCGATGGATCTTATACATCCGGTCAGCATAAGAGGTATCTATTCTCAACTGAGCACTTTTCTCAGAACGGGAGATGACCTGCTTTGCATAGTCAGAGAATTCCGTCGCTTTATGGTAGTCCAACAGGGTGTATTCCGCTATGTCCAGGCCGAAGCCAGACTCAGAATACAGGAAGGTGTACCGATTCCAGGTATTGGCGGCGACATAGGTGGTCGTATCCAGCGCGTCCGTTTGGATGAGGCCCGCGATTTCCATGAAAGGCCGCCGAGCGTCTCGTCGTTCCATGACCGTTTCCCCCTCCTTCAGGGGGTCATTACCATTGTTCGTCACATGAAGCCACCAATTTGTCTCGTTTACCCGGACCTTATCTCCGAGGCCCAGACCCAGAGAATCCGCAAAACCCTGTGTGATGATGCAGTACCGGTCGTTGGAATCCATGACGGTTTCCTCATCCAGGCCTGTTTGCCAGACAATGGGCAGTTGTACCCGGCGGTCCAAGCGGTTCACAAAGATGATCTCTGTGTTGTTCATCTCAACTACGGCGTCCTTGGAGCAAAATTCGTAGTAGGGATCCCGCACATATCCGCTCTCTGCGATCTTGACCGCCCGATCATAGTCCAGACCGCCGGAAATCACCGGTTTTACCTCCACGTTCTGATACAGCTCCCGGTAGAAACCCCGGAGCCCTGTAAGGGCGCCAAAGGCAATCACCAGCAGAGCTGCCAGCACCATGCTCAGGCAACTGCGACCAACATTACGACTAAGCAATCGGCGGAGATACCTCCCGCCCCAGTTTCTGCTGCGGCTGCCGCCCAAATGGGAATGTCCCTCATCCGTCACGGCGCTTCCGTGAGACGCGCCGTGCCACCTTCCCCCAAGGGAAGGCAGTCGCTGCGGCGGGACGGGGGACCGATGAGCCCCCCTGGCTTCCCCTGGGGGAAGCTGGCGCGAAGC
>JAFWOX010000021.1 GCA_017545325.1 Oscillospiraceae bacterium | reverse complement strand
CCCACCAAGGTGGACCGGAGCGCGGCCTATGCCGCCCGGTGGGTGGCGAAGAACGTGGTGGCCGCTGGCCTGGCGGAGAAATGCCAGGTGGAGCTGGCCTACGCCATCGGCGTGGCCCAGCCCGTAAGCGTGCTGGTGGATACCTTCGGCACCGGCAAGGCGGACGACGGGGAGCTGGAGGCGGCCATCCGCAAGGTCTTCGATCTTCGGCCCACCGCCATCATCCGCAGCCTGGATCTGCAGAGGCCCATCTATCGGAAGCTGGCGACCTACGGCCATATGGGGCGCACGGACCTGGATGTGCCCTGGGAGCGGACGGACCGGGCGGAAGCCCTGAAGGAGGCCATGGGCCGGTGAACACCCTGTTTCGGAATATCCGCGCCCTTCTGCCGGAGGGAGTCCGGGAGACCAGCGTCTGCGTCTCCGGCGGGGAGATCCTCGCCCTGGGGGAGGTCCCGGCGGATTTCCGGGCGGATACGGTGGTGGAGGGAGCGGGAAAGCTCCTGATCCCCGGCCTGGTGAACGCCCATACCCATGCGTATATGACCATGTTCCGGGGCTGCGCCGATGATCTGAGCTTCACGGATTGGCTCTTCGGCCATATCGACCCCCTGGAAAGCAAAATGACCCGGGAGGACTGCTACTGGGCCACCCTCCTGGGCTATCTGGAGATGATCGCCTCCGGCACCACCGCCTGCCTGGATATGTATGTCTTCACCGAGACCGCCCTGCGGGCGGCGGAGGAAAGCGGCTTCCGGGCGGCCCTGAGCCGGGGCCTTACCGGGGGAGCCGGGGATCCCGAGGGGGGGAAGCGCCGCATCCGGGAGGCCCTGGAGGAGATGGATGGCTGGAAGGGGAGCACGGACCGCATCCGCTTCTTCCTGGGGCCCCACGCCCCCTATACCTGCGACCCGGATTATCTCCGGGAGATCGCGGACCTGGCGGAGGAGCGGAAGCTCCCCCTGCACCTGCATCTGTCCGAGAGCGTCAGCGAGCAGGAGGGCATCCGGGAGAAATACGGCTGCACCCCGGCGGAGTATTTCGACCGGGCGGGCATCCTGCGCCCCGGCACCGTCGCCGCCCACTGCGTGTATGTCAGCGGGAGTGATATGCGCCTGATGGCGGAGCGGGGGGTCACGGCGGTGACGAATCCCGCCAGCAATCTGAAGCTGGGGAACGGAGTCGCCCCCGTGCCGGATCTGCTCCGGGTCGGGGTGAACGTGGCCCTGGGGACGGACGGCGCTGCCAGCAACAACGCCCTGAACCTGTTCCGGGAGCTGAACCTGGTGACCCTGCTGCACAAGGGGCTGCGGGGGGATCCCACGGAGCTGCCCGCGTCCCAGGGCCTGCGCATGGCCACGGAGAACGGGGCCAGGGCTCTGGGCTGGGAGAAGCTGGGCCGGATCGAAGCGGGGTGGAAGGCGGACCTGGCGGTGCTGGACCTGGACCGGGTGAACCTGCGCCCCTGGAACGACATCCTCTCCGCCCTGGCTTACGCGGCCAACGGCAGCGAGGTGGAGAGCGTCATGGTGGAGGGCCGGTTCCTCATGAAGGACCGGGAATTCCTCACCATCGACCGGGAGCGGGTGCAGTACGAGGTGGATAAGACCTGCAAGCGCCTGGGCCTGCTGTAAGGAATACTGAAGACTGAAGAAAGAATAACCGATGAATACACATGGGCCGCTGCACGGATCATTTGTGCAGCGGCTTTTTTGTGTTTATGAAGGCTGACTCCCTCCCGTGGTTTTCCTCCCCGCCGGAGGCAAACTGCGATCATGAAGATCTTGAGGCCTATTGCAGACTGGGCCGCCGGAGGAGGAAGCAATCAGAAATTATCCCATTCGCAGTTTCGGTACTCGGGCGGCCGGTCCTCCTTTCCGCTCACCGGAGCGGATCCGGGCTGATTTATCCCAGCATCCCCGCCTGATGCCAGGCGATGAGCAGGTCCACCACGGCGCCGTAGCTCCTCACCCCCAGCTCCTGGCCGTAGCTCTTGAGCATGGTATCGTAAACCTTCTCCGAAACTTCGGCGGCCTTGGTCTCGAACCGCGCCCAGTATTCGTTGTTGGCCCAAAGGTCCGCCTTGACGGGCTCCGGCAGGGCGGCGGCCAGCTCGAAGTACCGGTCCGCATCCGCCTTGTACAGGGCGTTGCAGAGATGGACGTAGCCGAAGAGCCAGCCGGAATAGACGTACAGGGGATCCCCACTCTCCAGGCAGGCCAGGACCGCCACAAAATTGGCCTCCTGCTCCGAGGCCACGCCCCGTTGGTGGGCCATCTCATGGGCGATGGTGGAAGGGATCAGGCAGGGGGGCGGGTCAATATTGATGTTGGCCTCCCCGGTGAAGGGGAAATAAAAGCCTGTATAGTTGAAGCGGCTCATGAGGGTGGAAAAGAAAGCCTTCTTGGGCTGCCGGTCCTCCAGCTGCAGGAAGGGGAAGATGGCCTCCGCGCCCCGGTAGATCTCCGGCGACCGGGAGAAGATCTCCTCCAGGGAGGCGGCGAACCGCCCCTCCCCGTCCCGGGGCACCAGCTCCGCCGTTTCCCGAAGTCCCTCCGCGAAACGGGCGGTGGCGTCGTAAAGGCTGTCGATATCCGTGGGACGGCCCCAGAGACCGCTTTTTTCCCGGAAGCCCTCCGCCCGGTAGGATGCCCCCAGGAAGAGGCAGAGGAGAAGATACAGGGTGAGGAGCACCGCCAGCAGGAGGGAGACCCGCCGCCACAGGAGGAACAGCCGCCCGGAGCCGGCGCGGCAGACGCTCACGATGGTCCACGCCAGCCAGGCCAGCAGGATCAGGATCCCCAGGCAGCAGAGGGCTTCGGCGGCGGAGAAGGGGAACAGGGCGGCGGCCTTTCCCAGGCCCTGCCGCAGGACCAGGGTGCCCCCGGCCAGGGCGTTCATCACCGGGCGCACCCCCGCCATGGCGTGGAATACTCCGATCAGGACAAGCATAGCAATAATGTAGATGTACCGCTTCTTCAGGCGTACCATGGCGTCCCCTCCCGTTTTTCCCCATTATAGTCCCTGGCTGCCGGCGCCGCAAGCGGGGAAAAACAGGCAGAAGGGAACAAAAATTCCGTCAATCGGGTGACGAAATCGTTACGATGACCCGGAAAAAGAAACAAAATGTTGACAAAAGAAACAAGACGGTGTATGATGTGCAAGCTTTATCCCTCGACAGAATTCGACAAACAAGGCAGGTGTAGCGTTTTGAAGCGCTTCGGATATCTTTTGACCCGGGTGATCAGCGCCGTTTTGGCCGTAACGCTGATGCTCGTGCCAGTCTCCGCCCTGGATCCGGAAATGAAGGTTATGATCAAGGGAGTACATATCAATGAGGACCCCGGCGCCGTCATGCAGGACAGCGTGACCTATGTTCCCCTGCGCAGCTTTATGGATTCCCTGGGCGTCGAGTACAGCATCACCTGGAATGAAGAGCGGCACAGAGCCACCGTTACCGCTCCCAACCTGTACCTCACCGTGAAGGAAGGCGCCCGATACCTCACCGCCAACGACCGCTGCCTCTATCTCTATGGCACCAGCTTCCTGTATCAGGACCGGCTCATGGTCCCCATCCGGCCTCTGGCCGTGGCCTGCGGCCTGGAGGTAAACTGGGACGAATATTCCGGAGAAGTCCAGGTGGAGGGAGAGTATTCTCCCATCCTCTGCGCGGATTATTTCTATGATGAGACCGAGCTGTACTGGCTCAGCCACATCATCTATGCCGAGGCCGGGATCGAAGAGTTGGAAGGCATGATCGGCGTGGGCAACGTGGTGCTGAACCGGAAAGCCCGGAAAGCCTGGCCCAACACGGTCTACGGCGTGGTTTTTGACGAACGCTGCGGGACCCAGTTCACCCCCGCCGCCACCGGGACCATCTACCAGGAGCCCAGCGCCCTGGCGGTGGTAGCGGCCAAGATCGCCCTGGAGGGCGTCACCGTGGTGGAGGACAGTCTCTATTTCGTGAACGCTTCCATTGCGGATAACGGCTGGTTCCGCCGGAACTGCACCTATGTGACAACCCTGGGCAGGCATACCTTCTATACCAGCGATACGGAGTAAGAATAAGAGGATAACGCCGGGGGCTGCCGCGCAAAAATGCGGCAGCCCCCGGTTTTTCAGCTGCTTATCCGGCGTCAGGCGGCAGGACTGCCGCGGTCCGGGGGAAGGCGGGCATGGTTGATGCAGCCTTTTCTCTTTCCGTATCCGGCGAAGGGGAGCGCGGCGCAGGGGGTCCCCGCAGTGTCAAACCGCATACCTTGACAAATGATGAAGAACGTGTAAAATATACAAGGTTGTGCGTCCGGCGTCGGCGGGCCTTTGCCGCAGCCTTCCGGCTGTAACCTGTGGTTCCATCATCCCCCGGTTTCCGGGGGCTCGTTCAGCACGTCCCGGTAGACGGAAGCGAGCAGATCGTTGGTGATGGCATTGTAGTAAGTGGGATACAGGGTGGTAAAATAGATCCGGCAGGGCTCCGGGCGCAGCTCCGTTTCAATGGGCGCTGCATAATCCCGCACCTGACCGGCCAGCACCTCCGGCAGGGGGAGGATCCCCCAGCCCTCCCGCAGGAGGGCGAAGAGGTAGTCCAGATCGCTGCAGGCCTGGTCTGAGGCCCTGGGCGCCCCCGGCCACCAGAGGCACCGGTCCCAGCCGCCGGTATACAGCAGAAGAGGCTGCTCCAGCACCTGGATGGTCTCGGCCTTCCCCGAGGTCAGGGCGCTGTCCCGCCGGGCGAAAAGGCGCACCGGAGACTCCAGCAGAAGGGTCTGGTCCGAGGCCTTGCTGTCCTGAGGAGTGAAAGAGAGCACCGCGTCCGCCCGCCGGTCCGTAAGCATGGCGATGCAGTCCGAATCCAGACAGCCGCGGAACTGGAGGTCCATCTCCAGCCGGTGCTTTGCCGCATAGGCGGAGAGCCTGCGGGCATAGAGGCCGAATATCCCCAGGGACAGGAACAGCTGGATCTTGGGCCGGTAGGAGTGATCCATCTCCCGCATCTCCGCCAGGACCTTGTCGAACTCCGCCACCAGGGAAACCGCCCGGGGATAGAAAAAGATCCCCGCCGGGGTCATCATGGCTCCGTTTTGGTTGCGGACAAAGAGCTCGGTGCCCAGCTCGTCTTCCAGCTGCGTGATGGTCTTGCTCACCGCCTGCCTGGAGATATATAAAGCGTTTGCCGCGCCCAGGAAACTTCTGGCGTTTGCTACCGCCAAAAATGTGCGAAGCTGCTTGATTTCCACGGCGAAACCTCCTCACTTTCAGCCAATTTACACAAAGCATAGCATAAACGGGGAAAGTGTGCAACTAATAGTTGCATCGGTGGAAGGAAATACTGCTTTTCTTGCCGCCCTCAAAGGAGTAATTTAATAGGGCATGAGGATGTATATGGGCGAAGTGCGCCCATCGGGCCCATGATCCATTGATCGGATTTCCATTTTTGGTTATAGAGATAACTTGTCAGGAGGAGGAAAACCAATGCCATTCACAGACAAGCCCCAGGTATTCAATGCGGCGATCAACGCCCTGTCCTTCGGAGAGGCCGGCCGCGAGATTACCCTCGGCGGAAGCAACGTCTATCCCCTTTATGCCTTCGATGCGCCTTTGGCCAATGCGCCCCGGGTGGGCGTTGAGGTGTCCGACCTGGGCTATGAGAAGGCTATCCCCGGTCTCGCCGCTTTTTATGCCGGCGCGGAGACCATCCCTGAGCAGGCTGCCCGGGCCGCCGCAATGCCCGGCGCGGAATTTGTCTGCCTGAAGCTGGACAGCGCCGATCCCAACGGGGAGAACGCCTCTTCGGAGGACTGCGTCGCCACCGTGAAGGCCGTTTACGAGGCCATCGACAAGCCCCTGGTGGTCATGGGCTGCAAGAACGTGGAGAAGGACACCGAGCTCCTGGTGAAGGTGGCCGAGGCCCTGCAGGGCAAGAACGTTCTGCTCATGTCCGCCCGGGAAGAGGATTACAAGACCCTGGGCGCCTCCGCCGTTCTGGCTTACGGTCAGAAGCTCTGCGGTGAAAGCGCCGTGGATATCAACCTGGCCAAGCAGCTGAATGTGCTCATGAGCCAGCTGGGCGTGCCCGCCGCCAGCACCGTGATGAACCTGGGCTCCGCCGCCGCCGGCTACGGCTTCGAGTACGTCGCCTCCACCATGGACCGGGTAAAGAGCGCAGCCCTCACCCAGAACGACGCCATGCTCCAGATGCCCGTGATCACCCCCGTGGGCAGCGAGGCCTGGACCGTGAAGGAAGCCCTTCTGGAGGAGGCTGAAGAGCCGGAATGGGGCTCCCGGGAGGAACGGGGCATCCAGATGGAGATCGTCACCGCCGCCGCCTGTCTGGCCAGCGGCAGCGACGCCGTCATCCTGCGTCACCCCGAGTCCGTGAAAACCATCTCCGAGATGATCTCGGCGCTGCTGTAAGGAGGGAGAACCATGGCACTGAAAGGTCTGGATATTTTCAAGCTCACCCCGAAGAAAAACTGCAAGGAATGCGGCAGCCCCACTTGCATGGCCTTCTCCATGAAGGTCGCCCAGGGCGCCGTAAGCATCGATAAATGCCCCTATATGTCCCAGGACGCCATCGACAAGCTCTCCGAGCAGACCGCGCCTCCCATGAAGACCATCAAGGTCGGGGAGTACTCCCTGGGCGGCGAGACCGTCATGTTCCGGCATGACAAGACCTTCGTCTCCCGCTGCCTCTACGCCGTCGCGGTGTGCGACGGGATGGAGGACGCCGAAGCCCGCCTCGCCAAGGTCCCCCAGGTGGACTATGAGCGCATCGGCGAGCGGATGCAGGTGGAAATGGTAGCCGTGGACCACTGCGGCGAGCAGCCCGGGGACAAGTACCTCGCCCTGGTGGAGAAGGCGAAGGCCCTGGGCCGTCCCCTGATCCTGGGAGTGGAGGACGCCGACCTGGCCGCCAAGGCCGTGGCCGCCGCCAAGGAGCTGCCCCTGGTGCTGAACGGCGCCAACGAGATGAACTACGAGGCCATGAACAAGATTGCTGCGGACGCCGGCATCGTGCTGGGCGTGTCCGCCGCCTCCCTGGACGCCCTCTATGATACCGTGGCCAAGCTGGAGAGCCTGGGCAACAAGAACCTGATCCTGGACGTGGGCGCCGCCTCCATCAAGGACGCCTTCGCAGCCGCCGTGAAGATCCGCCGGGCCGCCCTGAAGAACAACGACCGGACCTTCGGCTATCCCACCTATGTGAACGTGGCCGAGCTCGCCCCGGGCAACAGCCATCTGCAGGGCGCCCTGGCCTCCCTGTTCACCACCCGGTACGGCTCCGTCATCGCCATGGACGAGATGGACTATGCCAAGGCCCTGCCTCTGTACGGCCTGCGGCAGAACCTGTTCACCGACCCCCAGAAGCCCATGCGGGTCACCCCGGGCATCTACCCCCTGAACGGGGCGGACGAGAACGCCATCTGCGCCACCACCGTGGACTTCGCCCTGACCTACTTCGTGGTCTCCGGCGAGCTGGAGCGCAGCGGCGTGCCCGTGAACCTGCTCATCAGCGATGCGGGCGGCTACTCCGTCCTCACCTCCTGGGCGGCGGGCAAATTCTCCGCCAACACCATTGCGAACTTCCTGAAGGAAAACGATATTGAGGGCAAGATCAAGAACCGGACCCTTCTGATCCCCGGCAAGGTGGCCGTGCTGAAGGGCGAGCTGGAAGCGAACCTCCCCGGCTGGGAGATCGTGGTCGCCCCCAAGGAGGCCGTCCAGCTGGTGAAATTCCTGAAGGATCTGGCCGCCTCCAAGGCATAAGCGTTCCCCGACGGGGGCGCCGACCCCGTGGATCGGCGTCCCCGCTTAAACAGTAAGCGATACAGCGCAAATACAGCGGAAGGATGACACAGAAAGATGAGTGAAGGATTCCAGAGCACGACTGTGGAACAGATGGAGGCTGACGCCGCCCGTCTGAAGGAAACAGCCGTCAAGGTCGGCATCGACATCTGGCAGGATCGCGTAAAGAACCAGACGCCCCACTGCGGCTTTGGCGAAAAGGGCATCTGCTGCAAGATCTGCGCCATGGGCCCCTGCCGAATCACCCCCAAGTCCCCCAAGGGCATCTGCGGCGCAACGGCGGATACCATCGCCGGGCGCAATTACCTGCGTATGGCCGCAGGCGGTGCCGCAACCCATTCCGACCATGGCCGTGAATGCGTCTGGAAGCTTTACGATTCCAGCGCGGACGGCAACTACCACGTGACGGACGCCACCAAGCTCCTGAACCTGGCAAAGGAATGGGGCGTTCCCACCGAAGGGCGGGATATTTACGATGTGGCCCACGAGGTAGCGGAGATCGGCCTGAACGAGTACGGCAAGATCAAGGGCTATCAGCGCTGGACAGACCGGGCCACCGAGGAACGGAAAAAGGTCTGGATGGAGCAGGATATCCTGCCCCGGGCGGTGGACCGGGAGGTCGTCACCGCCATGCATATGACCCATATGGGCTGCACCGCGGATGCGGAAGCCCTGGTGCGTCAGTCCCTGCGCTGCGGCCTGTCCGACGGCTGGGGCGGCTCCATGGCGGGCACCGAGATGTCCGATATCCTCTATGGCACGCCTATGCCCAAGGAGACCGAGGGCAACCTGGGCGTCCTGGAAAAGGATATGGTCAACATCATCTGCCATGGCCATGATCCCGCGGTGAGCGAGATGATCGTCCTGGTGGCAGAGAGCAAGGAGATGCAGGAATACGCCCGGAGCTTCGGCGCCCGGGGCATCAACATCGTGGGTCTCTGCTGCACCGCGAACGAGATCGCCATGCGCCACGGCGTTAAGATGGCGGGCAACTTCCTCCAGCAGGAAAACGCCCTCCTCACCGGCGTGGTGGAGGCCATTGTGGTGGACGTGCAGTGCATCTTCCCCAATATCGGCCCCCTGTCCGAGTGCTTCCATACCAAGTTCTATACCACCTCTCCCATCGCCCGCATCCCCTTCAGCACCTATCTGCAGCTCACCAGCGAGAATGCGAAGGACGTCGCCACCACCATCGTGAAGGCGGCCTGCGAGAATTTCCCCAAGCGGGATGAGAACAAGATCTTCATCCCCGAGCACAAGCACAAGGCCACCGTGGGCTTCTCCTGCGAGGGCATCAAGTCCCGGCTGGACACTGTCACCAACAGCCACCTGGATGTGCTGGACACCTATAAGCCCCTCATCCAGTGCGTCACCTCCGGCGTGCTCCGGGGCGCTGTGGCCATGGTGGGCTGCAATAACCCGAAGGTCCATCCGGACTACTCCCATATCGAAATCATGAAGCGCCTCATCGAAAACGACGTGGTCATCGTGGCCACCGGCTGTGCCGCCCAGGCCGCCTCCAAGGCCGGCCTGCTGGACAAGGCCTCCAAGGTCCTCTGCGGCGAGGGCCTGCGCAGGGTCTGCACCCTTGCGGATATTCCTCCTGTGCTGCATATGGGCTCCTGCGTGGATATCAGCCGCATGATGCTCCTGGTCACCGGCATCGCCAAGGACTGGGGCATCGACGTCACCCAGCTCCCCGTGGTGGGCTGCGCCCCCGAGTGGATGAGCGAGAAGGCCGTGAGCATCGCGAACTACGTGGTGGCCACCGGCATCGACACCTACCTGGGCATCGACCCCATGGTCTCCGGCTCCGCCCAGATGATGGACCTGATCACCAACGGCACCACCAAGTGGGTCGGCGCGGGCTACCATATCAACACGGATCCCGAGCAGCTGGTGCAGGATATCCTGGACGGCATCGAGGCCAAGCGCGCCGCCCTGGGCATCTGAGATGAAGATCGCGGTCACCGGCAAGGGCGGGGTGGGGAAGACCACCTTTGCCGCCGTACTGGCCCGTCTCTATGCCGACGAGGGGCGGAAGGTGCTTTGCGCCGATGTGGACCCGGACGCCAATCTGGGCCTTGCCCTGGGCTTTTCGGAGGAGGAGCTGGCGAAGATCACCCCCATCTCCGAGATGAAGGAGATGATCCAGGAGCGCACCCAGGCGGACGCCTTCGGGAAGTTCTTCAAGATCAACCCCAAGGTGGACGACCTTCCGGACCTGCTGGCCCGTGAGATCAACGGCGTGAAGCTGCTGCTCATGGGTACGGTGAAGACCGGCGGCTCCGGCTGCGTCTGTCCCGAGCATGTGATCCTCAAGCGGGTGCTCACCCACCTGATCGTGGGCCGGGATGATGTGGTCATCATGGATATGGAGGCCGGGCTGGAGCACCTGGCCCGGGGCACCACGGACTGGGTGGACCGGTTCATCGTGGTGGTGGAGCCCGGCGCCAGGAGCGTGCAGACCTACCACAGCGTCAAACGGCTGGCGGCCGACCTGGGGGTGCACCAGGTTTCCGTCGTGGGCAACAAGGTCCGGGATGAGGCGGACGAACGCTTCATCCGGGAGCATGTGCCCGCCGGGGACCTGCTGGGGATCATCCGGTACAGCGGCAGCGTCGCGGACGCCGACCGCCGGTGCGCGTCCCCCTACGATCTGGCTTTGGATACTGTGGAGGAGATCCGCAGGATTAAGGATACCATCGATTCCACCGCGAAAGCGGAGAATGACAGGAGGAATTAAGCGTGAGGCGCTTATTTGACAGAGTTTTCAAGGGCAGCGACGAAATGTACGCCAAGGCGGTCCACGATCTGGACGAGGCCATTGCGCAGTTCGGCGCCGACCATATCATGCAGTTTCCGGACACGGCGTACAACTGCGCCTGCGTCCTGCAGTACACCGGCAAGAAGGTCAGCACCCTGGCGGACCTGAAGGCCGCGCTGGACGGGCCCATCAAGGAAATGATGGCCCGGGACCAGAAGACCCATGCCATCTTCACCTCCGGCCTGGCCACCGCCATGTCCGCGGAGATCATCGAGGCCTGCAAGTACGTGGAGGATCCCGCCCCCTACAAGGGCGAGTACCACGGCCACATGAGCGACGCCGAGGTCCGTGAGCTGGGCGTGCCCCTGGTCACCCAGGATATCCCCGGCTTTACGGTGCTCATCGGCCCCGCCCCCTCCGACGAGGAGGCCCGGGACATCATCAAGGGCTATCAGAGCCGCGGCATCTTCGTCTTCCTCATCGGCGGCATCATTGAGCAGGCCAAGCGCATGGGCATTTCCATGGGCTTCAAGGTCCGCATCGTGGAGGTCGGCCCGGATATCTGGAGCGTCAGCCATGTCATCAGCCTGGTCATGCGGGCGGCCATGATCTTCGGCAACATCCAGCCCGGAGATTACTGGGGCATGAACACCTATACCCTGGAGCGCATCTTCGCCTTCGTGAACGCCTATGCGCCGGTGGACGATCTCACCGTGGCCTGCGGCGGCGGCGCCATCGCCCTGGGCTTCCCCGTCATCACGGACGATAAGGAAGACCTGTACCAGGTGCCCAAGAGCCTGATCATCCAGCCCGATACCAAGGACTTCATCGAGACCTCTCTGGAGGCCCGGGACGTGAAGATCAAGGTCACCCAGATGGACATCCCCGTGGCCTTCAACAGCGCCTTCGAGGGCGAGATCATCCGGAAGAAGGACGTCCAGGCCGAGATGTACGGCGCCCGGGTGGACTGCTTCGAGCTGGTGCAGATGAAGGACGTGCGGGAGATCGAGGATCACAAGATCACCGTGGTGGGTCCCGATTTCGACGAGCTGGAGCCCGGCGCCATGAGCCAGATAGCCATGGTCGCGGAGGTGGGCGGCAAGAAGATGCAGTCCGACTTCGAGCCCGTGTTCGAGCGGAAGTTCCACAGCTGGATCAACTGCATGGAAGGCGTCATGCATACCGGCCAGCGGGACCAGATCCGGATCCGCATCAGCAAGGCCGCCTATAATAACGGCCTCCGGGCGAAGCATTTCGGCGAAATGCTCTACGCCAAGATCAAGGGCGATTACGATACCGTGGTTGACCGCTGCCAGGTCACCATCTATACCGACCCCGCGGAATGCACCCGGCTGCGCAGGGAGCTGGCTACTCCGGTGTACGACGCCCGTGACGCCCGCCTGGCCAGCCTGACGGACGAGGCGGCGGACGTGTTCTACACCTGCACCCTGTGCCAGTCCTTCTCTCCCAGCCATGTGTGCATCGTCACCCCCGAGCGGCTGGGCCTCTGCGGCGCCGTCTCCTGGCTGGACGCCAAGGCCACCAACCACCTGAACCCCAACGGCCCCTGCCAGATCGTCTCCAAGGAAAACTGCATCGATGAGACCATTGGCATCTGGCCGGATGTGAACCGGGCGGTGAATGAATACTCCCAGGGCCACCTGGAGTCCGTCACCCTCTACTCCATCATCCAGGATCCCATGACCTCCTGCGGCTGCTTCGAATGCATCTGCGGCCTGGAGCCTGCCTCCAACGGCGTCGTCATCGTGAACCGGGAGTATGCCGGCTCCACCCCCATCGGCATGACCTTCGCCGAGCTGGCCTCCATGACCGGCGGCGGCGAGCAGACCCCCGGCTTCATGGGCCATGGCGTACAGTTCATCGGCTCCAAGAAGTTCATGCGGGCCGAGGGCGGCATTCAGCGCATCGTCTGGATGCCCGCCGCCCTGAAGGAAAAGGTGGCGCCCCGGGTGAACAAGGCCGCCCAGGAGCTCTACGGCATTGAAAACTTTACGGATATGATCTGCGACGAGACCATCGCCGCCACCGCCGACGATCTGGATAAAATGATCGAATTCCTGGCGGAGAAGGGGCATCCGGCCCTGGCCATGGAGCCCATGCTGTAAGCCAGAAGGAAGCCGATCAACGCGAACCAACCGGGGAGCGGGCCGCAAACCGGTCCGCTCAGCGGGGCGACAAAGTCTTGTCGCCCCGCTGAAGCAAGTTTTTCGAACAAAGAATATGGAAGAGATTGTTCGAAAAACTGATGATTGAACGCGAAAGACACCCCTGATGGGTTTCTTTCACCCTATCTTCCTTTCCGGTTTCGTCCCGTTTACTGGTTTGTCTACAACCTGAGCGGACCGCAAACCGGTCCGCTCCTTTTGCCTTTTGCCGATAGGAGGATTCAAACATGTGCCTTTCCACCGCTTACAAGAACAGCAAGGATGAGGACTCCGTCATCGCCCGCTACGTCTCCAAAATCGACGTGAAGGGGGATTCGGTGATCCTGACGGACGTGATGGGAACGGAGACGGAGGTCCCCGGCGCCCTGACCTTCATCGATCTGACCGGCGGCACGGTCATTATTCGGGTGGCCTGAATGCTGTACGAGGTCGTGTACAAGATCGAAAACACCTGCAAGGCGAACCAGATGCGGGATGTTTTCTTCGAGGAAGCGGAGATGGCGGATCCGGATCAGTGGATCCGGCAGAAGGCGCCCAATGCGGATATCTATGACCGGGAGGATATTCCCGGGGGCATCCGGTACCGGGTGGTCTCCGCCAATCTGCTGACCGTATATGAGCTGACCCCCGCGGACTGATCCGAGGGGGCGGCTGTGTTTCCCTCCGCCTCCGGCGGGGGACTTTCCACAAAAGGAGGGATTACCATGACTCAGACCATAGCGCTGGCCGGCAAGGGCGGCGTGGGAAAAACCACCGTCTGCGGCCTGCTGATCCAATATCTCTGCGCCAAGGACCAGGGACCCGTCCTGGCGGTGGACGCGGACGCCAACTCCAACCTCAACGAGGTGCTGGGGGTGGAGGTGGAGCTCACCCTGGGGGATATCCGGGAGGACGTGGCCCGCTCCGATATCGCCGACCCCAGCCCCGTGCCCGT
This sequence comes from Oscillospiraceae bacterium, assembly GCA_017545325.1. The sequence goes on along the minus strand of JAFWOX010000021.1, from coordinate 11,795 downwards.
GGGCATGACCAAGCAGGAGTTTGCGGAGATGAAGTTCGCGGACGCCCTGGTGGAGGGGGACGACTTCGATATGCTGGTGATGGGCCGGACCCAGGGCCGGGGCTGCTATTGCTATGTCAACGGCATCCTCACCGCCCAGGTGGCGAAGTACGCCGGAAACTACCGCTATGTGGTGGTGGATAACGAGGCGGGCATGGAGCATATCAGCCGGGGGATCCTGCCCAAGGTGGACACGGTCATCCTGGTGAGCGACTGTTCCCGCCGGGGGGTCCAGGCCGCCGCCCGGATCTTCGAGCTGACCCAGTCCCTGGATATCGGGGCGAAGGAGATCAAGCTCATCATCAACCGGGCTCCCGGAGGCGTCGCCTCCGAGGGAGTCCTGGAGGAGGTACGGAAGGCGGGCATGGATCTGCTTTGCGTGCTGCCCCATGACGATACCATTTATGAATACGACTCTGACGGGATCCCCACGGTGAACCTGCCGGAGGAGGACCCCTTCAAGAAGACCCTGTTTGCAGCCCTGGACAAACTGAATTTCTGAAGGAGGACGACCCACCATGCCCATTGTCACCTTCCGTCATACCGGCGGCGAAGAGATTCGAACCGAAGCCCCTGCGGGTCTGACCTTGCTGGAGGCAGCGAAGCAGGCCGGCGTAGCCATCGACGCCCCCTGCGGCGGCAGCGGTACCTGCGGGAAATGCCGGGTCCGGCTCCTGGCCGGTGATCCGGAGATGGAGGCCAATCCCCATCTGAGCCGGGAGGACTACGCCGCCGGGTGGCGGCTGGCCTGCTGCAGCCGGGTAACGGGGGATACGACGGTGGAGGTGCCGGAGACCGCCTCCGCCTACCGCACCGGCATCCGCACAGCCGACCTCTCGGATCCCACGGTCCGGGGCGCTTTCGAGGCAGTGCAGCGGGATCTGAAGGCCGCCGGGGTCATGGATGAGCCCGCCCTGCTGGTGCGGGAGATCGCTATGGATCCCCCCACCCTGGAGGATACTATGCCGGATAATGAGCGGCTGGAGCGGGCGGTTATGGCGGAGCTGGGGGCGGAGCGGGTCACCCTCTCCCTCACCGCCCTGAAGAAGCTGTCCGCTCTCCTTCGGGAGAATGACTTCCGCCTGGTCTGCATCCTGCGGGAGCACTGCGGCGCTCTCCAGGTGGCGGATATCCACGCCCCCGGGATTCCCCATCCCGCCTGCGGCCTGGCCATCGATATCGGCACCACCACCGTTTCCGCCGCCCTGGCGGATCTGGAGGACGGGACCCTTCTGGCCCGGGCTTCCGCGGGCAACGGACAGATCCGCTTCGGGGCGGATGTGATCAGCCGGATCATCGAATCCACCCGTCCCGGGGGCTCCCAGCGGCTGAAAAGGGCGGTGGTGGAGGAGACCCTGGTCCCCCTGATCGCCGCCATGTGCCGGGATTCCGGCGTCCCTCTGGACCGGATCTATCGGGTGAGCATCGCCGGGAACACCACCATGAACCATCTGCTCCTGGGCCTGTACGCGGACCCGGTGCGCATGGAGCCCTTCGTCCCCAGCTTCTTCCGCTGCGAGACCCTGCAGGCGGCGGAGGTCATCCCCGGCCTCAGCCCTGCGGCGGAGCTGGTGATCGCCCCCAACGTGGGCAGCTACGTGGGGGGAGACATTACCGCCGGCGTTCTGGCCAGCTCCCTGTGGGAATCCGATGAGCTGAGCCTTTTCATCGACCTGGGCACCAATGGGGAACTGGTGCTGGGCAACGGGGAGTATATGCTCTGCTGCGCCTGCTCCGCCGGCCCCGCCTTTGAGGGCGGGGACATCTCCTGCGGCATGCGGGCGACGGACGGGGCCATCGAGGCGGTGAAGATTGATAAAACCACCATGGAGCCGACCCTGGAGGTGATCGGGGAGCCGGGACAGAAGCCCCGGGGCCTCTGCGGCAGCGGCATCATCGATACCGTGGCGGAGCTCTTCCGGGCGGGGATCGTCGACGCCCGGGGCAAATTCACCCGGAACGGGGATCGGGTCCTGCGGGATGAGGACGGTATGGGCCGCTATGTGCTGGCCTGGGCGGCGGAGGCCGCGGACGGCCGGGACGTGACCATCAACGAGGTGGATCTGGATAACTTCATCCGGGCCAAGGGCGCCATCTTCTCCGCTGCCCATCTGCTGATGGAGCAGGTGGGGGTGACTCCGGAGGATATCAGCCGCTTCTGGATCGCCGGGGGCATCGGCGGCGGCATCGACTTCCACAATGCCATCACCATCGGCATGTTCCCGGATCTGCCCCATGAGCGCTTCCGGTATATCGGCAACTCCTCCCTCTCCGGCGCCTACGCCGTTCTCCTGAGCAGCAGCGCCTGGGCCAAGACGGAGGAGCTGGGCAAGGCCATGATGTATGTGGAGCTCTCCAATGAGCCCAGGTACATGGATGAATTCGTATCCGCCTGCTTCATGCCCCATACGAACCATTTCCTCTTCCCGTCGGTGGAGAGGGAACTGAGCTGAGATGGAAAAGAAAACGCCCTATAACCCCAATAACAAGACCGAGCTTCCCCTGAACCATTACCTGGAGCGGTTCCGGGCGGGGGAGCCGGAGGAGATGGCCGCCCGCACCGGCGCCGTCTGGGACGGAGAGAAATTTACCCTGGCTGTCTGCGGGGAGGAGAAGACCGTCACCTGGCCGGATTTTGCCGACCCGGGCTGGACGGATACCCAGCGCATCCTCTTCCTCCGCTATCTGCTGGAGGGGGTGAAGGCCCCCCGGTCCAACGCCTACCTCACCTACCGGGAAATGCCCTGGGGGGAGGTGTACGATACGAACTTCAAGGGGCGCTGCCTGAGCCGCCTGTGCCGGATGTACGGCAGCGCGCCGGAGCGGTTTTCCGCCGCCTGCCTGGCCCTGGGCGGGCTGGAGGTGGAGAGCAGCGGCCTGGGCTATGCCCTGGAGTTCCTCCCGGGCCTTTGGCTCCGGTTCTTCCTTTGGGAGGGGGATGAGGAATTCCCCGCCTCCGCCCAGATCCTGTTTTCGGATAATTTCCCCGCGGTGTTCTCCGCGGAGGACCGGGTCGTGGTGTGCGAGTACGTCATCGGAAAAATGAAAAGCGTGAACTGAAAAACTGCCCGGGCCTTTTCGCCCGGGCAGTTTGCCGAAAAAGGAGAAGGCAATGAAAGGAAAGGGCAGGGGAATCCTGGCCGCGGGAGCGGGTCTGGTGCTGGGCAGCTTCGTGGGCCTCACGGGCTATGCGATCCTGAATCTGCTCATCAAGGCGGGCATGGACCGGGAGGAGCCAAAGCTGCTCAGGGGCATGGAAGCCCGCATCAGCGGAGCCCGGGGAGGGGAGGCTTATGCCGCCGCCCTGGGGGAAGCCATGGCGGCCCAGGAAAAGCGGGTCACGGAGCCGGTGGAGATCACCGCCCGGGACGGGGTCCGTCTGGCCGGTCACTGGGCCCCGGTGGAGGAGCCCAAACGGGCCGTCCTGGCGATCCACGGCTGGCGGGGCGGCTGGGTCCAGGCCTTCGGCATGATGGCGGATTTCCTGGAAAGCCAGGGCTGCAGCGTGCTGTATGTCGACCAGCGGGGCACCAACGGCAGCGAAGGGGAGTACATCGGCTTCGGATTGGCGGAGCGGCTGGACTGCGCGGACTGGCTCAGCTGGCTGGCGGAGCGCTGCCCCGGCCTGCCCCTGTATATGATCGGCATGTCCATGGGGGGGACCTCCGCCCTCATGGCGGCGGGGGAGCCTCTGCCGGCGTCCCTCCGGGGCATCGTCGCCGATTCCGCTTTCACCTCCCCGAAGGCCATCCTGGGGCATGTCGCCCGGAAGAATCTCCATCTGCCCTTCGGGGTGGGGGTTCGGATGGCGGAGTCCGCCTTCCGGCGGAAGCTGGGGGCGTCGGCGGATTCCTGCAGCACCGTGGAGGCGCTGAAGCGCTGCCGGGTCCCCGTGCTCCTGGTCCATGGGGGCAAGGACCGCTTTGTCCCCCCGGATATGGCCTTTGAGAATTACCGGGCCTGCGCCGGCCCCAGGCGGCTCTTTTTCGTCCCCGGAGCGGACCATGTAGGCTGCTGGTTCACGGATGGAGAGGGCTACCGCCGGGCTCTGACAGACCTTTGGCGGGAGTTCGACCGTGCGCCGGCATCGGCGGAGGAACACCAGGCCAAAACAGAATGAAGAAAAAGGAGAGCCGCCCACCCCGGGCGGCTCTCAGCCTGCAGACAAAGGGAAGGAGCAATACGCCCCTCATCAGGCGCCGCGCTTCGGCTTTTCCTCCAGGGGAAGCCGGGGGAACTGTTCGTTCCCGCGTCCGATTTTTCGCCGCGCATCCCCGTCTCCTGTCCTTCGTTCCCCGTCCCCGCCGTGCGGACTGGCTTCCCTCGGGGGAAGCTGTCAGACGCCGTCCCACGCAAGGCGGATGACTGATGAGGGATCCCTCCTTCCCCGCCGCAGCGGATCATCAGAGTCAGCGACGCCCTGCTGAAGCTTGGAAACGAAGAGCGTTCTTCCCCGTATTCCCAAGAAAAAAGCCGCCCGGGTGGGCGGCTCTTTCGTTTATCCGAAGGGGTTATACCGTGATGGTCCCGGTGATCCGATCGCCGCAGGCGTCCAGCAGGTCCTTGCCCGCCGCCACGCATACCGCGTCGTCCCCGGCGATATCCTCCAGGATCCCCATGAGGGCCAGCAGGTCCTCCGGCGTCGTGTGGATCAGGGCGGTATAGCGCCGGTCGATCTCCTCCTGGGTGATGCCCAGGAAGCGGCGGGTCTCCGCCGCGGTGAGCTTCTCCTCCGGCGTACGCAGGGGATCCAGGGTGGAAACGGAGCTGAGGATGAAGCCGGTGAGGTCGGGGGAGGCGGCGCAAAACTGCCGCAGGAAATCCGCCGCCCGGGTGATCACCCCCAGGGAGCGGACGGGCTGGGGATCCCGGTATGTGTAGAAGGCGGCGTCCCCGGTGTCCCGGCCGATGAAGCCGCAGCCGTAGGCTCCCCCCTGGACCCGGATCTCGTTCCACAGGTACATATAGTTCAGCACGTTGGCCAGCACGGGGATGCTGCCGCTGTACTTCCTGCCGTGGAGGGCAAAGCTGGTGGCCATGACGGCGAAGCCCACCTGGGCGGGGATGACGATGCCCTCCCGGCGGATGCCGGCCAGGGGATAGGCGGCCTCGGCGGCCGGGGCTGCGCCCCGGGCTGGGATCAGGCGGAGGAAACGGTCCAGAGCTGCATCCCCGAAGGCCTCGGAGACGGAAACCGTCAGCCGCTCCCGGCTGACCAGCCGTTTTGCCAGCCCGGCCATATCCGCCAGCAGGTCCTTCAGCGCCTCGTCCCCTCCGTTCAGGGTCTTTTCCAGCCACTGGAGGAAGGTGACGCCGCTGACGGCCTCCCCGGCGGCGCCGTGGGCGGTCTGGTAGCTGAGGGCGCGGGTGAGGGCGTAGTTGATCCCGTTCCCGGCCAGGGTCATTTTGGCGGCGGCGGAGGCCTGCTGCATCACGTCCCGCAGCAGGTCGGCGTCGGCCCAAAGGGTCTCGGTAAGGAGCTCGGCCAGGAGGTCGGCGGCCTTTTCGCCCAGCTCCGCCAGGCAGGCGGCGGAGACGGTGAGCATCACCCGGCAATGCCGGGGATCGGAGCCCGGCAGCACCGCGGGGGAAAAGCTCACCCGGCCCAGAATGTTCTTGATCTCCAGGGGCAGAGCGCTGCGGCTGTGCTTTTTCGTAGCCATGCTCCCCAGCACCTGGCACATCATGGAAAGCTTGCTCAGCTCCTCCGTCGTCAGGTCGGAGGCCAGGAAATGTGCCCGAAGGAAGGCGATGCCGCTGCCTGTAATGTGCTTCATCACGGGGACGCCGTCCTTCGCTGTTTCGGTCATCTGCAGGGGTTCCGGCTTCTCCGCCAGATCCGCCAGCTTCAGCATGGGGATACTGGCCAGGGCCTCGGGACTGTCCGGCGTCTGCTGCCAGAGCCGGAGGCTCTCCGCCCGGTCCCTCTGCGCAGCCTTGTCCGCCTCGGTCCAGCCCTTGGTCTCCGCCATGACCCGGGCGGCCTCCTTCTCCCGCTTTTCCCCGCCCAGGGTGCGGGAGGGGACCAGGACCAGGGTGACGGTATGGGCGTCCTCCAGGAAAAACTCCCGGACCAGCCCCTCAAAAAAGTCGGTTTCCAGACCGGCTTCCAGGGTCTTCAGGACGGGCTCCACCATCAGCGCCTCCGCCGGGTCGCCGCCGTACAGCCAGGTATCCAGCATGCCCACAGCCTCCAGCAGGCTCCTGGGGGCCCAGCCCCCCTCCCGGTCCCGCTTGTTGAAGGCGTCGCGGTGGAAGCAGGCGGAGAGCCGTGCCTTATCCAGCCCCTCCTCTGCGAGCTTCGTCAGGGTATCCCGCAGGATCTTCCGCAGGGCCTCCAGATGCTCCTGCTCGGTATTCATGGCGATCCAGGAGAGGGCCGCCTGCTGAACGCCGCTGTCCAGCTCCAGGATGAAGTCCTGGGCGAGGCCGCTGTCCAGCACCGCCCGCTTCAGGGGGGCTTCGTTGTCCCCCGCCAGGTAATCCACCAGCACGGCGGCGGCAAAGAGCTTCTCCGTTTCGTCATAGGCGCCGATGAGCTTGGTGGCTCCGATCAGGGTGCGCTTCTCGGTGCTTTCCTCCGGGCCGATCTCGTAGGGGATCACCCGGGTGACCGCCGCCACCGGCTTCTGCATGGGGATGGGGAAATCCGCCTCCTGACGGGTGAAGGCGGAGAGGAAGGAGTCGATCTTCTCCAGCACCGGCTCCAGGTCCACGCTGCCCACCAGGGAGATGCGGGAGTTGGAGGGGTGATAGTATTTCCGGTGATTGGCCAGGAACTGCGCATAGGTCAGATCCGGGATGCAGGCGGGGTCCCCGCCGGAATTGAAGCGATAGCAGTTGTCCGGGTAGAGGAGGGCGTTGGTCTCATGGGCCAGGACGCTCATAGGGGAGGCCATGCTGCCCTTCATCTCGTTGAATACCACGCCCTGGTAGCAGAGCTGGTCCCCCTCCCCCTCATACCGCCAGCCCTCCTGCCGGAAGATCTCCGGCTTATGGTAGATGGCGGGGTGGAGCACCGCGTCCAGGTACACGTCGATCAGGTTGAGAAAATCCCGGTCGTTCCGGGTGCTCACAAGGTAGACGGTCTTGTCCGGGAAGGTGAGGGCGTTCAGAAAGGTCTGCACGGAGCTCTTCAGCAGCTCCACAAAGGGCTCCTTCACCGGATACTTGTCCGAGCCGCAGAGCACCGAATGCTCCAGAATATGGAATACGCCGGTAGAATCCTCCGGCAGGGTCTTGAAGGCGATGGAGAAGGCCTTGTTCTCATCCGGCCGGTCCAGCCAGCAGAGTTTGGCCCCGGTGCCCAGATGCTCCATCTCCACCAGCCGTCCCCCCAGCTCCTCCAGGGGGCGGATACGCGTCGCCCGAAAACCTGCGATCACTTCGTTCAGCTGCATCGTTTTTGCTCCTGTTCAAAATTGTCCCCGGGCCTGTCCCGGCCCGGGGCATGGTTTATGGGAAAATAGTATCATGTCTCCCCCCGCATTGTCAACGCGGAGGGAAGCCGTCTCAGATCCACATTTTGTCGATCTTCATCACGTCGCTGTTCTCCATGTATTCCCGGAGGTAGAGCTGGCAGAGCTCCTCCATGGTGCAGTCCCCCTCGTTGTTCTCCAGCATGATGGTGATGACCCGGGTGGGGATCAGGATATCCGCGTTTTTCATGTTGGCGCTGTGGGACCGGGCCAGGGCGCCGACGATCTTCCGGATGTCCGCCTGGCTGAAGGCCTCTTTATAGTAAGCGGCCTCGTCCTCCCTCCGCTGCGTGAAGCTCCGGTTATGCAGGATCCGGATCACCGAGGCGATGCCGAAGGTGAGGGGAAGGATCAGAGTCAGGGGGACCCAGTGGGGAAGCCGGGTGAGGAAGCCGTAGAAGTCGTTCCAGCCCCCGTTCTCCTCCCCGATCACCACCACCATGATGTAGTAGAGGGCGGAGTAGACCGCCACCGGGATCAGGGCCAGGAGGGAGTCCGGAAGGGTCAGACGCTTTTCGCTCATGAAGAAGCAGAAGGCCACGAAGGCCAGGATGGGGCAGACGCCGTGCAGGAAGAAGCGGGAGCCGGAGAAGATCAGCAGGAAGCCCTTCACCGGGGCCAGAATGAACAGGGAGATAAGGAAGGTGAGGGATACCGCCGTGACCCCGGCGTAGACCAGGACTACGATCCACCGGGGCATATGGTAATTGTGGGTCCGGAGGCCGTCCAGGGTGTAGGGAAGGACCATGGCCATGGCTGCGGCGGCCAGGATATTGGAATTCACCGTGAACATGCAGAAGGTACGCAGCCCCATGTGGTCGAAATTCTCGTCATGCAGGGTCGTCAGGTTCATGGTCACGCCGATGCAGACGCAGACGACCACGCACAGGGCACTGAACAGGGCAAACAGGCATTGCCGGCGGGTGTGCTTCATGACTCTGTCCATATTCATGCATACTCCTCTCCGTATGTCGGATTTTTATGCATTATAGCACAGATAAGCGGCAAAGGCAAAGAAAAGCCGCCTTTCTCGAATGAGAAATAGGGATAATGAAATTAGGAGAAAAAGTTACAAAAATCTATTGTCTTTTCCCGGTGCAGACGATATAATGCAGTTGTTGGCATCTTTGACAAATCGGGGATGTCCAACGCTTGTTTATTTGTCTGAAATTTCTGTCTCTTCTCTTCGCGAGCCGATCCTCATTTGGAGTTCCCCGCGGAAAGGGGAGGCGGTCTTTTTGGGAAGTATATTATTTTTATATGTAAAGGAGAATAAGGATGAAAACTGGCAGAAAATTCTTAGCCCTCCTGCTGACGCTGGCCCTGACGGTTTCGCTCATGAGCGGCGCCCTAATGGTCAGTGCGGCGGAGGGCCCGTTTGAGGCGGACACGGCCCTGACCAACGGCCGGGAGTACGTCATCGTCACCGAAGCCGACGGAAAGTATTTTGCTCTCTCGAATGGCGAGGACGGCTTGGGCGCCCAGGAGGTCAGCGTGGCGGACGGACAGATCGCCGACGCGCCGGACGCCGTCATCTGGATCGCCCACTTCGATGATCCGACCACCACGGTGGAGAGCCTTGCCAGCCCCGGGAGCTATATCTTTGCGGGGTCCGGCGGGTTCATGACCTATTCCGGCGGCCGCGGTTTCGACTATGACGCCGAGACCCAGACCATCGCCCTCCATGGCGGAAAGTACTACATGACCTTCGACGGCGCCGCCTTCGATCAGGGCGCCCTGGAGGATGCCTGCAAGGTCCTGATCTTTGGCCGGGGCGAAGCCGTTTCCACGGAGAAGGTCAAGGTCGACTATCCCGAGCCCGAAACCATCGTCAAGAGCGCCGTGAAGGGCGCGGACGGCTCCATCAACCTGGCTTTCACCTCCGACGTCCACTATGACGGCAAGAACCTGAACCTGAAGACCTGGCTGGAGGCCGCCGAGGCAGACGTGGGGTATATCGACAGCATGGGCTTCTGCGGCGATATGGGCTCCGCCTATGCCAATGTGGACCAGTTCTGGCAGTGGACCGGGGAGATCATGGACTACATGGATTCCCAGATCGCCGAGGGCAAGGTGGGCTCCGCTGTTTATACCCACGGCAACCATGAATGGTTCCCCTCCGCCGGCGGCAACTATGCTGCGCTCTTCGACCAGGTGGACGCCGCCAAGCGCCTGATGCAGGTGGGCGAGGCGGTCCGCACCGAGGACTACATCATCTACTGCTTCGGCAGCGGCGAGATCGCCAAAACCTTCAGCTATGACTATGACGAGGCGGATATCGCCGAGCTGGCGGAATACCTGGCCACAGCCCCCACCGATATCCCCATCTTCATCCTGACCCATTTCCCCATCCATTATTGGAACGCCGTTGACCCCACCTCCGGCCGCGCCGAGGAGCGGTACATGAAGAGCGCCGCCGCGCTCATCGACGTGCTGAACACCCATGATAACCTGGTGGTGCTCTGGGGCCACAATCACTCCAATTTTGACGATTTCTACTATGACCCCAAGTTTCCCGGGGATGAGATCGTCACCGGTCCCGAGGGCACGGCGGTCAAGCTGAACTTCACCTATCTGGCCGCCGGCTGCACAGCCGATACCGAGTACACCGGCCCCGAGGCCGGCAGTGCCGCCACCATGAACAAGGGCCTGATCGTCAACATCGGCGCGGATAAGAAGCTGAGCTACACCTATTACACCCTCAGCGGGGAAAAAATGGGCGTAGAGGCTCCCTGGCTGGTCCGCTTCCGGGATGGCGTGAAGTATGAGGTCTATGACAGCCGGTATGTTGAGGACGGCGGCACCCTCCAGCTCCCCGAAGTAAAGGCCTTCGACGGCTATGTCTTCACCGGCTGGTACTACTGGGACGACTGTTTCGCGGTTCCCTTCGATGAGACGACTCCCGTCACCAACAATATGCTGGTCACCGCTGGCTACCGCTACGATACGGGTCGGGATCCCAACTATGTGTATCTGACCGTACAGCTGGCCGATGGCATCGCCGTGGGCAAGAGCGGCACCCCCATCCTCATGTACCCTGTGCCCTATACCAAGGGCATCACCGGCATCAAGGCCCTCCAGGCGCTGCAGGACGCGGAGTGCCCCGTGGAGACCAAGGTTGCCTCCGCCGGGTATGGCTATCTGGCCAACGTCTGGGGTCTGGATACCGAGAACACCTGGCTGATGGCCACCAACTCCTCCAAGGGCTATGTTTCCGCCTCCACCGCCCTGGAGCCTGGCAACTGCTACTATGTTCTGACCTATGAGGATGAGGCGGACCGCGCTTCCACCAGCTTCCTGAAGCCCTTCACGGCGGAGGCGGAGGCCGGCGACGCCGTAGCCTTCGACGCCGCGTATTGGCACTTCAACGAGTCCAACGTCTATGAGATCTATGCCATCGACGGGGACGTATACTGCGGCAAGAGCCTGGACGCCCTGCAGGATACCGGCGTTGACGCCGTGAACGGCGCCTTCGACCTGACCTTCCCGTACGGCGGGACCTACTATGTGGCCGTGAAGGCCGAGGGCATTGGTCTTGCCGCCACCGTGGTCACCGTCAAGGGCGCGGCTGAGCCTGAAGCTCCGGCCGAGCCTGAGGCACCCGCGGAGCCCGAGCAGCCTGCCGAGCCCGAGGAGACCGAGGGCACGTTCTACATGGTCGTGGCCGGGGATACCCTGTGGCGCATCGCCCAGAAGTACTATGGCACCGGCCTCAAGTGGGACGTGATCTATGCGGCCAACAAGGGCGTCATCAAGAATCCCAAGTATATCTTCGTCGGCCAGGTCCTGCTGATCCCCTGAATCCCCAATGACCGGACCTGATCCGGCAGCATAACGAAAGCGACGGGCGCCCGCATCTGCGGACGCCCGTTTTTTGGATAAACCCGATTCCCGGCTGCTTCCGCCCCCGACGCAGACAGCCTGTCCCCGCCGCGCGGTCTGCCTTCTCGCTGCGGCTCATTCTGCGCGCGAGGGCCCCGTGCCGGGACGTGTGCGTACCTTAGTCAGGCGCGGCTCTGACATGCCACCGGCATGTCATTCACTCCAGCGCCCCTGCTTCGCAGCCCCAAGGGAAGCCAGGGCAGCGATCGTCCCTGCGCCGGTGCGGCGAAGGGCACCCTGAAAAGCAAACGACTATTGCCAAGCAGATTCAAAGCCGGCAAGCTGACGTTCCGCACCCGCTTGTTTATCGTCGAACCTTTGCCCCCTTCGCTTCAGCGCCCTGCGCATCGGGGGTGTAGGGGAACACCCCTGCCGCGCTCTTTCCCCGGTTTCTCT